>NZ_JBLWTN010000022.1:0-94235 GCF_048270125.1 Thalassoglobus sp. | reverse complement strand
CTCGAAAAAGAAGGACTCTCCACCCACGTTGAAGAATTCACCGTCAACAAAGATGGGAAGACGGCACTGAGAGCTGTCGTCCTCAACAACAAACTCGACGGGCTGTTGAATGGCGAAAAGGCTAAGGTGGAATTGCCTCCACCAACAAATAATTCGCCCGTTAAAAATCCAACTTTGCTTCCGTCGAACGAGGAATTTGCGCTCCAATTTGATGGTCTAAACGACTATGTGAATGCCGATTCCGTGCGTACTGTTCCTGGTCAAGCTTTCAACTTTGAATTGTGGATGCGGTGCGAAGGACAATTCAAAGATATTGCGTCTGATGGACTCATTCATCAGTTCCCGGCATCAGTCGGGAGTGCCTTACTCACGCGACGCTGCGGGAAGGACAATTTAAATCAGCTCTATGTCACTGTTAAAGCGGCTGATCGGCAGGATCGGCAAGATCAATCGCTTTTTGCCACGTATTATTCCCTGCAATCTCCAGTGCACGAATGGATTCATGTCTACATTCAGATCGATGAACAATCTGTTGGCCATCTGTATGTCAACGGAAAACAATCTAACGAGAGCAGAATTTATTACCACGGCGTGAAGAATCAGGATGAACTCACACAAGTACTTCATGATTTATGGCAAGAGGATTTTGGCCTGACCCTCGGAGCGCGAGAGTTTCCGGATCAGGGAAATCAGTTCCGCAATGAATTCCAAGGCAGTATCCGTGAATTCCGTATGTCTTCCGGCGTGCGTTACAGCCAAGACTTCACTCCCGAGCAACACTTCAGCAAAGACGAAAATACACAGGTTCTCTACCACTTCAACGAAGGAGCTGGTGACACCCTTCAAGACTCCTCCGGCAACGGGCACGATGGCAAAATCATCGGAGCAAAGTGGGTGAAGACGACTTCGCCAACGACGAGTTCTCCGCCACCTGCAATTGCCCCGTTTGACGCAGCCGCGGCCAAGGCCCATCAGAAAGCGTGGGCGGATTACCTCGGTTTGCCAGTTGAGAAGGAAGTCGAACTACCGGGGGGCGAAAAGATGGTTTTTATGCTCATTCCACCGGGGGAATTCCTGATGGGGTCCACCAAAGACGATCAAGCGATATTCCAGAAAGAAAGTAAATCGTTAGAACTCAACTCATATTATACGCGAATTTTCGCTGAGAATCCGCAGCACCTCACACGGATTACACAACCGTTCTATCTGGGTAAATTTGAAGTCACGCAGATTCAATGGCAATCGGTGATGGAGAATAACCCTGGACGTTACTGGCAGGACGAGTCAGATCCAGTCCATTCGGTCAGCTGGGATGATGTCCAGGAATTTCTGACCAAGGTGAGTGCAGGAACTGCCAATGAAACGTACCAGTTTGTTTTGCCGACAGAAGCCCAGTGGGAGCTGGCCTGTCGAGCCGGGACGACATCGTATTGGCATAGCGGCAACCGCGAATCGGATCTACATGGTACTGCTTGGAGTCAAGAAAACAGTGAACGCAAAACACATCCAGTAGGCCAGCTCGCGCCCAACCCGTTCGGGCTATACGACATTCATGGTAATGTTTTTGAGTGGTGTTCCGACTGGTATGCAGAAGAGACCTACAGTAACTCTCCAGTAGATGATCCGTCGGGGTCCCATACGGGTGAGGAACGGGTTTGCCGTGGGGGAAGTTGGTTGAATCCCGCCATGGCGATTCGGTCGGCGTATCGCGGGAAAAAACCACCTTCAGAGAGACTGAATTTCATCGGTTTCCGCGCGGCCATGTCGATCGACGTGACGAAATTAGAAACGTCGCAGATACCGCCAGCTGGGTTACACGGCAGCGGAGACACCCTCAAAGACTCCTCCGGCAACGGGCAGGCGACCAGCATGGCCACAGGTCCTGCGATTCCGCTTCAATCTGCTCTTGAATTCAACGGAAAAAGTCGCGTAACGCTCCCGAAGACCACTTGGTATGAAAACGATGAATACACTTTCGAGGCTTTTGTGCGAGCGGACGCGGTTTACAACGAAGGTGACGCATCTCAATACATTGTCAATCAACACTATACATCTGCCCTCTCTCTCGCCCGTGGACTTTGGGTATTCTCAGTGCATCGAGGAGAAGATAACAGCGTTAAGAAGTTATCGCGTACGGATCAGTTGGCAGACATAGGAAGCTGGGTTCATTTGGCTGGAGTTTCTCGAAATGGCACAATTCAACTTTTTGTGGACGGGGAGCCCATGGAAGCAGAGCAATTTCCAGAGAATGTGAAATCTGGAATGGGCGAAGGAATTAGCTTGGGGGACAGTTTTGTTGGCGCGATTCGCCAGGTCAAAATCTCGAAGACGGCCCAGTACGACGAACGCTTTGACCCACCTCAGCAATTTTCGATCGATGCCAACACCGTAGCTCTTTACAAGTTCGACGAAGGGACCGGCAACACTCTCAAAGACTCCTCCGGGAACGGGCATCATGGAAAAATCATCGGGGCGAAGTGGGTCGATATCGCTCCAAAATCGACGACATCAACAACGCCTGCCTCAGAACGGTTCCGCATTATGGCAGATCAAGATGCCGTGCATGGAATTGCAATCAGCCCCGACAATAAATTGATTGCATCGGCAGGCGCGTCAGGGACAGTCAAAATTTGGGATGTGGCGACGCAGAAAAATTTGCACGTACTGACTGGCCATCAAGGACCGGTTCGCAGTGTTGCATTCAGCCCTGATGGATCCACTCTCGCATCGGGAAGCGACGACCTGCATGTGAAAATCTGGGATGTGGCGACAGGCAAGGAATTACTGAGCATCAAAGACGGATGGTGCTTTTCAGTGGAATTCAGTCCGGACGGAGAGACTCTCGTTGCCTCTTATTGTGAAGGGAACACGAAACTATTAAACGCCAAGACCGGAGAGAGGATCTAAACGTTCAATCACGACGGATGCAACGAAGATTTGGCGTTGAGTCAAGACGGGGCGCGACTCGCCACAGGCAGCGGAAACACCATTAAAATCTGGAACGTTCAGTCCGAAACGGTTCTGCAATCGTGGAGTGTTCCTGGGGATCAGATTAACGAATTGTCCTTAAATCCTTCGTCGTCAATGTTAGCTGTTTCAACATGGCATACAGCATTGAACGTCTGGAATGTTCGTACCGGAGAAAAATTGTTCGAACGAAAATGCGTTCCGAGTTCAGTTCAGTTCAGCCCCGACGGAACCATCCTTGCCTGCGGATTGCTGGATCGATTGGAGTTACTCGACACAAAAACTTGGGAGACAATTCAAACAATCCCGTCAGTTGCGAATTCGCCTGCGCTCGATATCGCCTTCAGTAAAGATGGCGAGATCATGGTCATCGGCAAAGATCCAGCGAACACGAAAAGTGAAATTGAACTCTTCGATGTTCAATTACCTGGGCGCGCGTCAGGCTCATCCAGAGCACAACCTCCGACTAGCGAACGGACCTCAACTGAAACCGCCCTCTACTTCTCTCATCTCGAAGATGAAGTCCTCATTCCGACGCTCAAAGACGACACCGATGCGTTGACCATTGAAGTCTGGCTGCAACGAGATTCGACTCACCTGGAAGCACACTCACAGATTCTCGGTTCTGAGGCGTATGCTTCGATTTACAGTAACGCCTACAGTGCTCTCGATTTTCAAATGCCTGATACCGGCGGGGAAGATGGTCCGAGGAAGGGCCAACATGATTTGGTCGGAGTTGGCCAACCTGTTCATATCGCTGGTGTTCGTGATCCTGCTAATGGGGAACTCCGACTCTACTACGACGGGAAATTGATCCAAACCAGCAAGGGACAGATTAAAAGAGGTAAAGGAACATTCCAGATATGCAGCTACGAGTATCAGTGGAAGGGAGGCACTGGAAATAGTAGCTTCTCTGGCTGGATTGACGAGGTCCGCATTTCAAAATCAGTACGTTATCAAAGCGACTTTACTCCGCAGCGACGATTCGAGCAGGACGACCAAACCACTGCGTTGTATCACTTTGACGCGGGCAATGGCGACACCCTCAAAGACTCCTCCGGCAACGGGCACGATGGAAAAATCATCGGGGCGAAGTGGGTGAAAGCGGATGACCAGCCAAAGATCTCTCACGCAGAGTTGTCCAAATTATTCGAACTTGAATTTTCCCAAAATGCCTATGTCGAAGTCCCGACATTGAAGCTGAATCGTGAGGGACCGATCACAATCGAAGCGTTTGTCACCTGGGAAGGCTCACCGAGCGAGTCATTGTTGGTAGGGGTTGATGGCGGCTTTAGTCTCAGAGTGCATAGCAAAGATCACGCGTTTGTTCGTTGGGATGCAGATGCGAAGCACCTCGCCATGCTGAAGGTGCTTCAGTTAGGGGAGCGACACCATTTTACAGGGGTCTATACAGGGGAGAAAATCCTGGTTTTTGTTGATGGGAAACTTGTCAATACGATCAATAACTCAAGCGTCCGAATGAGCGATGCCAGCTTCAAGATGGGAGAGAACTTTATTGGAAAATTGGGACCAGTGCGTGTGTCGTCAGTTGCTCGATACGAAACAGACTTTACTCCAGCGCAACGTATGCAACCGGACAAAGACACACTTGCATTATACCACTTCGACCAAGGCACCGGCGACACCCTCAAAGACTCCTCTGGCAACGGGTACGACGGAAAGATTGTCGGTGCGAAATGGGTGAAGCAAGAAGCTGGACAAAGCTTGCCAAATGAGCCAAAGCTGGAGTTTCCAGGCGGTCTGGAGTTTGACGGGGATGATGTCGTCAATATTGATTCACTGGAGTTTGATCCCACAAAACCATTCACACTCGAAGCAGCTTTTAGCTGGGAATACAAACAGGGGGTTACGAACCAAGCTGTTTTTGCAGGCCGTGATGTCAATCCCCGCGCTTCAAATGCAGGAATAAAGTTTGCCCCCTTCAGCTACAATCATACCGGTCTTCGTATTGGGGAGGTCTCAATTGATGCTGGAAAAATTCCCGAGAAACACGAGCGTGTTCACCTGGCGCTTGTTCACACCGGTCAGGAACTCCTGGCATTTCGAGATGGAAAACTGGTAGGACGAAAACCAACAACAGGAAAAAATCTTGGTCCCGGCACCGGTCGCTTCCTGATCGGCAAGAGCATGATCGGACGTTACGAGATGCTTCGATTCTCAACGAAGGCACGCTACGAAAAAGACTTCGACCCCAAAACTCGCTTCGCCACTGACAAAGATACACTTGCCCTCTACCACTTCGATGAAGGTACCGGCGACATCCTCAAAGACTCTTCCGGCAACGGGCATGATGGCAAGATCATCGGAGCGAAGTGGGTGCCGGTTGGCGGCGTGACGAAGGTCTCGGACCGAAGCGTCACTGAAAGTGACTCTAAGAAGCGAAAATTTGAAAGCGGTGAATGGATCGATGTCATCCCCTTAATTGATCCCGAGCAAGATCGATGGGCTGTCCCGGGGCTGACTGGAGCGAATGGCTGGCGGATCGAGAAGGATGAACTCTTCGTCAAGATTGAAGATGGCAAACCTTGCAAGCTGGTGTTTCCTGTCGATATTGAATCCAAGTCGATTGAGTGGGACGTTGAGTTCACCCGCACCAACGGCAAGCAGGGTTTCAATCTCGACATTCCGCACACAAAAGGTCCATGCCCGGTGATGTTTGATTACGTGTATCCTGGACAAGCAGCGATTACAGCAGTTCCTCCCTTAACAGGTGCTTGTACTTTTCAAACGTCGCAGCGGTCAACGATTCGCTTGCTAGTGCGTCACTCTGATGGAGCTGACGAAATCGAAGCATGGTTCAACAAAAAATCGCTGGGGACATGGTCGGGTAAACGATCGGAGATCGGGAGGGTGGCAGAGGAAGGTTACCCCATCGGCCGTAGGAGTGGGCTTTGGGTTCCAGGCGGAGATTTCGTTTTTCACAGGATCCGTCTCAAAATGCTCAACGGTGGAACAGCAACAGCACTTCGAGCGACTCCCTAAAAATGTCGCATTCGCCGCCACCAGCCGTCGCTCCGTTCGACGCGTCCGAGGCGAAGACCCATCAGAATGCATGGGCGGAATACCTCGGTCTGCCAGTTGAGAAGGAAGTCGAACTACCGGGGGCGGGGAAGATGGTTTTCATGCTCATTCCACCTGGGGAATTCATGATGGGTTCCACCGAAGAGGAGCAGGCGAAATTCCTTAAAGAAAGTGAATCGTTAGATAACGTCACATATCATAAGCGAATTCTCGCTGAGGATCCGCAGCACTTCACACGGATTACACAACCATTCTATCTAGAGCATCTTTCGAATTGGTTTGCAGGTTCTGCCTCGTGGCGAACAGCATTTTTACTGGAGAAATACGTTCTTCACGGGCACACGGTAGAGCAAACTGCTCTAGGCAAATTTGAGGTCACGCAGATTCAATGGCAATCGATGATGGAGAATAACCCTGCGGAGCACTCGAAAGACGAGACAGGTCCAGTCGATTCCGTCAGTTGGAATGATGTCCAGGAATTTCTGACAAAGATGAACACTGGAGTTCCCAATAAAACCTACCAGTTTGTTTTGCCGACAGAAGCCCAATGGGAGCTGGCCTGTCGAGCCGGGACGACATCGTATTGGCATAGCGGCAACCGCGAACCGGAATTACATGATTCTGGTTGGAGTCATGTAAACAGTCGGGGTAAAACACATCCGGTAGGCCAGCTCGCGGCCAATCCGTTTGGGCTATACGACATTCATGGCAATGTTTTCGAGTGGTGTTCCGACTGGTATGTGGAAGAGACCTACAGCACGTCTCCAGTAGATGATCCGACAGGCCCCCCAAACGGGTGAGGAACGAGTTTGCCGTGGGGGAAGTTGGTTTGACCCCGACCTGGCTCATCGGTCGGCATATCGCGGGAAAAAGCCACCTTCAGATCGGATGAAATTTATTGGTTTCCGCGTGGCGATGCCAATCGACACGGCCAGCTTGAAAGTAAGTCAAACATCTGGAGATGAAAGCTGGAATCCCCCCCGCCTTACAGCAATGAGTCGCGACGACACAAAAGCTATCGGCCGACCAGCAGAGCGAAGCAATTAGAGCAGTTTGCTCTACCGTTTGCCCGTGAAGAACGCATTTCTCTAGGAAAAATGCTGTTCGCCACGAGGCAGAACCTGCAAACCAATTCGAAAGATGCTCTAGCAAGAAGCTGAAGGAACTCAACACCGCTTTTAATGGGAAGTTGGCCGGCTGTCGTAGGGATGTTTTTCGGAAAGAAAGTGATCATCTGGGCGCTTCGCTTTTATTCCGGAAATCATCCCCCCGACAGGCGCTACATTTTCTAACCGGTGTCTACAAGCATACCAAGCGACTCAAAATGTGTGCGTCAACAGTGTAGTATCGGGTGGAAACGGTAGAATCAGGGAGTTTGAGAGTGGTGTTCCTGAGAATGCTGGTGAATCGAAAATCAAGGACATTGAATCTCGGGGCATCTCCTGCAAAAATACCGCCCCGCGTTTCAACGAATCAACTCAACCTGATGGAATCAGAAAATGCCCCTTAAAGAAGCAACATTGCAACGTCAACTCGAAGTCGCTCAAAAAGAACGAGCAGCTGTCGAATCTCAGTTCGAAGGGTTAGAGCCCAAAAAGCAACCGATGTGGCGTAAGGCAAACGCTACTGTCAAAAACATTGAGCTGAGACTTTCTAAAGCAAAAAGCCGAAGTTCAAGTACCTCAGAGGATGATTCTGAAGCTGCTGCTGACGAGTCGTAAGTGATTTTTGTCATCAGGAGTTAACGATCCGTTAGGCGGGACAGTTGTCCCGTCTGGATCGCTAGAGGCTGCGGTTTCGAGCGGCGATGATGTCGATCGCTCATTTTCTGGTCCTCCTGTTTCTGCTGTTCGCCTGAATGTTGAGAATTCATTGACCGGTTTTCTCTCGTGGTTGAGAGATTGCCGAAGCAGTGACAAGTTTCATCGTGGAGATGAACAGGCATTCATGAGGCTGCATCAGCGGTTGAAATTTCGGTGAATCATACCGATTCTAGAAGACTGGCCCGCATCTCGAAGAGACTCCAGGGAATTCACGGAGAAGCTTTGATGAAGTTATGTTCCTTCGCCAGTCTCGTTGTATTCTGGAATATTGGGATTACACAAACGTTATCTGCCACATTACCAGATCCCAAAAATGACTGGGCATGGTGGCGCGGGCCAAACTTCAACGGCGTGGCAGCTGAAAACCAGTCGCCGCCGACTCAGTTCGATGAACAGAAGAATGTCGTTTGGCGAACTGCTGTCCCTGGTCGCGGTCATGCGTCACCGGTGGTTGTGGGCGACCAAATTTTTCTCGCAACTGCGGATGAGCAAAGCGAGATGCAAGGCGTGGTTTGCTTTAACCGCACGACCGGTCAGCAGGAGTGGATCACTCCCGTGCACCAAGGGAATCTTCCAGCGGGTGTTCACAAGAAGAATACCCATGCCTCCGGCACAGTCGCCTGTAACGGCAAACATCTTTACGTTGTCTTTTATAACGAAGATCAAATTAAAGTGAGCTGCCTGACTGTTGGCGGAGAGCTTGTCTGGAGCGAATCGGCTGGTCCTTTCGATCCGGAAAAATACAAATTTGGCTATGGTTCATCGCCTCTACTTTATGATGAAAGTGTCATCGTGATTGGAGAAGCTGACAGCGGGAGTTTTCTCGTTGCTTTCTCTCAGCTTGATGGCTCGAAATTGTGGACCACACAGAGAGTCGCACATGCCAGCTACTCATCTCCGATCGTTGGAAACATTGCTGGGAAAGAGCAACTTTTGCTGAGTGGTCACTCCGAAGTCATCAGCTACGATCCGAAATCAGGCGAGGAATTCTGGTCAGCTCCCGGCGCGACAATGGCGACCTGTGGGACGATGGTTTGGGATGGAGATCTTGTCTTTGCAAGTGGAGGTTTTCCAAACTCTGAAACGGTTGCCGTCAAGGCGGACGGCTCAGGCACGGTTGTCTGGAAGAACAAACAAAAATGTTATGAGCAATCAATGCTCGCCTACGATGGTTATCTGTATGCTCATACGGATGCGGGAGTCGGTTTTTGCTGGAGATGTTCTGACGGAAAGGAAATGTGGAAAACCAGGCTGGGAGGTCCAGTCAGTTCTTCCATCACCATGGCTGGAGGACACCTCTATACAGCGACCGAATCGGGGGAAATTATTGTTTACAAACTCAATCCGGAGAAGTACGAAGAAGTTGCTCGTACGAGTTTGGGAACAGAACTCTTCGCGACACCAACCGTTGCAGGCAACCGGATCTTCTATCGTGTCGCTGAGAATGGACCTGAGGGACGTCAAGAATATCTTTACTGCATTGGTGAAAATTAAGCTGTAAAGCATGCCCTGAGCGGAGTGACTGGATATTTGAGCAGTCCGAACTCCGGATGACGCAAGGGATTCTTTTCGGCACCTAAGGTCGCGATAACTTGTCGACGATTGGTATGACAGTTTAGAGCAGTTTGCTCTACCGTGTGCCAGTGTAGAACGCATTTCTCTTGTATAGATACAGTTCGTTACGAGGCAGAACCTGCGAACCAATTCGAAGGATGCTCTAATCAACTGAAAGATATCAATTGTCTCGAGACGAATGAAAAAGCCGCGTTCTCAAATTTTGAGAACGCGGCTCGTTTAGTGGATTCTTCAAGTTGATCGACTCGAAGATTACTTCGGTAAGCGTCCGTGTTCAACCTTCGGGAACGATCCAGTGAGTGCCTCCATGAAGGCAACGAGATCTTTCTTTTCTTGATCTTTCAGGTTGAGTTTTACAATTTTGTCGCTAAGGTTTTTGTTTGGATTTCCACCTTTGTTGTAATGCTCGACAACTTCCATCAATGTTTTTTGGCTGCCATCATGCATGTATGGTGGAGAGAGAGCGACGTTTCGAACGGTGGGGGTTTTGAAGGCTCCCCAATCTTTCTCGTCTTTTGTCACGACGTACCGACCGAGGTCAGGCTCTTCCGCATCGATCCCAACGCCGAGGTTGTGATACTTTTCGTCAGTCAGATTTGCCCCAACGTGACAGGCGGCACAGTTCACACGTTCGCTGAAGAAGAGCTTTTGCCCGCGTAGTGCGCTCTCGCTCATAGGGAGGGCTTCAGTTCCCTTTTTGATTGTCTCGTACTGAGCAGCGATCGTTTCGTCATCTTCAAGCAAATCTTTCAGGTCGTCCTGGTCAATTTTTTGATATTGAGCCATCGCTTCGCTGAAGTCGTATGCAGAAGGGCCGGTGACAATGGCTCGCTCGAATGTCGCGAGTGCTTTAGCAACGTTGTCGATGTTGAGACCGTCCTTGCCGAAGACTGCAGCGAATTGAATCTTGTAGCCAGGAATCTCCTGCAAGGTTGCAACGCAGGCGTCGTGGTTGTTTCCCATTTCAACGGGATTTGCAATCGGGCCGACTGCCTGCTCTTCGAGTGTCAGGGCGCGACCATCCCAGAATTGTAGATCGGAAAGGATACGATTGTAGCTGATCGGAGAGTTTCGGTTTCCTTCTTGCCCCTGAACACCGACCCCAAACCGAGTGGTGTGGGAGTATCCCTGGTCAGGGTGGTGGCAGGAGGCGCAACTAATCGTTGAATCAGAAGAGAGGCGTGGGTCAAAATAGAGTTGTCGACCGAGCTCGATCTTTGCTTGAGTCATTGGGGTTTCATCAATCCCTTTGATCTGCGAAGCACCTGCAGCAAGTCCAAGAGGGAGAATTGGACGAATCACTCGATGTACTTCGGGATTCTTCAGCCAATCCCGGATTTCCTTGGGAGTCAGGTCGCCTTCTCCAGGGATTCCTTTCAGAAGATCTCCTTCGCCAAGCAGGACTTCCTTGGGGCCGAGTTCTTCAGCCTTCTTCTTAGCGTCCCGGATTGTTTCTTGACCAAACGATGGTGTCGCAACCATCGAGCTGATCAGCAATCCATAAAGTGTGGGGATTAAAAATGTTTTCTTCATCAGTGAAAATCCTCAAAGCTTAGAACTGATCCGGAAACCAAGATTTGGTTTCTCAAACACTGAGACACCTTCGTCAGAAAGGTTTCGGAGAGATACTTAAATATGATTCAGACTCTCTACCGCTCCGCATCAGCGGACGGGACACAAACAGAATTTCAGATAAATCTACCAAATTGATTATATCGATGTCAGTCAATCCTTCCACACTACTGCTCTTTCGAGCCTTGAATGTGATTCTGCAAACAGCGAATGTCATTTCGCTGTCGCTGCGCAGGTATTGATTTGGCTGATACTTTGCGATGAGCAAGCATCTGAAGTTCGCGACTCTTTCAGGTGAAAGATGTCCATTTAACAAAAAAGCCGGAGTACAAGACTCCGGCTTTTAAGTTTCAGATTGAACGCACTTTACTATTCTGCTTGCATCTTTTTGCAGATCGCGTCCGCCATTTCTTGAGTTCCAACAGCTGTTGGATCGGTGCGATTAGGCTTCATGTCGTAAGTGACGTCTTTGCCTTCTGCAATGACTGCCGCGATGGCACGATCCAGTTTCGCTGCAGCTTCTCGCTCACCAAGATGATCAAGCAACATTTTTCCGGAGAGGATCAACGCAACCGGGTTCACTTTGTTTTGACCTTTGTACTTCGGAGCACTTCCGTGGGTTGCTTCGAAGATGGCTGCTTCGGTTCCGATGTTTGCTCCGGGAGCAACACCGAGTCCGCCGACGAGCCCGGCACACAGATCGCTGAGGATATCGCCATAGAGATTCTGGGTGACCATGACGTCGTATTGTTCAGGTTTTTGAACGAGTTGCATACACATGTTGTCAATGAGACGTTCCATGTAAGTTATGTTGGAAGCGTCTCCGACTTTGCCAACAAGTTCGGCATCTGGGGAGACCCCTTCGGCGAGATCTTCCCATTCAAACTTCGCTCCGTATGCCAGGGCGACCGCACGTGTTTCGTCGTACCACAGGCCATCAGTATACTTCATGATGTTGGCTTTGCAGATTGACGTCACTGACTTGCGTTCCTGTTTGACAGCATAGTCAAATGCAAAGTCTGCAATCCGTCGAGTTCCTTCATAGGAAATCGGCTTAATACTTACGCCAGTTGTTTGAGGCGTCGTATTGATTTTCCGCCCGGCTGAGAACTCATTGATTGTTTTGATCAGTTCAGCGGTTTGCTCCGCTCCCGCTTGGAATTCCACACCGGCGTAGAGATCTTCGGTGTTTTCTCGGATGAGAACCATGTCGAGATCGACATGTTCGTAGTAAGTTCTGACACCCTTATAGGTTTTGCAGGGGCGGACACAGGCGTACAAACCAAGTTCCTGTCGCAGAAAGACGTTCACACTTCGAAAACCTTTTCCGATTGGTGTCGTGATCGGGGCTTTCAATGCGATTCCATTTTTGCGGATGGAGTCCATCACGTGATCCGGCACGGAGCCTTCTTTTTCAATGACCTCGATCCCGCACTCCTGGAGGTCCCAGTCGATTTTGACTCCGGTGGCGTCGATACACTTTTTTGTGGCTTCGGTGATTTCTGGACCAACGCCATCACCAGGGATTAAGGTCACGTTGTACATGGGTTTGTTCTTCTCTCAGCAAGTTCTGAAAAGGTCGTTGATTCGCAGTTCAATGCGTTCAATCTTCAATTCGCCTGCCGCTTTCAGTACTGCTTTCAAAGAAGAAAGGCTATTGCTGACAGGCTGACAGACTGAATCCAGTGTGGACGGTATCAGAACAAGTTGGGTGATTCAAGCACTGCAAAACCTGTTCATTTTCAGATAGAAGAGTCCCAACTCTGGCAATTTCACTGAGAGCGAATTAAGACGCATCAGTCGATGTTGATGCTGTTGGGTTGTTTCTTAAATCCAACATCTGACATACGACTGAGATGCACTTGAGTCCGGGGCGAATACGCCAAATTGCTTTACGTGAGTGCAGGCATTGAAACTTCGACACGGCTCGGCGTATCCTTCAATCTGGAGAATTCTGAATTTAGAACGCACTGCTGATTGGAAACTGAAATGTCTGACGGGAATGAATCGGAGAAACCGCAAATCGAAGTCGTTGGTGATGACGATTGGAAAGATCGAGTGAAAGCAGAAGATGCCAAGCGTGACGCAGAGATGCAGCAAGAACCTGCAGCATCTGAGGCTGCTGCATCCGATGATGAACCGAAACTGGATCTTAACAATTTGCCTCCGGCGACTTTCTCGATGCTCGTGCAGATGTTTTCAACTCAGGCCATGGTGGCGCTTGGGGTGATTCCAGATCCCACTGGGAATCAAAAACAACAACTTCCCCTGGCGAAGCACTTCATTGATCTGCTTGGCGTGCTGGAAGAGAAGTGCAAAGGCAATTTAACAGACGACGAAGCAGAGTTGCTCAAGCAGTCTGCTCATGAATTGCGAATGGCCTATATGCAGCTGTCGTCGAATATCGCTTAACGCTGATGAACAGTCAGCCGTTTTCGCCAAGGATGATCCGAGTATTGCCATGGATTCTGCTCCGGAACATTGGTCAACATTAGTTGGTCCTTCAAACTGGTTCCATCTTCATCACCCACCTCAGTGGGAAACTGAAGAGCGTCAGGGGACCATTGCGTTGCATCCTCCAGAGACTGAAGCGCTCGTGGCGATTAATACTGTTTGGATCGGCGATGACAAAGAAGGAAAACTCCCTCGCCTGGAAGATATTGTCGAGCAGTTTCCAGAATCCCGAAACGTCACGATTTCCGAAGATGAGCAAATTGGCGCAGACGAGACCGTCAAGGGCGATGCAATCCTTGATCCCTCACGAAAATGGTGGGCCAAACTCCTTGCTCCCGGTGAATGGCGAAGTTGGACGATCTGGTCGTTCCGTCGAGATCGATTGCTGGTAGTCATCACTCTTTTGCACACTTCGGAACGCGACCCGGAACTGGAATCGATCGTTCGAATGATCCTCATGAGCATGGAACTGTGTGAAGAACCGGCAGATCCCCCAGAAGTTTTCGCTCAGAATGCTCTGGAGCTGGCACGCTCTAAATTTCCTTTGTTGACGGTGAATCTGGCAGGGGAGTTTCAGATTCAAATTGAGACTTCCCGGCTCAACCTCGGAAATTTTTACCGCGCGTACATTCGCGAACCGGATCAGTTTGAAAAGATTCTGCTGCCAGCGTTTTCAACAGCTGTTCAGGTTCAGGGCTGGGGAGAAAACGAAACCTCACCGCCACTCGAAATTGTGCGGGACCGGCTAATGCCGATGCTCTATCCAGAGGAACTGTGGAAAGAGAAGTTTCCTAATATCGTTGGGACTCCCTGGGTCGGCGGGTTAGTGATTTTGTATGTAGTCGACGAAGCGAACGCCTACTGGTACATCCGCGATGAACTCCTTGGGCACTGGTCTTTGACGCAAGATGAATTGCACCAAATGGCCATTGAGAACTTGAGAAGTTACTTCGAAAAAGAGCCGATGGAAATGGCTGTGGCGACCTCAGAAGAGGGAGACCCGCGAATGATGATGCCCAATCAGCCAGACACCTATAATTCTGCTCGACTTCTCTGCGATTCCTTTCGAGAACGGATGCGCGAGGCTGTCCAGAGCGATTTGGTCGTCGGAGCACCCGGCCGCGACTTCTTTATTGCAATTTCGATTAAGGCCCCTGAAATGCTTCCTGAGATTCGACAACAGGTCGAGCGAGATTTTGACAACACTGATCACCCACTCACAAAGCGTCTTCTATTGCTGACGGCTGATGGTGTTTCGGAACTGGTGGAGGAGGTCGATTGAGTGCCGATGAATCTCCCCGGATGACGCTTCTCGGAACCGCGACCAGTATGGGGGTTCCGATGATTGGTTGTCACTGTCCGGTTTGCACATCCAATAATCCGAAAGACAAGCGGATGCGCACGAGTGTTGCGGTCCAAAACGGTGATTCCACTTTTCTGATTGATACCGGTCCGGAGCTCAGACTGCAATTGATTCGTGAGTCAATTGAGATGATTGAAGCCGTCGTTTACACGCATGGTCATGCCGACCACATTCTCGGCCTGGACGATCTGCGTATCTTCGGATTCAAGAAAAAACAACCTGTTCCGGTCTATTGCGAAGATGCTGTCGAAGAAACGATTCGCCGCACGTTCTCTTACGCCTTTGATGAGACAGTCAAGAAGTCGTTGCACTCAAGACCGATGCTCACCTTCCGTGAGATCGGGCTGAGGCCGTTCGAACTGTGCGGGTTGACCCTCCAGCCGATTCGATTAATCCACGGCCGTCTTCCAGTGCTGGGGTATCGCATTAACGATGTCGCTTTCTGCACAGACGTTAGCCAGATTCCAGAAGAAAGTTGGCCGCTTCTCGAGGGATTGCGGGTCCTCGTTCTTGGGGCAATCCATTTTGAACCACACCCGACTCATTTCAACATTGAAGGAGCGCTCGAAGTGGTCGAGCGGCTTCAACCTCAGCAAACTTTTTTGACTCACGTTTCCCATCGCTTAGGGTACGAAGAAACGAACCTTCAGCTGCCGGATGGCGTCGAACTCTCTTACGATCAACAAGTGATCATGCTGTAAGCTGGCGCTTCGCGGAGAGTCATTTGCTCGCAGAGATAATACCGGTCTCCGGGCTGGAAGCTGTCGCGTAAAGTTTTCTTGGAATCCGACCGGCATGAGCAGCCATTCGACCGGCTCGGCAAGCGTCTCGCATTGCACTTGCCATCAGTAGTGGGTTTCCAGCTGAGGCGATCCCGGTGTTCAGCAAGACTCCGTCACATCCCAGTTCCATCGCAATGGCGACATCGCTGGCGGTGCCGACACCGGCATCAACGATGACAGGATAGTCCGGATCATTCTCTTTGAGGTATTCGAGACAGATTCGAATGTTGTTCTGATTCAGCAAGCCTTGCCCACTGCCGATAGGACTTCCAGCTGGCATGACCGAAGTCGCTCCCGCTTCCTTCAGGCGTTTAGCGGTGATCGGATCATCGGTTGTGTAGCAAAGAACCTGGAAACCGTCAGCGACTAATTTTTCGGTCGCTTGAAGTGTGGCAACAGGATCGGGAAGCAAAGTTTTCGTGTCTCCCAAGACTTCCAGTTTCACCCAGTCAGCTCCAGGGTTTTCGAGGCCTTCGAGAATCTCTCTGCCTAATCGAGCAACACGAACTGCATCCTCTGCGTTAAAACAGCCAGCTGTGTTCGGAAGGATGGTGTACCGATCCAGGTCGATGAAATCCAGAATGTTACGACCATCAGCGTCGATCAGCCTTTCGCGCCGAACTGCTACGGTAATCACTTCTGCTTCGCTTTCTGCCAGGCACTCCTGCATCAATTCGTATGTCGAATACTTCCCCGTACCTAGGATCAGCCGGGAGCGAAATTCGTGAGAGCCAACAACTAATGTCTGGTTGAGTAATTTCGTGGCGGGAGTTGTCATGGCAGAACTGAATGTTTGAGAAAAGTGGCTTCAAATTATTCGCAAGTAGTTCGCAAGCAGAATGACCTCAGTTTAACGATTCGCCCTGCAGCCCAAAACAGTTAAGTGATCGCAGTAAACGAATTCTCAATGAGAAGGATACATTCACCTCAGTGAATGGGTGACAGGTTTCGAGAATTTCTGAATCGACTTAAGCTCACCACTAGAGCAGTTGCTCTACCGTGTGCCCGTGAAGAACGCATTTCTCTAGAACCAGTCCGAAAACCTCTGGAATAGATGCTTTCCTCAACGTTTGAGAGAGCAATTTCAAGTTTCAGGATCAGTTCTAATGAAAATGCTGTTCGCCACGAGGCAGAACCTGCAAACCAATTCGAAAGATGCTCTAGGCTGGCATAAAAGTCGTTGAAAAAGTGAGTCTTGGAAAACATGGAGAAATGCTATGGTTCCGTTAAAGATGAGCGATTGCAGAACAAACGCAAACGGAAGAATTCAGACATGTCGACGGGAGCATTCTTGACTCTCTCTTTCAGGGTTCTGGGACAGAAGACTTTCTTCGTCGCCAACTCCGTGAAAAAACGCACGACCCGTTCTATCTCTCTTCCTGACAGTTGTCCTTCAATCACAAAAGGAATACACAAATTAGGAATTGCACCCATAAACAGCCTTGAAAGAAAGTTGATCATTGATCAAAGGGATCGAATCGATATATAATGAACTAATGTTTTACTGAGCTGAGACCCTTTCCTGAAATCGCCGTGATGAATGTTTTGGGATCAGTTCTTAGAGCACCCACCATTTTCAGAGCACACATGACGTCGCACGGTTTGAGAACCGTATTTCCATGTACCTTTTTGAAGTGCATATGGTAAGTACGACAATCACTCAGGGTGACCTAATAAGTGTGACAATTAATATGCCTCGCCGGTAACATGCCTCACTGGTGGTCAAGATTTACTACCAAATTTGGTCACAAGCCCCGGCAACCACCCCCCACTGGCTCCCCAATTGTATTGGAAGGTTCCTCACCTTGATGCCTGCAAAAAGAATATTCGAATCTCTACTCCTCCTGCCTGTTGTTTTGTTGGGACTGAGCTTGTCTGTGGAAGCGGACGACCAAACCCGACTTGCGCCCGAAGAAATCGACTTCGATCGGGACATTCAACCGGTGCTGACACGTTTCGGCTGCAATTCCGGAGCCTGTCACGGAAAACAGCGTGGCCAGAACGGTTTCCAGCTCTCTTTGCTTGGTTTCGATTCTGATTTTGATCACAACGCGTTGGCAAAACAAACTCGTGGCCGTCGTATCTCATTAACTCGTCCAGAGTCCAGTTTGTTGCTAAGAAAGCCTCTGGGAGAAGCTCCACATGGAGGAGGGGTCAGGTTGAAGGCTGATAGCGATGGCTATCAGTTGTTGTTGGACTGGATTCGCGCCGGCGCTCCTCGGTCAGTCCCGAATACGCCCACACTGAAAAATGTCACTGTCACACCGACAGAGAAAATTCTTCCTCACCACGGCAAGCAACAACTCACGGTGATTGCACACTATTCCGATGGGACCACTCGAGATGTCACTGACATGTCGATTTACCAATCGAATGAAGCGCCGATTGTCGCTGTCGATGAAGACGGTGTAGTGACTGCCGGAAACATTACAGGAGAGGCGGCCATTATGGCCCGCTATTCCGGCCACTTTGCAATCTTCACTGGTTCGGTCCCATCACCAGGTACAGCACCCCCACCAGTTTCGTTGGCGAGCGATCACCCTATCGACAAAATGGTCGCTAAAACGTTGACTCGCTTAGGTCTCGACTCTTCAGAACCAGCTCCCGAGCATCGGTTCTTACGACGGGCCTACATCGACATTATTGGTCGTCTTCCAACCGCTGAGGAAGCTCGAACATATCTGAGTAACGAGTCCGCCGAAAAACGGACGGCACTTGTTGATGAGTTACTGAACAAGCCGGAATATGCAGAGCACTGGGCGAACAAGTGGGCCGACCTTTTGCGTCCGAACCCTTATCGCGTCGGTATCAAAGCTGTGATGAATTACGACGCCTGGATTCGTGGGGCTTTCCGAAAAAATCAGCCATACGATGAGTTTGTTAAAGAACTCATCACAGCACAGGGGAGTACGTTCCGAGAAGGCAATGTCACCTTGTATCGCGACCGCCGCACCCCTGACGAATTGACGACCATTGTGAGTCAATTGTTTCTTGGCATTCGACTGGAATGTGCGAAGTGTCATCACCATCCATTTGAAGTTTACGGACAAGAAGACTTTTACAGCTTCGCTGCCTATTTCGCGAAGATCGGTCACAAGGGAACTGGGTTATCGCCACCGATTTCTGGATCAGAAGAGTTTGTTTACAACAGAGGTCGAGGTGATGTTCGCCACCCACTTACAGACGAAGTGCTGGCTCCAAAACCTTTGTACGGGGAATCCACCGAAATTCCTGAGGGGACAGATCCGCGGATTGCGCTCGCAGACTGGATGGCCTCTGCCGACAATGATTACTTCTGCCAGACAATTTCAAACCGTGTCTGGACGGACTTGATGACTATGGGGCTCGTGACACCCGTGGACGATTTACGAGCGACGAACCCGGCAGTGAATCCAGAGTTGCTGAAGTATCTGGGTGACTATCTTGCCGAAAATGATTTCGACTTGAAGAAATTGATTCGCCACATCGTGCTGTCCAATACCTACGCGTTAAGTTCGGTTCCGACAGAGCGGAATGCGGTCGATACACGTTATTTCTCTCGACACTTCCGTGAGCGGTTACGAGCTGAAGTGTTGCTTGATTCGGTTGTTCAGATCACGGGGATTCCCGAATCGTTTTCAGGAATGGCACCCAACACAAAAGCGAAGGAACTTTGGACACATCGAATCAGTTCATTGTTTCTGGATGCGTACGGTCGCCCCGATCCAAACCAGGATCCGCCGTGTGAGCGAACATCAGATCCTACAGTCGTACAAACGTTACATCTGATGAATTCGGAAAACCTTTTCAATAAAGTGACTTCCGATAAAGGTTGGGCTGTCGAACTCGCCAAGAGCGAACTTCCGCCTGAAGAAATCGTTAAAAACCTCTACCTTGCGATCTACTCTCGATACCCAAATGAGAAAGAGTTGGACATCGCCGTCAATTTATACGACAATAAAGAGAGTGAGGCTGATGCACTCACACAGCGTCGACAGAGTACTGAAGACTTAATGTGGGCGTTGATGAATACTCCCGAGTTTGTCTTTAAAGACTAACCGGCAAAAAAAGACATCTACGACCATCCCTCCAATTTCCCTCCCATCCCCTTTTGAGGATGACTCCATGCCTACCTTGAAGAAAACGATCAATCGTAACTGCAACGGAATCAGTCGCCGAAACTGCCTTCAGTTCGGCCTCACCGCTGCATTGGGAACTGGCTTTGCCGATCTACTTTCCCTTCGTGCCAACGCCGGCGAACAAGCAGGCCATCCGACAGCTAAAGCCAAGAGCTGTATTCTTGTCTGGCTGGATGGTGGTCCAACCCACTATGAAACATTCGATCCTAAGCCACTTGCTCCGAGTGAGATTCGTGGGGAGTTCTTCCCCATCGAAACCAAAATTCCGGGTGTACATTTTTCCGAGCACATGACGAAGTTAGCGGGGATCGCGGACAAGCTGTCGATTATTCGCTCGATCCGACACAATCAGGGAAACCACGGAGCCGGTAACCACTACATGATGACCGGTGCCCCACCCCGGATTCCAGTTGGTTGCGGAGCTTTCGTAAGTTTCCATCCAAGCCTTGGGTCAGTTACCGCACACGATCGCGGACACCAGAATGGACTTCCGGCGTACTTCTCGATTCCGAGCATGTCCCGCTCTGGGGGACCGAACTTCCTTGGTGCACAATACGCACCATTTGTCGTTCCCGATAACCCTAACAGCAGCAACTTCCGTGTGCGAGACGTTGCTCTCCCACGTGGTCTGAAAGAAGAGCGTTTCGTTAGTCGCAAAGACCTGCGGTCGGTTGTCGATCAGCTTCCTCGATTCGAAAATCGAGCCAGTGGCGATCCGGCAAAAGCACTCGATGAATACTACACGCAAAGCTACGACCTGATGTCTTCTCCAAGTGCACAGAAGGCGTTCGACATTAACCAGGAAGATGCAGAACTTCGGGACCGATACGGTAGAGATCCATTCGGTCAACGAGCGCTTCTTGGTCGACGTCTCGTCGAAGCTGGTGTCCCTTTTGTAACTCTCTATGAGGGTGGCTGGGACCATCATCGTGGTTTATTCCCGAGTTGTCGAAAACGCCTTCCTGGTGTCGACAACACAATTGCAACTCTCATCTCTGATCTGGAAGAACGTGGTCTCCTCGACGAAACTCTCGTCGTTGTACTGGGAGAATTCGGCCGAACGCCTCAGATCAATAAGGATGGTGGACGTGACCACTGGTCAAATGCAATGTCCGTGCTGATGGCCGGAGCGGGAACTCCTGGCGGAACGATCGTTGGAGCAACGGATCGACAAGGGTACTCAGCTGTTGATCGAGTCCTCTCTCCTGAGAACTTCGCGTCGACGGTTTATCGCAAGCTCGGAATTGATCCCGATCAAATGCTGTATACGCCGCTTGGACGTCCAACTCACCTTGTCAGCGACCCGACCCCCATCACCGAACTCATGGGCTAGAAGCAGTCTCAGAACCTCTGGAATCGCGACCTTTCTCTGTACCAGAGAAGTGAACAGAAAGTTTTGAGACCCGTTCTAGAATGTTTTCGTGTGACTTTGTGTTCGCGAAGAGCGTTTTGCTCGATTGTGCATTCATGGCTTGTTAGCGTGGGAGGAGCCTTGATTGGTGACTCCTCACTGCTTCGTTCGCGTCAACTCACAAGGCGTTGAGATGAAATTCTGCTCTCTTCCTGTTCAGCTGCGGTTGAACAGTAAAGTTGTAACGTTCTGCCGTCCGTTGCTCGGTTTACTTGCAATGGCGTTTTTTGCAGCTCCTGAGGTTGCTGCTGAAGCGCCTGCAATAACATCGATCTTTCCTCCCGGTCTGCAGCGAGGTTCAACTGCTGAGTTCAAACTGACTGGGAAACCGGGGACTCAGCCAGTTTCAGTTGTGGCGTCGAGCGATGCACTCGGTGAGTTCAAGCTCTCTGAAAAGGGAGATCAGTTAACACTCACCGCTTCTGCGGATGCTCAACCGGGCTTGCATTGGTTGCGTTTCCATAATGCCGAAGGAGCAACTTCTCAACTTCCTATCCTGGTTGGAGTTCTCCCAGAGATAACTGAGAAAGAACCGAACAACTCAGCGACGGAAGCTGAAAAGATCGAGTCGCTTCCCATCCTGATAAACGGTGTTCTACACAGGGGAGGGGAAGTCGACACTTTCGCCGTGACGTTAGCCGATGGAGAAACTCTGGTTGCTTCTGTTGATGCCCATGCAGCATTTGAATCACCTATGGATTCCGTGTTGCAAATTTTGGACGCAGATGGATATGTCATTGAACAGAACGATGACGATCATGGAAATGATTCGTTGATCGCTTTTCAAGCTCCTCATCAGGGAACGTTTCTGGTTCGGATTTTCTGCTTTCCCGCGACTCCAAACAGTACAATCAATTTTGCTGGTGGTGCCACTTATCACTATCGTCTGACTCTCACCTCCGGACCGTTTATCACAGCGCGGACTGTCACGTCAGGTAAGCCTCTTGGGTGGAATCTGGACAAAGCAGATCCGAAGCAGCTTGAATCTGGAACGGCTTCAGAGTTTCATCAAATTCATCAGCGTATCGCAAAACAGAATCCTTCTACTGAAGCGGATGCAGTCAAAGCTGTGCAAACCATTCCTTTTGCGGTGAGTGGCGTGATCGAGAAACCAGAAGAACTCGATGTCTTTCGTTTCACTGGTAAGAAGGGGGATTCGCTTCAACTTCGAGTTCAGGCTCGCGCGATTGGTTCTCATCTCGACCCAGTATTAAAAATTCGAGACAGCCAAGGCAAAGTGCTCAAAGAATTTGACGATGTCAGCCGGAGTGATCAGGACATTAACGATAATTGGAAAGTTCCAGCCGATGGAGAGTTTCAGCTTGAAGTCAGCGACAGATTCAATCACGCAGGATTTCGCTACGTCTATTTGCTGACGGCCGAACTCAATACTCCAGGAGCCGATTTGACTGTCACTGTCGATCATTTTGAAGCCAAACGTGACAAGCCGATTGAAATTCCAGTGGCGATCAATCGCTTACACGGATTCGACAAGGAGCTCCTTGTTTCGGTCAAGAATCTCCCGGAAGGTGCGACCGCTGAGGCCGTGAAGTCCGAAGCAAAAGGGGATTCAGCCAAGAAAGTGACTTTGAAAATCGATGTGACAAACGCAGCTGGCTTTCAAGGTCCGATTGAAATCGTTGGCAACTTTGGTGATGAAAAAACCGAGGTCATTGCGACGAGCCCACTTCAAGTGACACCGCTCACGACCTCGGATCTCTGGCTGACGATTCCTGCGAAACCGGAAGAGAAACCGGCCGAAAAAGATAAATAATTACTTGAGTATCACCGAATTCAGTAGTCGAATCTCCGCTGACAGACGACGGAAACTTGAGTGGTGAAATCTTCTTGGTGACCCATTTATGCGATTGAGTTCGAAGATCAGCTCGGGGTGGTGACCCCGAGCCTCAGAACTTCTCATTACATGCCTGGATTACTTCTTTGGTAGGAAAGGGAACAGTTCCAGAATCTCTTCATGGCTGGGCTGTCGGCCGTATTCGCAAATTTCGAACGCTTCCGCGTATTTGACTGCCTTGCCGGCCTCTTCACCGTACCATTCAATCAGTGCGTCACGATAAGTATTGGCTTCTCCCCCTGCACGGCGCTGCCAGTGTCCCTTGAGCCATTCTCGACGTAGTTCAGGCTCGGATGCCGGAGGAATATCGCGGACTTTTTCTTCGTTGCCGAGTGCTCCTCCTTCAAAAACCTGCGACTCCAGTGCAGTGAGGGCATCGACTTTCTTTTCAAACACAGGGTCGATTGAAACTGCGATATCTGCTTTGAATGGGTATGGTCTTTTGAATCGATCGCTGGAGTACAAGAAGAGCGGGTTTTTCTTCAGCGGCGGAGTATCAGGACAAAAATATGGGACGGTGACCATGAATGCGGCATCTTGGACCAGAACCCCGGTGTAACGGTGATCGGGATGATAATCCCAAGGTCGATGAGCTATGACGATGTCTGCGTTCCAGTCACGGATCAGGCGAACAATTGTACGACGGTTTTCCAAAGTTGGCATGAGCTCGCCATCGTGGATATCCAACACTTCGGACGCCACACCAAGTCGTTTGGCGACAAGTGCGGACTCTGCAGTGCGTCGCTTTGCGAGTGTCCCGCCTGCCATTTGCCAATGGCCGATATCTCCATTCGTTACCGAGACGAGTTTCACATGATGCCCCAACTCTGCCCATAAAGCTGCGGCTCCGCCACTTTTGTACTCAGCATCATCGGGATGTGCCCCAAAACAAATGATGCGAAGTTTTCCGTCATCTTTGTTTTGGGCGTCTTGTGCCAGTAGTACATTTGAGGTCACAATCAGCAAGAAGGCTGTCGATAAAATCTGACGAACAATCATTGTTTTTCCACTTTTCTTGAGTGATGAATGTTTAAAGCAAATTGAATCTTGAACTTAAAGTGCTGCCTCGTGATGAGCAGTCTATGATTTCGTGAAACCAAATTTTGTGGGCGCATCAGTCAATGGATCAGTCATTGGAAATTCTTGATGACCGGTCAATCAAATTTTGGAGACTGGTGAATCTCTTTCAAATTCTCAGGTGTCCCGAACCAATCGTGCATTTCTTTTACAAATGGATGAACGACTTCTATCGGTTCTAGAATTCTCCCACGATCATTGGTTTCAATCATCCACGTATCGAGGGCAGCTCTCATCCGTTGCAAAATTTCGGACGAAGATGGGTTCCCCGCGATGTCGTTGATTTCATCTGGATCATTGAGCAGGTCAAAGAGCATTTCTTGAGGAAACGGCTCCATGAGTTTAGCAGGCGGTCCCACCAGTTTCCCTGACGCATTGAGCTCTCGCATCAATGGTTTGATGGGAAAGCATTTTTCTTTGTAGCGATTCAACGTCGCAAAGCCTGCTCCGGGAGTGAAGTTTCGAATGTAGTGATAGCGACCATCATGCACGGATCGCTGTCGGATCACTGTCTCATCGATACGATCGCGAGCTGCAAAAACGTACTTACGTGCAGGAGCCCGGTTCGGGCCGATGAAGACTTGGCTTTGCATTCCAATAGGGCGTTCAATTCCTGCCATCGCCAAGGTTGTCGCGGTGATATCAAGAAGGCTGATCGGCTGATCGTTCACGCTGCCCGGCTTGAAATCTTTCGGAGGAGCGAGTGTTTCTGGCCAGTAAATGATCATTGGGACATGTAAGCCGGAATCGAAACACCAGTGTATTCCACGTGGCTCCAAACGTCCGTTGTCTCCAAAGAAAATAACGATTGTGTTCTTATCGACCCCATCCTTTTTGAGCCGGTCTAAAATCCAGCCGACGCGAACATCCATTCCGGAAACGGAGTTCAGGTAGCGAGCCCATTCTTTTCTGACGAGGGGGTGGTCAGGATAGTACGGTGGAGGGGTGACGTTCTTTTCCGTGGCGATCTGGGGATGCCATTCTTCGCCGACCCATTTCACGCGCGGCTTTTCCGCAGACATTCGATCGTAAATATCGTATTCCGCTTCCGGCGTATTGATTTGAGCAAAGAATGGTTGATTGTTTTTGAGTTCTTCCCAGTCTTCCGTCTGATAGATCGGGCCTTCGTTTGCGAAATTCAGATCGAGCTTGCCTGTTCCAACCGTTTTCTCACCGATTGTGGTGATATTCGCAGTTCGATACCCAGCATCCTGCAAACGGTGCGTCAGCGGACGGACTCCTTCCGGGAGTCGGAAGTCATCGTCGCGATGCGAACGCATATTATGGGTATCGGTCGTCGTCTGATACATCCCGACCATGAATGCCGAACGACTTGGAGCGCAAACCGGCGAAGTTGAGAAGACGTTTGTGTATCTCACTCCTCGTTTTGCGAGACCGTCCAGATTCGGAGTTTCGACGTTCTTCTGTCCGTAACACCCCAGGTCGAGGGCAAAATTTTCGCCGACAATCCAAAGAATATTCGGTTTCGGTTCTTCTGCTGAGAGAGTCTCTGCAAAGAGTCCCGCAAAAAGCGAGAGACTTAAAATGATTCGAAGCATTTCAATTTCCTGTAATGAGAACCAGTCCGAACACCATTGGGATAGCCGCTTTTCTCAACGTTTGAGAGAGCAAATTCAAGTTTGAAGACCAGTTCTGAACAAAACAATTCCATTGACATTCACTTCATTCAGGGCGTTGGCCCTGAACGTAGAAAAGAAATGATGTCTGCAATGTCTTGTGGCTTGAGGTCCTTCTCTAAGCCTTCGGGCATGAATGACCGCCCTGTATTGACCATTTCTTCGATTTCTGAACGAAGAATCGTTTCTGATTTGCCATCAGGTCGAATCAACTTCAGACTCGTCGCAGTCTCTTCAAGAATCAGCCCGCTATAAACTTTTCCATTATGGGTCACAATGGAGTATCCACGATACTTGGATTCAGCTGCGGCGTTGGGATCGATGATTGATGTCAGGATATACTCATCAGATTTCTTGAGGAGTGAAGACAACTTGGGACCAAAGTCGTTTCCAATTTCGTTGTGCCGGTGGCAGGTGCTACACGTTTTAGTGAACTGCTTCTTCCCATTCTCAATGTCGCCTTTTAACGAAAGCGCACTGTTATAAGCTGTCACCAGTTCCAACCGCGTCGATGTCATTCCATGAGAAGCGGTCAGCTTGGCGAAGCGGTCTTGCACCTCTTTGTTACGATGGTTTTTCAATGCGTCCGCTGTCGCGGCGTTCATGTCGTTCGTTAAGATGACATTCTGTTCAAGAGCTTCAAGCAGTTGGTTGGTTGTTGTCGGGCTGGTGAGCAAAATGGCCTGGATTTCAGATTGAACGGCTGGTGTTTGCTTTTTCATTTGCTGAAGAAGCTTCAGGCTTTCATTCAAATTCACAATCGATTCGATCACTGCGGTATTTACTTCGGGCGATTGAGTCGCACTGAGGTATGCCAGCAGATCTTCACCCGAGAGTGGACTGTTGGAGTAAGCTGCCAGACGAATGGCCCCCGGAATCTCTTCCTGAGGAAGACTTTGGGACTTCAGCGCAGCGACCGAGTCATTGAGGATTTGCGAAAAAATTCGATTCGTCCGCTCTTCAAAGCTTTTACTCAATTCTTCAAATGAGACTTTGTTTCTCTCAAGATAACTGATTGCAGTCAGTAGTAACTGTCGTCTTAATTGAGGATCTTTGATGGAGGTCATTGACTCGCCCAGTTGCTCCATGCCTTTGATGGATGAGCTTCCCAGTAGTGTCGTCAGTAACCCATTGAGTAGGTCTGGGCTGGTGATTTTGTCTTCAATGGCACCAATCAGCAGGCGGTCTGCAACTCCATTTGCAGAGGACAAGATGGCTGTTCGTATCCAGGGATTGTCGGAACTGCTTTGAATCACTTTTCGCAGGACTATCGCACGGACATCATCCTTGGCGTTTCCTGCAGCGAGTGCTAGCTCAAAGCGAATTCGTTCGTTGGGGTGGTCGGAGAGTGTCGACGGTTGCCACTTTTCATTCGAGTTCGTTTCCACGCCCCAGAGTCGAATCGCGCTGATCACGACGTCGACATCTTCGGACTGGTAATTCTTCAGGATTGCCGGGTTTGTCTTCGAGAGCAGGGCATAAGTGTAAGCTGCCTGAATGAGAGTCCTGCTGTCCTGGCTTTCATTGATGAGTTGCAGCAACGATTTTGTGAGAGTGTCGACTTCGGAGATGTCACGCTCAAGAATAAGTTGCTGGGCTCGATCGCGCATCCAGCCGTTTGAACTTTTTAATAGTCCGACCAATTCCGGTGTTTTCAGTTTGGACAGATCCTCGATTCGAGTGGGGGGAGAGTCTTTGTGATAGACGCGATAAATGCGGCCTCGGTTGTAGCCGGCGTATAAATCGAGTTTGGCTTGCCAGGCTTCCGGAATCCATTCTGGGTGCTCGATCACCTGGCGATACATGTCGCAGACCCACAGCGTATTGTCGGGAGCTGTCATTAGTCGGGTCGGACGAAACCAGTTGTCTGAGGAGGCTAGGAATTCCGATTTCTGTTCAGACTTTGCACGTTGCCCGGAGAACTTGATTGTTGAATGGTCAACGACGACTCGGCTGACGAGATTGTGAACAGGCTCACAGATGAGGACTGTCCCATCGATGTCTGAGCCTAAGCTGTCGTTTCTGAACACTGTTGGGCTACAAGCAGACGTGAAGCGGTCCAGTGCAAACAGATCGTTAAAACGATCGAGTGTTCGACTCGTTGGATAAACTTGCGGAGCGAAGCGAGGATTCGTGAGGTGATGTTTTGGCGATGGTGATGGAAGATGCGGGTTTCGGCTCAAATCTCGGTCTTCAATTACGAACTGGAACAATGGCTCGCTATTCGAATTCCCAAACCAGTTCCCGAAATCATCCCGGCTGCGGCCGTATTGACTGCTCCCACTGATTGCTTCAAGCTTCCCTGAGACAGGATCGAAGCGGCAGTCGCGTCCGGAGACGTTGACCGTCTCACCCGTTCGTAAACATTGAATCTCTTTGTTGTTTGTGCCGGCGGACAGATACAGCCAGCCGTCGAGTCCATATTCGAACCCGCCGATGCGGTGTTGAGGGTTTGCTTTTTCGAATCCTGTGAAGAAGACTTCCTGTTCGTCGCTTTTCAGGTCGCCATCAGTATCTCTAGCAAAAATGATGTTTGGTGCTCCGCTGATGAAGACACCATCTTTCCAGGGAAAGACCCCGGTGGGGAAGGAGAGCCCATCGAGGAAGATTTTTGCTTCGTCGTATTGACCGTCCTGATTGCTGTCGATTAAGACTTTGATTCGACCCGCTGGCGGACCATCCCAAGGTTCATGCCGTTCGATTTTCGAGAGGTCTTCGGCGGGATTACCTCGCGGATAGTCTCCCATTTCAACAACCCATAATCGCCCCCGCGCATCGACCGCAAAATTGATAGGGTCACGAATGAGAGGTTCAGATGCGACCTCTTCAATGACATAACCGTTTGGAAGAGTGAATGTTTTCAACGCATCCGAGACAGGTGTTGGTACGTCAAGGCTTTTCGAGTTGAACAGTTCTTTTACACGCCGCAGGATGACATCCTCTGTTCCCGCCGACCAGCGACCTGGTTGCAGGTAGTAGATCATTGAAAAATCGACTTCGTACCCACCTTCAGAACGCATTCTCTCCGGGGTGACATACCCAAAGACGTCGTTTGCGTAAGCAGTGACCCAAACGTTGTCAGGCGTCAGCCCCTCAACAAGAGTCGGCAGTTCTTTCTTGATGCGTGTCGTATACTCAACGCAAACTTCTCCTCCAAGGAATACCATCGCGAACTCATTTCCGAATCGCCACACTTGAATCGGCATCGGATAAGTTTCGGGAAGACGTCCCATTCGTTTTTTTGTGTCGATCATCACTTCGGCATGCCGCCGAACCTGAGGACGTGAATTTTTGAGATTCTCTTTCAGTTGGGCGTCACTCGGGCGGTCAATCGGAAGACCAGCAAAGCCGAACGATGAAGTTGGCGTCGCGTTGACCTCTGTGAAACCAGTCTTCTCTTTTACCAGTCGGGAAACCTCGTCGGAGATTTCTTCTCCTTGCCGCTGAGCAATTTCGAAAGCATGCTCGGGATTGCGTTCGGGATTCGCATCGGCTCCGCAGCCAATTGTACAAAGTGCGATTGCACCATCGTTCGCTGCTTCCAGAGACTTGGTCGCGTATCCGGCCCAGTCACCATTGACGCGGTTGTAGTCGCCGCCGAATGTGGTGCAATGACAGGCGTAATTGAAGATCAGTCCGCGTGTTTTGTTTCCCTCGATATCTGTGATGCGGAGCACAGGAAGTGAGTGATCAACTGGTCCATTTGGATTTTCGCCAAACCCGGTCCAGGTTCCATCTTTAATGACACGTCGATTTCTTGCGAAAGTGGCAGTGCCGGTGTCGATTGAAATTTTGCCCGGGCTTAAAGCTTGAATCGCCTGGTCAACAGCTTTGACTACTTGATCACGCACGTACGATGTGTACGCTTGTGTCGCTGCCGATTCGAGTTCGGTAAGCGGAGTCGTGAAGAGATTCGTGAGCCCATGCCCGATGTGAGGAGCGGTATGAGAGTGAGTGCAGCAGATCACGAAGCGGCTACGAGGGATGTTGTGCTTCGATTTGACGGCAGCATGAATCTCCTTGGTCAACTCACCAGGAAAGCCGATCGTGTCGACGGAGACCAGAATGTGCAGCCCCTCTTTGCCATTGGCAGTCATCGCCATGCCGCGAGCGAAGAGTGGCTCGTCGATTCCGTCGTACGGCTTGTCTCGATTTCCGTACCCAGAAAGTCGAACCGGTGTTGAAGGTGTCACTTCGACCTTCGAAAACCCAAATACAAAGTCAGCTGCTGAGGATGTCTGTGAGAAAAAAATAGCACAAAGTGATAACGCAGTGATCGTAACAATTCGCATGAATTCAACTCCTTATTAATTCTAACACATCGTGTCGAATCAATATGGAATCGTCCAGTCAGCAACGAAAGTAAATTTCCTCCAAAGACCGGCGACGGGAAAGCGATTTCAACAAACGGAGTACTCTGTCATCAATCCGTTTAGAATTTCGCGCCATGCTGATTTCAGCCGGAGAGTCGGGCTACTGGAGAGTTAAAATGCTTGAAGTGCAATTCTAACGGAGAGGCTAGGAGTTGTTTTAATGGCTGTTGATCAGCAAGCAGTTTTCCGCATGAACTCCGTTAGAGCAGTTTGCTCTACCGTGCGCCCGTGAAGAACGCATTTCCCTGGTAAAAATGCTGTTCGCCACGAGGCAGAACCTGCAAATCAATTCGAAAGATGCTCTAGTATGGCTTCATAGCCTGTCCGCCACGAGGGAGAACATCGAGACCGATATTCGATTTGCGATAGAAGGTTCGTCGTAGTAATGCTTAAGAGCTGTCTCATCGAATGACTTTTTACCGACACTAGGTAGAGCATCTTTCAACCAAGAACGTCAGTGACATTGCCATCGTTGTCTTTGATTTCGGTCGGTTCGATGACAAGCGTGAATCCTGGCGGGTCCTCGAGCTTCCATGTTCCGGAGTTAGACTGCATTTGTTTCGAAATTACTTCGACCTGTGAATTCGTGAACTCAAATTCTGAGACATGGTCCTGCATTGTCAGTTGATACTGATCGGCAGGTCGAAACAGGATGGAATCTTCTTCGCCGACCAGTTGAAACTCTCGTCCAAATGGAAGGCGACCGCGCAACCTTTTTCCCAGAGACGGAGCGACGATGGCTCCTAAAACCAATGTGACATCCGACGTTTCAGGATCACGAAGGACACGAAACTCATTCGCACACATGATCGCCGCTGATGCCCCCTCTTTCGCGGTCAACTCGCTGACAGTCGATTTGAATTTTGGTTGTTCCAAGTAGCTGTCGCGATCCACATCGGTAATCAACAGCGGATTAAATTCCTGAACCAGTTCAGCGAAGCTGAGGGCGTTCCAGCATTGTGTTGCGTCGAGTTCATTTTCAGTCAGCCCTAGAACTTGCAAGAATTGGACTTCTCCATTGGGAGTCTCAATTGTTCCGAGTTCAGGATCTTCGACGAAAATGACAGTGCAAATTTGAGTTTCCGACTCCAGACAGATGGGACTGTTGAGCGGAATCGTATGCCCCGGACCGAACCCATTTCCTGATTGAAAGACATATCGAGCCAGGTTTTGAAGAAAGTTGACGACCCAAACAGGTGGTTCAATTCCTTTGGGGGCTGAGAGCCGAAATGTCAACTCGAAGCCGTATCCACTGACTTCGGACTCTTCATCTTCCTTCTCGTAAAGATCTGAGAATCCGTACGTGATATAATGAAGATGCGGTTGTTGTTTCTGGCTCTCGTAAACACTTACACCGTACAGAGGATCTTCGCCGCCAAGATTGTAAGGGAGAATCGTCCCCCAGTGCATCGGTTCAGCATTATCGTAAAGTTCGTCAAGAACTTCGTCGATGGCTTCCCAGCCGGGAGCACCATTGTCAGCTTCTGGATCAAACTCTTCGGACATTTTGCACCTCTCGTCCCTTCGAACATTCTACTCGACCGTCTCTCCGCGATGGAAGTTTTTTTAGAGCAGATCGTGAAATTTGAAATTGCTCTCTCAAACGTTGAGAAAAGTAGCTATTCCAAATATTTCCTGACTAGTTCTAGAGCAGTTCGCTCTACCGTGTTCCCGTGAAGAGTGCTCTACAAGTGCTGAATCGCCCAGGTCGACGAGTCAGAACGTAAAGGTCAAACCAGGATTTACTCTGGACCGCATCAAACATCCAACTCACAAGACAGAACACGCTACATGCTTTGATGATCGCATCAAGGCGATCATCAAAGTGGTGCCTTCGTTTTGTGAAATAGTCGTTCAGTCAATGATTGTGCGGTCTTCGAGCTTTCCTCTCTTCACTTCACACTTCTAATAGCAGTCGAGTTGGATCTTCGATCGCTTCTTTAATTCGAACAAGAAACGAAACAGCTTCGCGACCATCGACCACACGGTGATCGTAAGTCAGGGCGATATACATCATCGGGCGAATGACAACTTCTCCGTTGAGAGCAACGGGGCGGTCAAAGATACCGTGCATTCCCAAAACCCCGCTCTGAGGCGGATTGACAATGGGTGTTGAAAGTAGAGAACCGTAAACGCCACCATTTGTGATGGTGAAGGTTCCCCCTTCGAGTTCTTCCAGAGTGATTTTGTTGTCCCGAGCTCGTTTGGCGAAGTCAGCGATTGTGAGCTCAACTTCAGCGAAACTAAGGCGTTCGGCATTGCGAATCACTGGAACGATTAAGCCTTTCCCTGCTCCGATGGCGACGCCAACGTCACAATAATTTCGATAGACCAGGTCTGTCCCTTCGACCTGGGCTCCGATGGCTGGGAATTCGTTCAAGGCTCCGATGACGGCTTTGACGAAAAACGACATGAAGCCGAGCTTGATGTCATACTTCTTAACGAACTGATCCTGATACTCAGCACGCAACTCTTTGATTGCGGACATGTCACATTCATTGAATGTGGTCAGTAAAGCTGCGTCTTTTTGTGCACTGACAAGTCTTCGTGCAATGGTCTGCCTCATCGGAGACATTGGAACTCGCCGTTCTTCGCGACCGGAACCACCGTCTGCACCACCGACATGATTCAGGACGTCTTCCTTCAAGACTCGTCCTCCCGGGCCAGTTCCGCTGACACTTTTGGGATCGACGTGACTTTCAGCAGCGACCCGCGCGGCTGAGGGCATCACGTGACCACCAGTTGTGGCGGATTGGGCACTTTGTTGTGAAGCACTCCCCTTTGACGCCGTAGCACTTTCAGCCTTTGAAGTGCTACGTTCTCCGGAAGAATCTCCATTCGGGTTGGGGCCGGGATTCAGTGTGGCGATGACGTCGCCGATTTCCGCAGTCGATCCAGCCTCAATCTTTACGGAACCAATGACTCCCGCTTCGGGGCTGGGAACATCGAAAGTGGCTTTGTCGGTTTCTAGACCGACAAGGTTTTGGTCGACATCGACCCACTCTCCCTCTTTGACGTACCACTCGCCGATAAAGACTTCGCTAATCGATTCCCCGACAGACGGAACTCGAATTTCGATGGCCATTCTAAATTACCTTGAAACATATAGTGCGAGGGTCTCTCGCAACGGTCACATTGATGGTTGATAACGAAATCGCATCACGTGAGCGTCAACGTGATGGCTGAGATCTCCAGTTCCTAAAATCATAACTCCCCGAGCCACACCTCGGCATCCTCGGGGCTGTAAAATTTTGAAACATCTAAGGACTTGTCGCTTTTTTTAAGTCACACCATCTGAACCGGTTGACCTAGCCCATGAGGGACGTTTGAATAGGTCAAATCCTACTGATCTATCCACTTAATAAGAAGAGATCCAACGATCGTGTCTGCATCACTCAGCGAATTTGCAAAATCATTGACTGTTGAAACCGCCTTTACCGTTTTGGCAATCGCCAAAGAGTTGAAAGCGGACGGAAAAGACGTCGTCGAACTGGAAATCGGGGATAGTCCATTTGAGAGCACCTCTTCTGCAAAAAGTGCGGGGATTCAGGCAATTCAGGAAAATCAGACCCATTATTGCCCCTCACCCGGACTGCCTGAGTTTCGCGCGGCAGCTGCGAAGTTCGTCAGTGACGAATTCAAGATTCCCGCAGCGGCCGAGAATGTCGTTGTTGGTCCCGGAGCCAAGGTTTTTGAGCAGTTCTTTTGTGAAGCTTTTTTGAACCCCGGCGATGATGTGCTGGTTTTCAGCCCGTATTTCCCAACCTATCTTCCGAACATCTTGCGTCGTGGCGCAAATCCGGTGTACAGCAACTTGCTTCAGGCAAATGAGTTTCGGCCGGACATCGCAGAAGTCGAAAAATTTCTCAATACAGCGAAAAGTCCTCGTGCAATTTTCCTGAATACTCCGCACAACCCGACCGGTGGAGTTGCCACTGAAGAAGATTTGAAAGCCCTGGCAGATCTGATTCGCGGTAAAGACGTCGCAGTCTTCAGCGATGAACCTTATTGCCACATGGTTTGGAAAGGGCGTCATCATTCATTGCTCGAACAGCCTGGGATGATGGACCAATGTGTTTCTGCTTATACATTCAGTAAGTCTTACAGCATGAGTGGCTGGCGACTCGGGTTTGCGGTCACTGGAGCTAAGATCGCAACATCAATTGCCAAAATGATCAATACGACGCTTTCCTGTACCCCGCCTATTGTGCAAATTGCCGGCACGAAGGCGTTGCAACAGGATCACTCTGAGCGAGATGAGCAGATGAGTCGGTTTCAGGAGAAGGTGCAACTGCTCACTTCCGGGCTGAACGCAATCGATGGAATCCATACACTCGACCCAACCGCAACTTTTTATGTCTTTCCGAACGTCGCACCGATTTGCAACAAGCTCAAAATCACCAGTCACGGCTTAGCGCTCTATCTTCTCAAAGGTGCAGATGAGAACTTTGGAGTAGCTTGTCTGGGCGGTGAGTGCTTCGGCGATGCTGGACATGGGTTCTTGCGATTTAGTTGCGCAGAACCGAATGACCGACTTGAGCAAGCTGTCAAGTTTTTACCGGAAGCGTTCGGGAGAACGGATCGGGTTGAAGCTTTTCTCGAAGCAAATCCAGAGTACAAACTGAAAACCGCCTACCCGGAACCATAGGGCGGTCAGTGTGATCGCACAGAAAGCAGCAAGGTGGTAGCCCAAAGTCTCTCAGTGACAGGCTTTGGGCAAACTTCCCTTTGTTTATTCAAGAAGCCCAAAGGCCAGCTGAAATTCTGAACGATTCAAAACAGACTTAAGATTTGATGTCAATGACGACTCTTGCCAATTCCCGACGAAGTCTTTCGCTGCCAGTTCGACTGGTTTCGCGGTGGGGAATTCGTTTTGTTTGGCTGAGTTACGCCTGCTTCCTGTTTATTATGACACACGCTCCAATTCCGAAGCAGATCGCTTCGGTGACATCTGGTTGGGACAAACCGCTTCACCTGGGAGCTTACTTTGGATTAGCTGTCCTGACCGCCATTGTCTGTCTGAAACCTGATCCGTATCGCCTGTCACACCGATTCATTATCCCGCTGCTAATGGTTTTCGCTGCTCTGGATGAAATCTTGCAGGGGCCAGTAGGCCGACATCCTGATTTCATCGATTGGTGCAGCGATTGTTTAGGGATCGTGCTTGGAATGGGCCTCATGCAGTTGGCGATCTGGAATTTGAACAATCCGAAATGGTTGACAGGGATTCCTATTCTGAATCGTTTCGTTCCGATTTCAATGAATGGCGAATCACGTGGGTTTGCTCGATGAGTGATGTCCCGTACTTGATCCGTTTGGGGAACCGACTGGCGGACCAATTGCATTCTCTCGATGAGAGCCGACGAGAGCGCCATCGGAACTTTCTACTGAGCTTCCAGATGCCTGATGGTGGATTCCGTGGGCGCGATGGTGATTCCGACTTGTATTACACAAGCTTCGCTGTTCGTGGATTAATGATGCTTGGCGGGATGGAGTCGCAAACTGCCGAAGGGATTTCGAAATTTCTAAAAGAGCATGAGACAAGCAAGCTCAATGTCATCGACTTGATGAACTGGCTGGCAACTGCCCTCGCTTTACAGGTCTCGTCTGGGATTGATCTGCTCGCAGAGGCGAGTGCTGGTTTTTCTCAGCAGATCATCGAGCAACTCGAGTCTGTCCGGACGGAAGATGGAGGGTATGCAAAATCACCAGAGGGAGCTTCGGGAAGTACCTACCATTCTTTTCTTGTGATGCTGACCTATCAGCTTGTCGGGATTCCACAACAACGTCCCAATGCACTTGTTCAATTCATTTATGATCGACAGCGCGATGATGGGGGCTTCGTTGAGATCGCCCCGATGCGACGATCCGGCACAAATCCAACGGCTGCAGCTTGTGCGATTCTTCAAGAGTTCGGAGCCGTCGATGACGAAATCCGGGATGATCTTCGAGCTTTTCTCAAAGAGGTGAAAAGTGACGAAGGTGGCTATCAGGCCAACTCACGTGTTCCCTTCGCCGATAGCCTCTCCACTTTCACCGGAATTCTGACAAGTCAGGATCTTAGACTTGGCAGACTTGTCGATGCCCAAAAAATTCATCACTGGTTAACAACGCAATTAGAATTTCCTACCGGCGGATTCCGAGCTGCCACATGGGACGAAGCAGCCGACGTGGAATACACCTTCTACGGTCTCGGCCTTCTCGCACTTCTCAATGAAATCAATTCTTAGAGCAGCTTGCTCTACCGTGTGCCCGTGAAGAACGCATTTCTCTCGTAAAAATGCTGTTCGCCACGAGGCAGAATCTGCAAACTAATTCGAAAGAGGCTCTAACTGATGCCGATTTCCTCTTGAAGACAATCGTAATTCCGATGTTCGCGAAGAGTGTTCTTACGTGATCGATCACTCTTCTCTACGAGACAGGTCAGGACATTTTTTTCAATCGTGCCTAACGATATTCTTTTGCTCTTGGATCTCCACCGGACAGAAGGTAAGCCATCAGGTCTTTGAGTTCTTCCTCGTTCAAAGTATCCAGTAATCCCAAGGGCATTTGAGACGTTTTTGAGACCTGCATCTCTTCGACTTCGTTTTTCTTCAGAACCTTGACCGTTGCATCGGCATCGGTCAAGTAGACGTGGACTTCGTCGTTGATTTCGACAACGCGTCCATTGAGGACAACGCCATCAGTCGTCAGAACAGTATGCGAGCCGTACTGATCGGAAATAACCTTACTTGGAGTGAAGATGTTGTCGAGTAAATCCGGAAGCGGGAATTTCTTGCCAGCCAGGGACAAGTCGGGACCAATCGCTCCTCCTTCTCCGTTGTACCGGTGGCATTTCACACATGATGTCGCGTGAAACAACTCTCGTCCCCGTTTGTAGTTTCTCTTCTTCAAAGGTTCTTTGAGCACTTCAAGTGTTAATTCAGTGGTCCATTTCTTTCCCGGACCCTTGGGGGCTGGAACCTTCGGCAATGGGGCGATGAGTGCTTGACTGGCAACCTCATCCAGAATCAGGCGTTGATCCTGAGGGACGTTCGCGAAAGCATCCTCCCTCGCTTGCATTAAAAATTTCGCGTAACTGTTTCCACCTGGATGCTTCGCTGCACTTAAGAAAAATTCAAAATACCGACGTCGATCAGGGAGTGTCCAACCGGTTGTCGCATTTCTCAAAACGAAAGCAAAATGAATTTTTCGCAAAGGGGGCATGTTATTCAGAAGAGCATTCACGGTTCCTCCGTAACTGGCATGTCGCTTTGCGATTTCGCCCCAGTCGGGAACTTCTTCTGCTTCGAGACTGTCCATCAGATCAAGTGTTTTCTGAACGACAGTCGGGGAATCGAGATAGACGAGTAACTGGACGAGCTCAGCGTTTGTTTCATCGCTTTGGCTTGGATAGATTGCATCAAACGTATTGACGAGTTTGGATTTCCACTTCTCGCTGGGAACGCCAAGGCGGATGAACGCAAGCTGGTAGGTCCGCAAGAGCGCTAGTTGCTCACGATGAGTCACTTTGTCAATTGCTATCGATGAGAGAGACTCGAGGACTGCATCTAATTGCTCAGGTTGCCCCTGGCGACAGAGGGCCAATAATCCATTGATCTGACCCATCGCATTCAGTCCGTCACCGTTCAAAACTTTTGCAGCCCACTGGTCCTGTGGTTGCCATTCCAGTGCAATCCTTGCTGCGTAGCGGATAAATCGGTCTTCGTTTCCGAGGTTTTTGAAGATCAACTCAAGGTCACCATTTGGCTTCCCATGGAATTCCTCTAACTTCCGACGCAGGTTGCGCTGTTCCTGCCCAGCGGAGTTCTTCGCATCGACAGGTTGTGTGGAAGCGTCTCCGATGTAAGTGACACGGTACATGGCTGACTGCGTTCCACGTCCACCGACTGCGAAGTACAGAGCGCCGTCGCTCCCGATGGTTGTGTCGGTGACCTGTAAAGGGGAGGCCGTCGCGAAATCTTCTTTCACCGCTTTGTAGCTTGATCCGTCTGGAGTGAGATGAATCGCATAGATTGTGCTGTAGGTCCAATCCAGAATAAAGAGTGCTTTTTGGTACTTCGCCGGGAACTTTGTCCCGTATCCGAATGTGATTCCGACAGGCGAGCCGGGGCCGATGTCGATGACAGGCGGAAGGGAATCCTCATAGTAGGTCGGCCATTTCCCTGTTCCACTTCGCCAACCAAATTCACTTCCACTTGTGGCATGTGTGACACGTGTCGGACGATACCAGGGTGAGCCAAAATCCCACTCCATGTCTGCGTCGTAGCTGAACAACTCGCCGTCGGCGTTCAAGGCGATATCGTATTGGTTGCGATAGCCCATGCTGATGACTTCCCAGTTCTTTCCGTCAGGATCGATTTTGCAAATCCACCCTCCGGGGGCCAGAATTCCGGCAGCATGACCATTGGCATCCCAGCGACGAGGCAGAAGATGATCTTCGTCCCAGTTGATCGGGATACGGCTTTTGTCGACTCCTTCGGGCAGCTTTGTGTGATTCCCGGCACAAACATAAAGGGACTTCCCATCTGGTGAGAGGATCACTGCGTGAGGACCATGTTCTCCGCCACCGGGAACGAACATGAGATGTTCCACATGATCGAGAGTGCCGTCGTTGTTTGAATCGGTCACGCGATGTAAACCCGACTTCGGACCACCGTTGACCATCACGTAAAGTGAGTCAAACGCCCACAGCATCCCTTGTCCACCGGACAGGTCGACAGGGATTTTCTCAACTTGTGTTGGCCTGTTTTTGTCACCCGGAGTTATGAAAAACAATCCCTTGTCACCCTGGTCAGATGCAATCAGTTTCCCATTCGGTCCAGTCGTCAGTGAGACCCATGACCCCATTGATCGAGGGACAGCGAAGATTCTCTCGACTTGAAAACCTTCAGGGACTGTGACATCTGCAACTTTGGGTTGATACTGAGATGCGTCGCCATCAGACAGAGCCGATTCAAGAGAATCGGCATTCACGGCTCGACTCCACGGCAGCCCTTGTTTACCAGCGGGACCAAATGTTGTTGGCTGCGCCCAGTTAGAGTCATCGAACCCGGTCGAATTCCAATTGTCGCTCTTCTCTGTTGTGACTTTCCATGAAGTGTCGGTTGAAATTGTTTTCGTTTTGCCAGCGTCATTGATTCGCAGTTGGCTCAGAAATGCTGCGATCCCTCCTTCGTTCCAGGCTTCAACGGCCAATGTGTTTTTGCCCGGCTTCAGCAGCTTAGAGAGATCTGCGACAGGAAGTTCCGCCCACTCATCTCCTGCCAGAATGCGCTTGCCGTTCAAGTACATGATGAAGTGATTGTCACACGTCGCAGTCAGCTTCGCGGATTTAACAGCATCAGGCGATTCGAAGGTTTTTCGCAACCAGATGTGTTGGCCATCTTGTGTCTTGTCCGCCCAGATCCATTCTGGTGTTGCAGCGTTGATCGAGGAGGTCATCAGGCAGCAACTTAGTAACAATGTGCAAAACGCCCAGCGCATTCTATTTCCTTCGAGTCGAGTTCGGTGTGATGTTTCAAGTTGTGTTTCGGTGAGAACCTTAAAGTTGAGTCGAAACCCCGAATTTAAAATCAGTTCGAAACCTCTGGAAAAAGTGGCTATTCCACAAGTTCCAGTCTGGTTCTAATTTGAATTGGAATAATCTTTTCCATTTAAGCTGTCGATGACAGAGTCTCGCCATTCAGACAATTCTTCGGACATTCTTTTTACAAGGTCTTTGTGTTCTTTGGAAACGTCAGTCGTTTCGGCCTCGTCATCGTTGAGATTGTAGAGTTCGTACTTCCAATCATTGTTCTTTGTCGGAATTGCGTGCAACTTCCACTCTTCGTCGACCAGAGCTGAATGACCACCGGGGTCTCCCTGTCTGTATTTCTTCTTGACGAGCGCTGTCTCAGAGAGCGGAGGAGCGGGGGTTGCTTCAGCTTTTCCAGCCTGCTCAGCTTGCAGTTCCTGCATCCACTCTTCGCTGGGAGTTCGCACTCCTTTGCTGGTGTAGATCCAAAACGCCATCGGTTTTTCGCGTTTTGTTTGTTTGCCATCAATTACATCGACCAGACTGATGCCATCGAGCGGATGCTGATGTGGCGACTCAATACCCGCCAGTTCGAGAACGGTCGGATAGATGTCGCTGGTGTTTCCCGGAGTTTTCACGACTCGATGCTTCTTGATTCGATTGGGCCATTCGATCATGGCTGGAACGCGCGTTCCTCCTTCCCAAAGTGATCCTTTGGCACCTCGCAATCCGCCGGACGACCCAACTGTGCGGCCTTGCGGTCCATTGTCGCTGGTGTAGAGCAGGAAGGTGTTTTCTCGGATTTTGAGTCGATCAAGTTCTTGGCGAAGGTGGCCCATTGCCTGATCAATGCCGGTGATTTCGCCGTAGTAGTTTTGCTCTTTTTCACTTAATCCAGGGTAGAGTTTTTTCAATTCATCGGTGGCCTGATGTGGCGTATGCGGGTTGCCGAACCAAATCACTGCGAGAAACGGCTTTTGTTTTTTGATCGCTTGCTCCATGAACGGAATGGCGGCTTCGACGGTCACCATGGAACTCTCGCCGTCCGTTTCAACCACTTTTCCTCGCTGTGACATGAGCGGGCTGTTCTCATAGAAATTTGGACTTGAGAGCCATTCTTCAAAGCCACTTTGCCCCGGACTGACTGGGCTGTCGGCTCGCACAGAGCCTAAATGCCATTTCCCGAAATGCCCCGTGCTGTAACCACCCTGTGCGAGAGCCTCCGCAATGGTCACTTCCTGTGGGCGTAACGAATGCCCCCAAGAGAAGACACCCATCCGGTTTGGATGGCGACCAGTCAGAAAGCTGGCTCTTGTGGGGGAACAGACAGGAGCGGCAGCATGAAAGCGGTCAAACCGAAGCCCTTTCGCTGCCATCTCATCCATGACCGGAGTGATTAAATGAGGATGCCCATTGAAACCGACATCTCCCCAACCTTGATCGTCTGACATGCATAGAACAAAATTCGGCGGAGCTTCTGCAAAGCCAAGTTGCTGAATTGTGAGTAGCAGTGCGAGTAGATTTAAGAACATCTTCATCTGTCGTCTCCATCATGAATGAACAGATGTTCTCGTGGATTCGAATCGGAGAATCAAGCGTCTCGCAGAGAAAGTCGCAAATCACCAATGTATGCTTGTGATATTCTCATCAATTCCGCTGCGCCAGTTCCACCGCATCAACCCTTATTGCATATCGCGAATTTGAGTTCGGAAAATGCTCTCTCTTATTCAGGCGACTTCCTCGTTAAGTTTATGTTTCAGATAAAATTTTCACGTAGACCGATTTCATCAGAAGCCCGGACCTTATGATGACTGATCGCAGAAGTCAGCAAGTCTTCCGTCGTATCCTGCTATGGACCACGGTGCCGCTCCTGAGTTGGCTCTTGATGCAAGCCCTCCACGAACTTGGTCATATTCTTGGTGCTCTGTGTACTGGCGGTCGAATCGTGGAACTCAATCTGCATCCACTAAGTATTTCCCACACAATCGTGCATCCGAATCCTGCTCCGCTCATTGTTATTTGGGCAGGCCCCATCGTTGGAGTTCTATTACCAATCCTGCTTTGGGGGCTTTGTAAAAAGCTGAGCCCAAAGCGGTCGCACTTGTTCAGATTCCTTGTCGGGTTCTGCCTGATCGCAAATGGATTGTACCTCGGAAGTGCGGTCTTCGAAGCCGTTGGAGATGCCAGGGACCTGTTGCAGCGTCAGGTTCCTTTGTGGGGGTTGGCCTTGTTTGGAGCAGTGACCATCCCTGGAGGGTTTCTCTTCTGGAATGGACTCGGCAAAGAGTTCGGCATGGGAGAGTCAGGGAAAGAACTCTCTCCCAGTGAGCCGCTCGAAGTCTTCACTTTGCTGGTTGTGCTTGTCGTGCTGGAGTGTATCTACTTTTGAATTCCTCGCACCAAATCAATTCGCCTCGCTGTTGGATTTTCTCAAGCTGAGTCTCTCAATGTCCGAGAGGAGCAATTCAGGTTGATGTTGGACATGCCTTGTTTAACGAACATTAACTGGAGGTTTTGTTAATGCAGGCAACTCGCCAGTGGAAATCTTCCGTTTCTTTTCTGAATCATGAAAGTTTAAACCCAATGAGGAGAGCTTGGGCAGATCATGAAAGGAGAGGGAGTCGGCCTCTCCTTGAAAATATAGAACTGCCAGTGCAGGAAGGCTGCTGACCTCAAAAATTCTTGTCTCTGATTCTCGAATATCGAGACGACTTAAGGTCGGGAGATCGGTGAACCGAACCGAATCGAACTTACACTGTCGAAGTAATACCGTCTGAAGTTTTGGCATTTGTTGAAGCGACTCAAAACCCTGACCTGCCCCTTGAGATCCGAATATCGTGAGGATTTTCAGGTCTGGAAGGTTCCCTAGATGCGAGAGTTCCTGCACGACGTCGTTCCCGCGAAGTTCGAGTGATCGCAGCAATTTTAAATCCTGAAGCTCTTGGAGACATCCCGGTTCGAGGTTGATACGCAGTGCAAGATCTTCCAGTTGATGAAGCCCCGAGATGTGCTGAACCTCTTCTCGAGTGAATGTTTGTTCCTGACGGCTGCCGAGGTACAGGACGCGCAGATTTGTGAAGTCTCCGAGTTGATCGAAGGGGAGCCTGTCAAAGTCACCGGAAAGATCGAGCTGTTTCAATGCTGGAAGCTTCGCGATACTGAAACGTTCATCCAAAGGATTACGAATATAGATCATGCCCACTTCCAGCTTTGGCATGCCAAGCAAACGGAAGGTCTTGGGGTGATTTGTACTGTCACTTAAGTGAACGGTGAGTTCCTTCAAGTTTGGAAGGTCTTCAACTTCAAAGTCTCCTTCTATGGCAACCCAGAGATCAGTGAGGGATTTAATCTGACTGAGTGAACTGACATTCACACTTGATTCATCTGTGAAGTTCAACTTTTTCAGATTTTGGCACTTTGAGAGTTGCCCTAACCCAGGACCTTCAATATCGGTTTTCTCGAGCTTCAATTCAGTCAGGCTTGGCAGTTCCGCCACGAATCGCAATCCCGTGTCTGTGATGCGAGTGTTGCTGAGGTTCAGGTATTCGAGGTTCCGCAACTTCAGAAGATTCTTCAAACCTGAATCACGAATTTGCGACTGTTCAAGATTCAGGAATTGTAGTTCAGTCAAGTCTTCGAGAACTTTCAGATCGTCATTGCTCACGTCAGTCGGCTCAGCCCCCAAGTCATAAGGATCGCAAGCGAAGCTCAAACCGATCACCTCGCGCACTTGGCTCCCGGTCTGTTTGTGTAACCAGAGGAATTTTTTGTCTGAAAAGCGAACGCCGCCAGCAACAGAGATCTCTACTGAATGTTGTTCGGCGAGCCGCTCCCGCACGCGTTGAATAGATTCGAGCGCCGCTGCTTGTCGTTGGACTGGATAAAGTGCGAGCTGGAAGGAATCGGTGGCGCCAAGTGCTTCAAGTCGCGTCCCGAGTGCATCCGCATCGGAGAGTGTCAGCTGACGAAGTTTGACTGCAATCTCAGCAAGATGTTCGTTGATCGGTTCCGAAACTGACGTCTCATCGAGAAGTTCACGCAGATTCTTCAGGTCTGCAGTCGACAATTCTGAAAGTTGTGTTGCGAGATCTCGATCCGTTTTCTGATCCGAAGAAGTCGCGACTTCCGTCTCTCGAGTTGTGTTAGAGACAGGCTTCTGACAGCCAACATTGAACATGGAAGTCATCAGGACAATGTAGAAAAGTTTGCGGCTCATCATTTCTTTTTCCATCATCCGAAATTGTCCATAAGGTGGCTCAGCATATGGCTTCAGTCGGTTGAACTCAGTCGTAAGCCTTTCGGGACGACGATTCTTTCTGCATATTCAAAGAACCATTTTACGATCAGGGCAAGTCCCGCCGCAGGGATTGCACCTTCGAGCATGAGTGATTCACTGTTAAGGCGTAAGCCTGTCATGATTGGTTGACCGTATCCGCCTGCTCCGATCAAACCGCCTAAGGCAGCGTAGCCAACATTAATCACAGCTGTCGTTTTGATTCCAGTTAAAATGAGTGGGGCAGCCAGAGGGAGTTCGACAAGTCGCAAACGGGCGAACCAGTTCAGGCCGAGTGCCGTCGCAGATTCTTGCAGGGATGCCGGGATCTCGTTGAGACCAGCGAGTGTGTTTCGAATGATGGGGAGAAGGCTGTAAAGAAACAACGCGACAATCACTGGGAACGGACCGATCGAAGGGAGATCGAGGCGAACAAAAAGGACTCCCATGAAAACAAGTAAGGCGAGACCCGGAATCGTTTGCACGATCTCGGCGAAGCCTAAGATGATCTGACCCGGTAGCTTTGTTTTTGCACAAATGATTCCAGCCGGGACGCCGACCAAAATCGCTCCGGACAAGGAGATTAGAACCAAAAAGAGGTGGTCAATCGTCGTGACCCAGATACGTTGAGCGAGCGTTTTCTTGTCGGCAGTGACATCAAGCTGAAACGATTCTCGAACAAACCTTGCAGCGACTTCTGCCTCTGAATCATGGTCGAGTTCCACTTGCTCATTCAATGAGAGCATCGATTGGTCACTCAGCCTTCCGGCCATTGATCTGAGTTGAGAGATAAATTTTGGATGCGTTTTTTCCAATTCTGTTCGATACAGGTAAACCGCTTCGTATTTGGGAAAGTGAAATTTATCGTCTTTCAAGACGCGTAAATTGTACTTGTGGATGTTCGGGTCCGTTGCGTAAACATCGGTGACTTGAATCTCATTTGAATCGACTCCCCGGTAAGTCAACGCATGTTCCATCCCCTGTGTATCTTGTGCATTAAGATTGTATTTCGCTTTCAGGCTTGGCCAGCCATCTGCGCGATCCATAAATTCATTTCCAAATCCATACTTGAGAGATGGATGGTCGTTGAGGTCAGAGATTGTCTTGATCTTCAATTCCTGAGCAAGCGACTCCTTCATGCCCAGTGCGTAAGTATTATTGAAACCGAGCGGAGAAGTCATACTGATTCCCTCGCGAGCAAGTCGTTTTCGAATCGCTGCTTCATCAGGCAAAGATTCACCGCGAAAGAGTTCTTCTCGAATCGTCCCCGTGTATTCTGGGTAGACTGAGATTTCTCCAGATTTTAATGCCGACCAAAGTACGCGTGTTCCCCCAAGCTCTGAAACAGGATTGAATGGGGCACCAACTTCTTCTCCAAGGATTTTGGCGATCTCCGCGAGCGTTACGGATTCGGTGAACGCTTTTGCTCCGACCGTCAACGTTTGGGGAGGCTCTGCGAACGTTGAATTCGTCAGAAAAATAAAGAGGATCAGGTAGCGTTTCATTACTGCTCCTTATCCGAATCGATCAATGGGTGATTGTTCGCGTGGATGAACTCTGTTACGAACGGTGTCGCTGGATTCTGGACCAGCTCATCAAAGGAGCCAGACTGGAGGATCTTTCCCGCACTCAGGACGCTGATGACATCTCCGAGATAGGCTGCCTCGCCGATATCATGTGTGACGAGGATGACCGTCTTCTTGAGCGAACGGAAAATATCGCGGAGTTCTTCTTGCAGGTTCGTGCGAATAATTGGGTCGAGTGCTCCCATCGGTTCGTCGAGCAAAAGAACATCCGGATCAAGAAAAAGGGCCCGCATTAACGCGACACGCTGTTGTTGTCCGCCAGAGATTTGTCCGGGAAACTTTCCGAGAATTTTCGGGTCCAAATGGACAAGGCCCAGCAACTCTTCAAACCTTTTTTCCCGACGGGAAGGTTCCCATCCCAAATGCTTCGCCAGCAATTCAACGTTCCCTCGAACACTAAGGTGAGGGAACAGTCCGCCATCCTGAATCATGTAGCCGATGCGGTGGCGGATCTGCACAATATTCTTGCGTGACAGTTGCGTTCCGGCGAATTCAATCGTTCCCTCGGTTGGCTCGATCAGTCCGATGATCAAGCGCAGCAGAGTCGACTTGCCGCAGCCACTTGTCCCAATGAGGACATTCGATTTTCCGGTCTCAAACTCCAGAGTCGTTGGCTGAAGAACCAGCTTCTCGTCGTAGGACTTTGAGACTCCGTCCAGCTTGATCATGAATCTCTCCGACTGTTATGCGAATTCGATTCATTGAATCGAATTGCTTATCCTGTCCCGAGTTTCTGGTCATATGCATCCAGATCCTTCATGAATACGGCGAGAGTTGATTGCATTGTCTCACGCTGAATTTTCCATTCCGGAGAGGTTTCGGTATATTTCGAGCAGTGATCGACCAGGAGTCGATACAGATATTTAAACAAATGTCGCGGCGCTCTGAGCCTGTCAAAGACTGAAATGAGTTCCTGCTCAGTGACGGAATCGTCAAACAGATCTCGAATGGTTGGTTTCGTCTCAGACAATTTGGCACAGGCTTTGAGACGATCATTTGCAACGTCGTAAAGCCCTTGACCGGTCCAGTTCAGGGATGGAATTAAGTTCTGCTTGTCGAGTCGCGACTTTTCATAAAATTCTTTTTCCTGGCGATTCAAGTAACCAGCAACGGCAGAAGGCAAAAGGAGTTTGAACGCGATCCCCGGATGTTTGAGGAATTTGTTATCAAACAATGGCCAGATCAAATCTCGCATCCGCTCGGGCGATCCGTTGATTAAGTGCGGTTCATCAACTCGATCGACCAGTACTACAATGCTGGTGAAACCCAAATCGTTAAGGACACCTTGAAGCTTCGAGAACAATTCATAGCGATCATCGCCACGAGGCCGCGACGGAATCGGTTGCCCTGCGAGGTCGCCGGTCTCGAAGCGTGTCAACAGTTTGCGAAGTGTCGAGCGATTGTGATCGACAATTCGAATTTGCTTAACGACGCTCCAGCCAGTCCAGAATCCTTTCAATTGCTTCCATAAAAACGGAACCCAACCAGCGAAGATCGCTCCCAGAATCCATAGAGACGTCATCGAAGACCACGGAGTTTCCGAGATCGAGAAGACGGCGATAATGACCGTCAACGTTACCCCAACTCCCAAGAGCCGATCCCAAAGGGATTTGAACGTGGTGTATCTCAACTTTCGTTTGAGCAAACTCCATCGACGCGCAGGAGGATCGTCGCGGTTTTGGTCATAAAATGTTGCGAGTAACATGAGGTCGCGTTTCTGTGCACGCGAGAGAGCATCAATTTTCTCTTGTGGAATAGAATGCGACTGGTCAAGGGAGTCAGTTCCATTATTGCGAAGAATGTCTGCCAGGCGTGTCGTTGCCAGGATCAGAATTGCATCCATATGGTCCCACAATTGCCAGCTTTGCATCGCCTTCTCTGGCTTGCGTCGACGTCCGGAAAGACGTTCTCGAAAGCAGTCTAGAAACGGATTGAAATCTTCGTACTGGATGATGAACGCCCGCTCGTTGGGGTGCTCCTGATTGTGCTTGCGGAGATTCCCGACAATCTGTAAACGGAGTGCGGTTTTCCCGCTTCCCTGTTCACCAAATACGACAGAGGTCGCAGGTGCTTTGGGGTTTCCATAGATTTTGTCCCATGCCGAGTGATACGTTCCCGACAGGCAGTGCTCCATGAAGATATGATCTGCCGATGCATCTTCCTGAGCGTAAGGGTTTTCAGTGACGCCGTAATGGTCAAGAAATTGATGGATTTTCATCGTGAATTTGATGTAATTGTTAGTTGATAAAAGTGAGAGGTCTTGGAAGTGTTCACCGTACTGGTAAGCAAATTTGCCCACTGCACTCACGGTCAGTGGACTTACGGCAAGGGCACCGAACGGCGATGCAGTTGCAATCGCTAATCGATTTCAGATTCAGAAGGGACTGCCACGAGATCGTACTCCCGTGATTCCACAATCGTGACCGGAATCATCTGCCCGGCTTCCAGGTTCTCTGCCTGAATGTAGACAACTCCGTCGATTTCCGGGGCATCCGCATAGGTTCTGCCAATCCAGACATTCGGATCATCAGTCGGAGAGTCAATGATGCAATCGAGTTCATAGTCGACCATCGATTGTCCCCAGTCGAATGCCAGTTGTTGCTGTGCGGTCATCAGGGCTTCTTGACGTTGGAGTTTCACGTCCTCTGCGAGATGCTCGTCGAGTTTGACAGCAGGAGTCCCCGGTTCGACGGAGTAAGGGAAGACGCCCATCCGTTCGAAGTGAGTTTCTTTAACAAACTCGCGTAGTTCTTCGAACTGCTCTTCTGTTTCGCCGGGAAAACCGACAATGAATGTCGTTCGCAAAATGAGATTGGGAACACGATCTCGCAACTTCTGAACAAGCTCAATCGTTTTCTCGCGATTCACGCGACGCTGCATCCGCTTCAGAACACGGCTATTGATGTGCTGTAACGGCATATCAAGATACGGGAGAATTTTCGTGGAGCCGGCGATCTTGTCGATCAGTTCATCTGTAAAGTTCACCGGATACAGATACATCAATCGAATCCAGTCAACCCCTTCGACTTTTTCCAACTCATCGAGAAGCTGAACCAGTCGAACTTCTCCGTAATAATCCATCCCGTAGTAAGTTGTATCTTGTGCAACCAAAATTAGTTCCCGGACACCGTCTGCTGCGAGTTCTTTCGCTTCTTCGATGACCATCTCGATTGGTTTCGTGACATGCTTCCCACGCATGCTGGGGATCGAACAGAATGTGCAGGTCCGATCACAACCTTCTGAGATTTTGAGGTAAGCGTAGTGTCTCGGTGTGATGCGAAGTCGAGCACGGTCGTCGAGCGCGCGAATCGCTGCCGGGCGGAAGAGTTCTCGCTGTTCTTTAAGACCGCCAACAAGTCGGTCTGCAACACGTGTGATTTCGTCACGACCAAAGACACCGACGATGTGGTCGATTTCCGGCATCTCCTCGAGCAGACTTCCGCCGACACGCTCGGGAAGGCAGCCAGCGACAATCACGCCTTTGGTTTTGCCGTTTGTTTTCAGGTCCAGCATCTCCTGAATGACCGCCTTCGATTCCTTGCGTGATTCATCGATAAAACCGCAGGTGTTAACGATCACAAAGTCTGCACCATCAGGATTATTGACGAGAGAATAACCATCCAGTGCCAGCGAGCCGAGCATCTTCTCGCTGTCCACCAGATTTTTCGGACAGCCAAGACTCACAAAAGCGTAAGTCCCTTTTGTGTTTCCGACTGATTCACCTTCAATCGAAGGTTCTGTTGGTGGTTCGCCAATAATAGGGAGGTCTAGCATCGTTGTGATAAGTTTATAGTTGAGATCGCGGGAAAGTGCTGGTTGTACAATATAATTCTGACAACCTTTGAGCACATGTTAACGATTCCCAAACGCGAATTCGATGAGATAATGGTCGGTTGGTGCGAATCTTCCGGAGCTTTCTGGAAGAAATCAGTGATCCTGCATGTTTTTTTGAAATGTACAATGTGCGAAAACCGACTCAGTTGGTAGAATAGTATCAGCGTAGACCTACCTGTAGATGCTGTCATATGACCGTCCTACCTTGCCTGTCGTCCACGGCAATGTTTAGTAAAAAATTGAAGCACGTCATTTGACAGATTCCCAAGAAGGCGAATCCTGTGAAATTTCCAGCCGCTTATCTGCTCCCTGCCTCCTTCCTGATCATCGTTTCGATCTTTGCGACGAATGCTCACGCCGAGAAACCGGACGTCCAGCAGGCAAACGTCCAGCAGGCAAACGTCCAGCAGGCAAACGTCCAGCAGGCAAACGTCCAGCAGGCAAACGTCCAGAAAGCAAATAGTGCAGGGATCGAATTCTTTGAGTCGAAAATTCGTCCTCTCCTCATCGATCGCTGTGCTGACTGTCATGGAGCGGATTTACAAGAAGCAGAATTACGTCTTGATACGCCCGGACATCTCCTCGCCGGTGGACAATCTGGACCAATTGTCGTAGCTGGCAAACCAGATCAGAGCCTTCTCATCACCGCTGTCGGTTTCAAAGATGAAGCCTTGCAAATGCCTCCCGACGACAAACTCACGGATGCAGAGATTGCTTTGCTGACAAAATGGGTTGAGATGGGGGCTCCAGCACCGGATGCAGAACTGATTGCTTCAAAACAACGCATCCCTTTCGACGTCAACGAAGCTCGCAAACATTGGTCGTTTCAAGATTTAAAGCGTCCAGCTGTTCCAGAAATCGCCGGGTTGACTAACCCCATTGACCAATTTATCTACGCCAAGCTGGAAGAAAAGCAACTCTTCCCCGCACCGTCAGCCACGAAACGTGTGCTGATCCGTCGGGCCTACTTTGATCTCATTGGGCTGCCACCAACACCGGAGCAAGTTCAAGCATTTCTCGATGACGACACTCCCGAAGCCTTCGACAAAATCGTTGAAGAACTCCTTGCATCACCACATTACGGCGAACGCTGGGGAAGACATTGGTTGGATGTGGCCCGATATGCGGATTCAAATGGACTTGATGAAAATATTGCTCACGGAAATGCGTGGCGTTATCGAGATTATGTCATCGAGTCTTTCAACTCTGATAAACCGTACGATCAATTTGTGAAGGAACAACTCGCTGGTGATCTTCTGGAAGGACCGGAAGAAACAAGATACGAGCGCCTCATCGCGACTGGATTCCTTTCTCTCGGCCCAAAGGTCTTGGCTGAAGCTGATCAAACCAAAATGCTGATGGACATCATCGACGAACAGGTCGACACCACCGGTCGAGCCTTTCTCGGTCTCACTTTGGGCTGTGCCCGGTGTCACGATCACAAGTTCGATCCCATCCGGGCAGATGATTACTACGCCCTCGCCGGGATCTTCAAAAGCACCTACACCATGGAATCGCTCAAGACCATTGCCAAATGGAATGAGCACATCATTGCTACCCCGGAAGAGCTTGAAGAAAAGAAGAAGCATGATGCTCAGGTCGCTTCCATTCAGTCACAAATTGATGAGCTGAAAAAGAAACAAACCGCCAACTCCACCGCCTCAACCGCAAAACCGGTTGTACAAGTCGACGCGACAGGTGAGAAGGTCGCCGAGCAACCAGCTGCCGAAAAGCCTCAAGCAGCGACAGAAAAGCCTCAAACAGAACCGACCTTGGCTGAGCAACTCAAGGCGCTCGACAAGGAATTGAAAGCACTTAAGGCGAAGGAGCCACCTCTTTCAACAACAATGGGTGTGAAAGAAGCTGAACCTGAAGACATCCCGATTCATGTCCGAGGAAGCCACCGCTCACTGGGACGCGTCGTCAATAGAGGTGTTCCACTCGTTTTGGCGAAACATGACCCCGGTCTCAAAAATCCCAAGCAAAGCGGGCGATTAGAACTCGCGAACTGGATGGCCTCTTCTGAGAACCCATTGACTTCACGAGTTTGGGTCAACCGAGTCTGGCGTTGGCACTTCGGCGAAGGACTATCGACCTCTGTGGACAATTTTGGTTTCCTCGGCCAAGAACCTTCGCACCCGGAGCTTCTTGACTGGCTCGCAACGGAATTCATAGCCAAGGGGTGGTCCACAAAAGAGCTGCACCGTTTGATCATGTCTTCAAAAACTTACCAGATGGCAGCTCAGCACAACGCCCAAAACAGTGCGATTGACCCGGCGAACACATATCACTCGAGGGCAAATATACAACGTATGGAAGCTGAAATCTTTCGCGATTCACTCCTCTTTGTCAGTGCACAACTCGATACCACGATGGGTGGGTCCTTGTTGAATGTCAAAAATCGCGAATTCATTTTTAATCACACGTCCAAAGACAATACAAACTACGACACGACTCGTCGTTCGATTTACTTGCCTGTGATTCGGAACAATTTATATGCCCCGTTTTCACTTTTCGATTACACTGATGCTTCCGTCCTGAACGGAGATCGCGAAACGTCCACCGTCGCTCCTCAAGCGCTTTACGCATTGAATAGTGACTTGGTGATCACAGCTTCTGAAAAACTTGCTGAGAGACTTCTTCAGCAGGAATCTGACAGCCCAGAGCAACGAGTCAACGTTCTGTTCGAAACGACCTATGGTCGAACTCCAACGGATTCTGAAGTCTCGTCGGTTCTCGAGTATGTGCAGCAGTTGCAAACTCAGAAAAAACAAAGTGAGCAGTTGTCCTGGACTGCACTTTGTCAAATATTCCTGATTTCAAACGAGTTCATTTATGTTGAATAACTCCTCTGAAACCCTGTCCCCAGCTATGGGTTTATCACGACGTTGTCTTCTTCAGTCGACAGCAGTCGGGTTCGGACAATTGGCGATGGCTGCGCTACTGAATCAAGGACAGTCTGCAAACGCAGCGACTCCAGGTTTAGCTCCGCCACAACATTTTACGCCGCGAGCCAAGCGAGTCATCTTTCTGTTTATGAAAGGTGGCCCGTCAGGGATCGACACGTTTGATTACAAGCCGAAACTTCAGGAAGACGACGGGAAAGAGCTTCCTTACGATAAACCTCGCGTTCAATTTGCAGCGACGGGAGCTTTGCTTGGTTCTCCCTGGAAGTTCAAGCAATACGGTGAAAGCGGGATTCACGTCAGCGAACTGTTTCCTAACGTCGCCCAGCGAATCGACGACTTGTGTATTTTGAATTCCGTCCATGGAACCAACGCGGCACATGGCGGAGCTTTGCTCAAATTACACACAGGAAGCGATACTTTTGTTCGTCCAAGCATGGGAGCCTGGATTAACTACGGTCTCGGTTCAGAGAACGAAAATCTGCCCGGTTTTTTGACCATTTGCCCAACGTTGGCACATGGCGGAGTGAAGAACTGGGGTTCAGCCTTTCTGCCGGCAGCATGTCAGGGTGTTCCGCTCGGTGTTGCCAGTAAGCCGTCTCTTGAAGCCAACGTGAAGTATATTGAGAACTCAAAATGGTCGACCGATTTACAGCGCTCTCAAATTGATTTGCTCAACCGGATGAATCAGCAGCATTTGGACCGCTCAGGACCTGAGTCGGCACTGGAAGCTCGAATCCAATCGTTTGAGTTGGCATTCAAAATGCAAACGGAGATGCCGACCGCTCAAGACCTTTCTCAGGAATCGGCCGCGACGCAATCGCTCTACGGGCTGGACGATCCAGTCACAGCGGACTTTGGACGTCAATGTCTTCTCGCCAGACGTTTTGCCGAACGAGGTGTTCGATTCATTCAGGTCACTCACAGCGACACGAATGTTCAATGGGATCAGCACTCGAACCTGAAAACCGGCCACGATAAAAATGCCCGGGAAGTCGATCTCCCCATTGCAGGCTTGCTCACCGACTTGAAACAGCGTGGTCTGCTTGAAGAGACTCTTGTTCTTTGGGGGGGAGAGTTTGGACGGACTCCTGTTGCTCAAGGGAAAAATGGTCGAGACCACAATCCAGAAGGGTTCACAATGTGGATGGCTGGTGGTGGTGTGAAAACCGGTATTCGATATGGGGCAACTGACGAGTACGGATACTACGCTCAAGAAAAGAAAATGCACATTCACGACCTCCACGCCACTTTGCTCGCATTGCTGGGACTCGAACACGAGCGACTCACCTTCCGCTACGCCGGTCGAGATTTCCGTCTGACCGATGTCGAGGGTGTGGTTCACGACGAAATTTTCGCATGATTTTTCTTCGCTGAGCATCTACATCAGAGCAGGGCGACGTCAGAGCATTTGGGGCCTCTCCCGGTGCAACTGACGTTCATGAACGTCAGTTGGTGAAGGTAAGATTCTTTCTGAAAGAACCGTGCTTCACGGGGGCTGATGGTGTGATTGTGCCCTCAGTTTTTTATGTCGCACGCGAGATTCCCGTAGTCAGGATGATCGGACGGATCTTTTGCAATGTGTCGAGCGAGAATCTTTTCGTTGTGGATCAGGAACGTCCCCGGCATTCGGAAGACGTTACTGCGGACCTTCGAAAATCCGTGACCTTTTACAATCGCTGAAAGAAACCCTTTCCAGAAAACGTTGAAGTTCATTAACTGGCTGAAACGCCCCAAGCCAATTTCAAAGGCGCGGTAGAGCACCTGCTTTGGATCGCTAATACGAGGAAGGTCTGCGACATCGTACCTCTCGAACAACTTCTTCCCATGCTCTTCGTCCTCCATGTGCACGAATGCGATTTGCACTCCTTCTGATTCGATTTTAGGACGCTGCATTTGAATCTCGCTAAGTGCTTCGCGGCAGAATGTGCAGCCGGAATGCCTCAAAAACAACACGAGGAAAGGTTGCCTGTTTGATAACTCGGCAAGGGATGTTCCGTCTTGAGAGCGGAAGTTTTGAATCGCTTCGCTGAAAGGAAGACCGGTTTCACTGGTCGCATTTCGAGTTTGTGCAAACCTCAATGCATTCCAGAGAATGACAGCGAATGGGCCCCACCAGATCAGGTCGTTGAAAATGTTGACAAGACCTGCCGATAGAGGAAGGTTGCCCTGCGAATAGGCAATGAGAAATCCAATGGGGCCGAAAATCTTCCCGAGCAGTCCCACGAAGACAATCGGCCAATGTCGAAATGGATCACTCGCTGCGATCCAGTACCCAATTCCGTAGACCCCGACGATCATTCCGATGCACTGCCAAAGTTCCGGGTAAGTGGGAGGCGCGGGATAGCCACAAACTTTGAGAGATGCAATCGGAAACAGCATCACCCAGAGTCCCCATGTGAGGTTATAAATTCCAGCGAGCCGTAAAGCTGGCTTCATCCAGGGACTGACCGGTTGTTCTGCTTCAGAGGTGACCATTGAACGTTCTTCAAAGTGCTAGAGCAAATCTAAAATTCGTCTTATCAGTTCTGTCTCGTGGCATCCGCGTATGGACTTGAGAAAACGTACTTCGCAGACAAGAGAAGCATTGGATAAGTGCTGCAGCCGAATAATCAAGCTTCTCACTGGTTCTATTATGGAAAGATCGGGGGCATCATGGAAAGACCGGCCGATTTTCGCCATCCTGTAGGGATCTCAATTTGCATCCCGGAGCGACCAATGAAACGACTGATACTGATAGCATTCGCACTGTTTGGGTTGATCAATCATTCTGATGGCTTATCGGCAGATGACTCCAAGTTTCCGGGTGATGCGAAACGGGTCCTTTTTCTGGGGGATTCGATCACTCACGCGGGAGAGTTCATTTCAATAATTGAAAAAGAACTGCTGCTTCAATCGAATGGAAATGTTCCAGAATTGATCAATCTGGGTCTCCCGAGCGAAACATGTACTGGTCTTTCTGAGCCGGATCATCCTTTTCCTCGTCCGAATGTTCACGAAAGGATTGACAGGGCACTCGCCATGGTCAATCCGGATCTTGTCATTGCCTGCTATGGCATGAACGACGGAATTTACTATCCGTTTTCGGAAGAGCGATTTCACAAATACCAGCAGGGAATTCGAGAGATTATTCGAAAGGTGAACGCATCCGGAGCAAAGCTGATCCTGATGACTCCTCCAGCTTTTGATCCGCTTCCTCTGAAAGAAAAAGGGAAACTTCTACCTGCTGGGGCAGAAAAGTACGCCTGGCATTCAATATATGAAGATTACGATACTGTTCTCAAAAAATACTCAGCTTGGCTGGTCACTCTCGATGGTGAAGTCGAGATGGTTATCGACTTGCATACACCGGTCAGCGACTATGTTGCGCGTCAGAGAAAAGAGAATCCAACATTTACGATGTCTCCTGATGGTGTGCATGTTAACAACGAAGGGCACGCGGTTCTGGCATCTGCAATCTTGAGTGCCTGGGGAATTCCGGAGAGTGGTATTTCGGATCAGCGACTTGATGAGTTGATTGGGAAACGGCAAGCAATCTTACACGCAGCGTGGGTCACGCATGTCGGACATCTCCGTCCCGGTGTGAAGGAAGGTCTATCGCTTGAGAAAGCGAATGCAGTCGCCACTGAACTTCAACAACAAATTGACGATCGATTGATTCGTCTTCGGCCACTGCTGGATCGGAATCAGGGGAAGATTCACCACCTCTTCTATCCTGCTTCGAAAGAGAAAGGCGAACTTTCATTGACGGCGGATTTCTATTTGTGGATTCCTCCCGAAACAACACACGTTCGAGGAATCATCGTTCACCAACATGGTTGCGGAGATGGAGCATCAAAGGGGGGAGCAACGGCAGCGAATGACTTGCATTGGAGAGAGCTCGCAAAGAAGTGGGATTGTGCTTTGTTGGGGACGTCGATTGAAGGTCGTCAAGGAACAAATTGCCGCGACTGGTGTGATGCTCGGAACGGATCGGCGGATCGATTCGTGCAAGCTCTGGGTGATTTCTCAAAGACGACCGGGCATCCTGAAATCGCTGAGGTTCCGTGGTGTTTGTGGGGGCATTCCGGTGGCGGATTCTGGGCCAGTATTATGCAAGCACTGTATCCCGAACGGATTGTTGCGATCTGGTTGCAATCAGGACAGGCTCATTCACGCTGGACGAGCGGTGAGATCCCCTCGCTGGAAGTCCCCGGTGCAGCCTATGGAATTCCGGTTGTGGCCTGTCCGGGATTCAAGGAGAAAGGAGACAAGCGGTTCCGCGTTGCGTGGGATGGTTGTCTGGCGATGTTCAAAGCTTTTCGTCAGCAAAACGCCCCATTCATCTTCGCACCTGATCCATTGACAGGACATGAATGCGGCGATTCCCGCTATCTGGCAATTCCATTTTTTGACACATGCCTGAGTTTGCGGCTTCCTGATCCAGATGCAAAGAGCCAAAAGTTGAAAGCGATCGACATGAATAAAGGACTGTTCGCAACTATTGATGGAAAGATGCTCGCTTCAAATCCAACTGAAAGTCAAAGAGAAGAAACCGTTTGGCTTCCAAATGCTGAATTCGCTGAGGCCTGGAGAGAATTTATTGATAAAGGATCGGTAAGTGACAAGACTCCGCCACCCGTTCCGACGAATGCCAGGTTGGAGAAAAGTGAAGCTGGAATCACAAGAATAGAGTGGGACGCAATTGCTGATTTCGAAAGTGGCATCGCTGGCTTTAAAGTGATGCAAGGGGATCGCGTTATTGCCGAGAAACCAGAAAATCCAAAAAAACGATTTGGTCGCCCCCTGTTCCAAAGCATGTCCTATCACGACACCCCGGAGCAACCTCTTCCAGAAATGCATTTGGAATTGGACTCGGATGAATTGTCCGATGAGCCGATCACTGTCATCACAGTAAATAGCGTTGGGCTGGAATCGAAACCGGTTCGAGTCAAAGAAAGCGATGTGAGATAAAATCCCGATCCCTTCGGCCTCGTTCATTTCAAGCGAGGCCGAAGGGTGTTGGGTAATTACGAACTACGATTTTGCAGCAGCGAGAGCGGCATCGTAATCAGGATGTTCGGTGATTTCTGAGCAGTACTCGACATGCTTGATCTGATCGTTGCTGTCGATGACGAAGATTGCTCGGGTGAGGCAGCGATCGAGTGGTCCACCAGAGATGAGTACGCCGTAGGATTTTCCGAATTCAACAGTTCGGTGATCACTCAGGCAACTGACTTTGTCGACACCTTCGGCGCCGCACCAACGCTTTTGACCGAATGGTAAGTCTGTGCTCACAACAAGAATCTCAACGCCGTCCAGATTGGCTGCTTCGTCGTTGAACCGCTTGGTTTCAGCGTGACAAACACCAGTGTCTAATGAGGGAACCGTTGCAATGATGCGAGTCTTTCCGGCGGATGAAGCGAGAGTCACTTCTTCCATTGCGTTGTTCTGAAGTTGAAAATCGGGAGCTGGCCCACCAGCCTTAAGTTCGTCTCCAACAAGCGTAACCGCATTTCCTTTGAGTGTGACGTTTGGCATTCTTTTCCTCGAGATTATTCTGAAATTGTGTTCGCACTCGCAATTTTGCGAACATCGTTTTGAATTGATGAGCCCCTGATTCCGGGCACACGGTAGAACTGGCTACTCTCATCTGGATCAATTTCATGGCAGCGAGTCAACATTCTGAGCGACTCACTTCTGGCGAGTATGATGGAAATGGTTCGAACTTGAAAGTGGCCAGACCGAGGCGGCGAAAATCCCTCATTTCAGAGATTTTTGAAGGCCAGTCAGTAACGCTCGGGAGCAAACTCCCGGTTCTTAGAGCAGTTTGCTCTACCGTGTGCCCGTGAAGAACGCGTTTCATCAATAAAAGTGCTATTCGCCACGAGGCAGAACCTGCAAACCAATTTGAAAGGTGCTCTCAACTGTCAGACATTCAACATTACTCACTCAAAATCGTATCTGTCGAGTACGAAACGTTCTCTGAGAGTTTTGCTTGAAGTTCCCGTGAGTCGAGGGCGAAAAGTGGGCTGATTTCAAGAGACGCATTTTCCTGGATGATCCCGCCCGCTTGTTGTACCCATTCCGCCGCGATTCGTTGCAGAGCTGCTCGCGAGGTCGCTGGAGAATCTTTCCCTTCTGCATTTTTTACCGGATTGAATTCTCGATTTCGATCTCCTTCCACGACCAAGGCAACTCGTGCATGGGGAAGGGCGTCAAAGATAAACTGTTCGAATTTGTTTCCGTTCGGTGAATCCGGAATGATTTGGCGACCAGAGGAGATATCAACGTGGGGGACAATCTTGTGTGCGATATGGAAGGGAAGTGACAACTCACCACCGATCAGTGACTCAATGAATTCTCGGCGAAAGACATGAATCGCGGTGTTCCCCGCCCAGAAAATGTGGTTTCCGGATTCATCTTTTCGATACGCCTCTTCAGCTGGCAGGTCGCTGTATTCGATGATTTCAGTTTTTCCGTTGATGGTGACCAGCACTCCCATTCTCTCTTCAGGAGATTCTTTCGCAACGACTTTTGTGGTCAAGTCTGACTCTTGCTCGATGTGCAATCCTAACAGGATCGGATCACAGACAATCGTGGTCGGATTATCAACTTGATGATAAAAGAGATGTTCAACTCCGCGTGCTTGCATCACTTCGATCATTCCGTGTGCCGCAAGTGCTCGTAGCATCCCTCCATGACCGTCTGGACTCGTGGCGACCTCACCTTTATCAGCGAGAAAGATCCGATGAGAATTGTCTTCAATTGCTGGCAGTGAAGCCTGCTGGAAGAAATAGACATTCTCTTTACCCAGCCCGAAGTAATTCTGGCTTTCGAAGAAATTCATTGTCGGGACGTGCGTTGCTTCGCTCGTCATGATGAAGTACGGGATCGAGACGCCTGCATGCCGGGACCGGGCGAGAAGCTGTTCAGATAAAACCTGAAACAATGTGCGGTCGCTGATCGGCCCGATTGGATACATCCCTTTCGGTGCATCAAACCCCAATCGCGATCCTTGTCCACCTGCGACGAGTATTGCTCCAACCTTCCCCGATTGAAGAAGCTGCTTTCCAAGTTCCTCAGCACGCTGCTGAATCTTACGTTCCTCAGCCGCCTGGGGAAGCCGAATAAGTTGTTCCGGGGAAGTCGCTAATTGCGCCTTGTTCTCTTGAGAGTCGTCGCTCTCCTGCCGATCACGTTTTTGTATCAGGGTCTGTAAGAGTGGAAAATCAATCGCGCCAACTTGCTCTTGCAACTGACCTTGTTGAGGCTCTGAAAGCTCTTCCCAGAACTGAACAAGGTGTGTCTGACGATTTTTTTCGAGTACAGATGAGACCTGCTTGTCCAACTGCATTCGTGAGCTCCTTCCAAATCCATCGCGGCGTATCATGTGTGGGTGTTTCGATTCTGGGATGAGAACTCAAATCGAGGTGACTTGCAACACCAGAACCCATCAAATCCCCGGTGGGACGGTTTCGTTACAGACGATTTGAAAGCATCCTTCCTGCGAAATCCTTCGTCGTGGCGGAAACCAAATTGATTCCCTTCGTTCATGGAATTGACTGCTGTTTTTACTGGCGATGACCTGAATGTCAACAAATCGCTAGTCACTGATGGAAGGCGCACCTAGAATATGGGCTGCCCCCTATTTCATTCTCGCTTGAGTTTCGATGCCCATGCCGATCCCTGCAAATTTCTTTATTGCACTGTTTACATCTGTCGCAGTGAGCAGTTTCATTATGGCGGATGATTCCGTTTCGTTCACTCGGGATATTCGACCAATTCTCTCGGACAACTGTTTCGCCTGTCATGGCCCGGATGAGAAAAAGCGTGAAGCAGATTTGCGACTGGACATCTTCGAAGATGCCATAAAAAGTGGTGCGATCACCCCCGGAAAAGTTGCAGAGAGTGAGATCTGGAACCGAATCAACAGTTCCGATCCAGAGACAGTCATGCCTCCCGCTGAGGCGCACAAAGAATTGACTGCAGAACAGAAACAACTCATCCGAAAGTGGATTGAATCGGGCGCTGAGTATGAAGAGCATTGGGCGTTCGTCGCTCCAGTTCGCCCAACTGTCCCAGTCAATTCTGCCAAGTCTGCTCAAAATCCGATCGATGCGTTTCTACAGAAGCGGCTGAGTTCGGAAGGGCTGACAGCTTCTCCACTTGCCGACAAGCGGACGTTGATTCGCCGAGTCACGCTTGACTTAACCGGGCTTCCGCCGACTCCAGAGGAGGTGGAAGCTTTCGTGAACGATGAAACTGAAGATGCGTACGAGAAACGAATCGATGAATTGATGAGTCGTGTGACGTATGCCGAGCACATGGCTCGCTATTGGCTCGACCTGGCGCGATACGCAGACACACATGGTTTGCACCTCGACAACGAACGCTCCATGTGGCCTTACCGTGACTGGGTGGTCCGGGCGTTTCAACAAAACATTTCGTTCGATGATTTCACAAGGTGGCAGCTTGCCGGAGATCTTCTTGAAAATCCGACTCGCGATCAACTCATCGCTTCCGGTTTCAATCGATGTAATGTCTCAACCAGCGAAGGGGGCAGCATCCAGGAAGAGTGGATTTTCCGGTATGCCGTCGACCGGACAACGACGACCGCAGAAGTTTGGATGGGGCTCACCGCAGGATGTGCGGTCTGTCACGATCATAAATTTGATCCGATCACCGCGAATGATTACTACTCGATGTACGCCTTCTTCCATAGTGCTGCGGACCCAGCCATGGACGGTAATAAGATCGATACACCACCGATCTTGAAGCTCTATTCCGATGAAGAGAATGAGAAGATTGATCAACTGAACCAGAAAATCACCGAGGTCGACCAGCAGATTAAGTCGCTGTTGGCTGCATATGAATATGTTGATCCTGCAACAATCGATCCTCCTCCTGCTCCGCTCGTTACGGAATCGATCTGGTTTGAAGATCACTTCCCTGGTGGAGCCAATGTCAAAGCGTCCGGCGATCCGCTCACACTCGTCAGTAAAGCTGAGGGAGAAGTTTTCAGCGGAAAACAGGCATTGAGACGGACAGCGAATGGACTTGCTCAAGACTTTTACAGCGACGGGGCTGCTGACCTCGTTGTGCCAGCCAATGGGAAAATCTTCGTTCACTGCTACCTCGATCCGGAGCAAACACCGGAGACCATCATGATTCAGTTCCATTCCAATGCCTGGAAACACCGGGCGGTTTGGGGTGCGGAGGAGAAAATTCCATTTGGGAAACCGAAGACAGCTGAGAAAGTCTTGATGGGCGATCTCCCCAAACCGGGTGAGTGGGTTCGGCTTGAAGTGGACGCCAGGAAGATGGGGCTGAATGCCGGAGCAAAGGTGACTGGTTATGCCTTCACACAATTCGGCGGCACAGTCACTTGGGACCACCTGGGAGTCAGCTCAGTGGTTGATTCCGCAAAGGATCAGATGTGGTCTTTTGAGACCTGGAAGCTTAAGAACGCTGGTAAAAGAAACAACGCACTCCCCGAAGGATTACGTCAACTGGTTCGAGGCAAACAGTCGAAGGACTGGAGCTCAGATGAAGAAAAGCGAATCTTTGACTTCTGGCTGGAAAACTTTTACGTCGGCATGAATGACATCATCGGAGAGTTCAAGACCGAGAAAACCGCACTGAATGCTGAGAAAGAGAAAGTCGAAAAAGAAGTCCCGTTGACGTTCATCATGGCTGACCTCAAGGAGCAGCGTGAAAGTTTCGTCATGCTCCGCGGGGCGTACGACAAACCGGGTGAAAAGGTGACGCGTCGTGTTCCGGAATTTTTACCACCGTTGCCTGAATTGACCGAGAAGCGCGATTACAATCGTCTCGATTTTGCCAACTGGCTCGTTAATGGAAATCATCCTTTGACGGCGCGCGTAACTGTGAACCGGTTCTGGCAACAGTTCTTCGGAACCGGACTCGTGCGAACCAGTGGTGATTTTGGATCACAAGGTGAACCGCCAAGCCATCCGGAATTGCTTGACTGGCTTGCAGTCGAGTTTGTTGAACAGGGATGGGATGTGCAAAAACTGGTCAAGTTGATTCTGACCAGCCACGCGTATCGACAAAGTTCACGCATCACACCAGAACTCCTCGAACGTGATCCTGGGAACCGACTCCTTGCACGCGGGCCACGATTGCGTCTTGATGCCGAAGTGCTACGAGATCAAGCGTTGTTTGTCAGCGGATTACTCGTTGATGACGTCGGTGGCAAAGCTGTCAAACCGTATCAACCTCCAAACATTTGGGAACCGGTTGGGTTCGGCAGTAGCAACACGCGATACTACAAACAGGATTCCGGAGAGGCATTGTATCGCCGCAGCATGTACACATTTCTGAAACGAACTGCACCGCCCCCATTCATGTCGACATTCGATGCACCAAACCGGGAGCAAAGTTGTTCTCGTCGCGAACGAAGCAACACTCCGATGCAGGCGCTACAATTGATGAACGACATTCAACATGTCGAAGCAGCTCGAAATTTTTCTCAACGAATCCTCAAGGAAGGAGGCGAGACGACCGAAAGCCGAATTCGCTGGGCTTGGCAAGTCGCGACGAGTCGAGATCCCAAACCAGTTGAATTGAAGATCGCTCAATCGGCATTCGAGCAGCATCTCCAACGTTACCGCGACGATCCGGAGTCCGCAGCGCAATTGATTTCATATGGTGAGAGTCCACCGGATGATTCGTTACAGCCTGATGAACTGGCTGCCTACACGATGTTGGCGAATTTAATTTTGAATCTTGATGAAGTCGTGACCAAGAATTGAGAGCCGCGAAAAGATCACACAGCTTGAATAATCTTCTTTCGGACACTTAAGACGTCCAACTCACTGAATGCGAACATACTCATGCAACCTGCACTTGATTACCATCGTCTTGCTAATCGTCGACAGTTCCTGAACTCTGCCGGACTCGGAATTGGTGGGCTGGCACTCTCGAGTTTACTTCAGAACAGCGTACATGCTTCCTCCGAGCAACAGCAGGTTCATCCTGCGCTGCCCGGTTTGCCTCACTTTGCTCCACGAGCAAAACATCTCATCTACCTGCATACAAACGGAGCCCCATCTCAGCTGGACTTGTTTGATTATAAACCGGGTCTTCATAAATACTTTGATCAGGAACTCCCTGATTCGGTTCGCAATGGTCAGCGCATCACCACGATGACCAGCGGTCAGGCAAGATTCCCTGTCGCGCCAAGTCGGTTCAACTTCAAGCCCTGCGGAAAAAGCGGCATGATGATGAGTGAACTGGTTCCGTACATGCAGGAGATTGCGGACGACATCACTATGATCAAGTCTGTCACGACAGAAGCGATTAATCATGATCCGGCCTGTACGTTCGTGATGACGGGCAGTGAAATTCCCGGCAAGCCGAGTCTCGGCTCCTGGCTCAGCTATGGTCTCGGCAGTGAAAGTAATGACCTGCCAGCATTTGTGGTTTTCACTCCAACATTTCCTGCGGGGAGTCAGGCACAGGCTCTCTTTACCCGGATGTGGAGCAGCGGATTTCTTTCGAGCAAGTACGACGGTGTCGCGTTACGTGGTGCGGGCGATCCGGTGTTGTACATCAAGAATCCTCCGGGAGTAAACAGTTCCGACCGCAGGACCATGCTCGATGCTCTCAACAAGTTGAACGAGCAAACCTTGCAAAGATTTGGAGACCCTGAAACGCAAACACGCATCTCTCAATACGAGATGGCGTTTCGAATGCAATCCAGCGTACCGGAGCTTGTTGACCTTTCTGGAGAGACGAAACAGACATTGGAAATGTATGGACCGAACGTGGAGAAAAAAGGGACTTTTGCCTCCAGTGCGATTCTTGCAAGACGAATGATCGAACGTGGTGTTCGCTGCGTACAAGTGCTCCATCGTGGGTGGGATCAACATAATAACTTGCCGAAACTCATCAAAAATCAGTGCATGGATGTCGATCAACCGACGGCAGCCTTGATCAAAGATTTAAAACAGCGCGGGCTTCTGGATGATACTCTCGTCGTCTTCGGCGGAGAATTCGGACGTACGGTTTACTCTCAAGGGACACTCACAAAAGAAAACTACGGGCGTGATCATCATCCGCGCAACTTCTGCATGTGGATGGCTGGAGGTGGCGTGAAAGCGGGCCTGACTTATGGTGAAACAGACGACTTCAGCTACAACGTTGTTGAAAATCCGGTTCATCTGAATGACCTCAACGCGACGATCCTCCACTGTATGGGGATCGACGATCGCCGCCTGAGCTTCAAATTTCAGGGACTCGATCAGCGACTCACCGGAGTGGAACCTCCGCGAGTCGTAAATGAAATCCTCACTTGAGCGAAGAATTGATCGCGAACGCCAATTCAAAAACGCAATAAAATTCTTTCGGCTGCTCAGCTTGCAGCGTCAAGAGTTCTTCAGACTGCGTATGCTTCAGACTGCGAATGCAGAGGCGTCGATGGTGGTTGTTCGGTCGAGAATGATGTCGCCCACAAATTTGGCGGTTCCAGTTGATTGCGCGAGACCGTCTCGAAAGTGGCCGGTGGCGATAAAGAGATTGTCAATTTTATTTGACCATCCGAGGTAGGGGACTCCGCGAAGTGTTGCTGGACGAAAACCGGACCACGTTTTGACGAGTTCGGCTTCGTTTAGATTCGGAACTACCTGTGTGGCGAATTCCAGCAGCCCTTTGACACCTTCGGTTGTGTTGGCCTTTTCAAAACCGACTCGCTCCACGGTCGCGCCGACGAGAACATGCCCATCATCTCGTGGGACAAGATATTTGGGACCATCTTCAATAATGTGAGTGAATTTTGGTCTATCGAGTTTGAGTAACACGATCTGGCCCCGAACCGGTTCCATCTCCAGGTGAACTCCAAGTTGTTGCACAATTTCTGGAGACCATGCTCCAGCACAGAGAATGTACTTGTCAGCTGTGAAATGTTCGTGGTTTGAAGTCGCTGCAGAAACTTTTCCTTGGCTCAGTTCAAACTTAGTGATGTGCTCCCCCTCAACCAGTTGAACGTCCAGTTGCTCGCACGCTTTCTGAAGTGCAACGATGTGATGCGGATTTCGAACCTGAGCCATTGTTGGAAGTCGAAAACCGGTGTAAAGCCTGTCGCTGAGGAGAGGTTCATACTGCTGCAGCTGATATGCATCCAGTAGTTCCGCCTGAACATCTTCTTTGCCCCAGGCTTCTATTTCATCAGGGATCGTTTTGCGGTTTTCGATTGAAATTTGCAGCGCGCTACACTCGCGAAATCCGTTATCGACTCCGGTGAGTGAGAAGAGTTCTTCGCTGACTGTTTTCCATCGCGCACGGCTCAGTTTGGCGAGTTCACGAAGTGCTGGGGGGCCTGAACATTGAGCAGGGGGGAGCATTCCGGCACCTGCCCAGGATGCCTCCTGACCAAACTTCTGACGATCAACAACCGTGACAGTGGCTCCTGAGCCAGCCAATTCGTATGCGATGGAGAGTCCGATGACTCCACCGCCAATGACAAGAAAATCTGTTGACTTCACGTTATCGACTTAAACTTGCAGCATAACTTCGAGCGACTTGTTGAGAATTGGCGCCATAAACTTGCGTGAGTGACTGTTCGACGTTTTGTCCACGCTGAAGTTGCGTGACAAACTGGGCGAATTTCGGTGCGCCTTGAGAATCGATCAGGTGGCGAACGAGAGTATATCCAACCGGTCCGACTGTTCCGGGTGAGAAAGTTCCCTCTTCAAAAACGTCTTCGGGCCGTTGGAGCGTTGGCACGATGGAAGCAGCAGCCTGCTTCATCTCTGCGACACGTTTGACATCCTTTCGGGCATCGGTCGCCATGATCAATCCTGTTCCGCTGATCAACCAGCTTGGTAAAACGGAGCCATTCTGTTTCAGGAATGCACCGGTCAGGTGTTCTGTTAAATTCTTTTGCGTTGTAAGTTCTGAAGACTCCGCATCGCCAAGATCCTGGAGTACAGCGTAAGCGTCCTCGTGATTCGCAGTCACTTTCGAGTGTCCGTGCATTTTTGCATCAGCTCGGCGCTGTTCAATGACTTCATTGAATTCGTCGTAGCTGAACCGATCTTTCAGTACGAAGATCGCTAATTGACCTCGCCAGGGAAGCCCGGTCCCTCCAAAGAGTTTTTGAAGTTCCACGAGTTTCTCTTCGGCCCAACCGCCAACTTCCTGAAGACGAGCTTCATCGACATTTCCTGCCATCAGGAAATGCTCGGTCTTATGTGTGTTTTGAGGATCGTTGGGGACGGCACGTTTCAGTTGGGATGTTGTCCGCTCCATTCGATGAGCGAGCATTTCCTCATCGGTCTTTTTGCGGAACTCATCAGCTGCCATCTCGGCAGCTGACCGAACATAAGTCCGAATGTTGGTTCGAGCGTCAGCTCCGTCGAAGGTGTTTCCTTCTTCGAACCATTTAATCATGTCTTCATAGTTTTTACGTGTGATACGTGCTTGCCCTTGTGGCATACGAGGAAGTTCAAGTCCCCCAACCAAGCGGAAGAAGCGGCTGTTCTCTTTGTCTCCCGGAAGAATTACTAGCCCTGTGTCTCCACCTTTCATTAAGTCATAGAAAGTTTCCACTGACAATCCACCCGATTTGTTTCTCGAGTTATGACATCCGAGGCAAAGGTTCGTCATCCAGGGAGCCATGTCACGCGTGAATGAAACAGTTTCCGTACCTTTAGGTTTTGGGATTTCAATCGACATCGTCTTCTTCTCATATTCGTAAATGAGATCGGACAACGATGTATTTGGGTTTGCCCGTTGAACATCTGCTCCCTGATTGATCCATTTGCCGACTGTCTCAATTTCTTCCATGGAGAGTGGTTCGCCACGTTGTGGCATCCGTCCTTGTCCTGCTGGAGCAGTCAATCGTGCGATCAGCAAACTCCGTCCGGCGTTCCCCGGAGCCAGGAGTGGACCACTTTGTCCCCCACGGCGCCAACCGGTGAGAGTATCCAGGCGTAGCCCCGCCCGGGGATTTGTCGCCCCGTGACAGCCCAGACATTTACTATCGATCAGAGGTGCAACGTCCTCCAGAAAATGAACTTTTCCCGAGTCAGCAGGGGTTTCGCCTTTTGCTTTTGCGAGGAGCACTTCATAACGCTCCATGCTTGAACTCAGAGACCTCAGGCTTCGATCATCCTTCTCAATTTCGGCAGCTTTGACAATCTCGTCAATCTTTGCTTCAGCTTCTTCGAGAATCTTTTCCGCTTCCTCAACCCGTTTGGCACGGATGAGTCCCCCTACTCGGGAAACGGTTTTCTTTAAAGATGCCAGCTCACGGCGATGCTCGGGAGTCAATTCGGCTCGGACGGAAGATGAGATGCTGCCTAGCAGAATGATCGCTACGAGAATGATCGGGATCCAGAAGCGTTGCATCGGGAAACCTTTATTTTGAGAAGTTGAAGGATGTTGGGGAGGGTGATGCCCTTGACTCAAACAACGTCTGGGAGCAACCTGTTCGCCGCAACCTGACGATTTCCTGCCAGATTCATCAGATTGGAGTGGCAGAAACATAATAAATGAGTCAAAAACAGTATAACAAAACAGAGTCGATGCGAAAGATACAACATTCAGAATTGATGAGAGGATCGATGTCGCCTTCATCGTTCGATCTCCTCACTCACGCAGATGTTATGACATTTTGAAACGGGTGAACTCTGCCTTCACCGCCTGAGCCCCGGATCTATGGTTCATCACACTCGAAAATTATTGCGAAGCAAACAGGTCTCGAAACATCCACATGCGCACCTCATTGGAGCAACCGGTGCGGGAATGAAGGGACTTGCAGAAGTGCTGCTGGATGGTGGCTGGAAGCTCACAGGCTCAGATCAAAATCCTGATCCAGAGCGTCTGCGCCTCTTAATAAATCGCGGGATTGCTCTTGCGGCAAAACACTGCAGTGAGGCTGTTTCTAAAGAAATGGATTTAGTCATCTTTAGCGCCGCAATTCCTGAGTCGAACATTGAACGGCAACTAGCAGCAGCGTTAGACATCCCGCAAATTTCCTACAGCGAAGCGGTCGCACGATTGGCAAACGAGCAGCAACTCGTGGCGATCGCTGGAACTCATGGAAAAAGTTCAACAACCGCGTTGGTTGCCTCGCTTTTCGAACAGACTGGGACCGATGTCACATTCTTTTGTGGCGCTCAACGCTGCGAGGATCAGCGGAATGGAAAGCTGGGCAATTCAGAGATTGTGGTTGTTGAAGCGTGCGAATATCAACGTCATTTCTTGAACTTCCGGCCGAAAGTGATCACTCTGCTTGGGATCGAGGCGGACCATTTTGATTGTTTTCCTTCGCTTGATGATGCGGTCACAGCTTATGCTGAATTTATTCGTTTACTTCCTGAAAATGGCACTCTCGTGTACCGCAGAGATTGCGAAATTTCATGCAAGCTGGCACAAACGGTGAATTGTCGAAGTGTCTCGTTTTCGATCACTTCCAGAGAGGCCGACTGGTTTGCAGAAACCCGCGATGGCACTGTTCAACTCTTCAAGTCGGGGGGGCTCAAACAGACGTTTCCATCTGAATTGCCCGGAAAACATTCACTACTGAACCTGCTAGCTGCTACGACGACTGCTGCCCAGTTTGGTGTTGATTTAACAAGTGCAGGTGCTCAAAAGTTTTTCGCGTCCCCCACTCGTTTGAAGCAACGCTTCGAGATCCTGACCTCCACGGACTCTCGTCTCTTCGTCGATGACTATGCACACCATCCGACGGAAATTGAGGCGACTCTCCAAGCTGCACGTGAGCACTCTCCTCAATCGCGAATTGTTTGTATCTTTCAGCCACATCAACTGTCGAGGACGCAAAAGTTGCATGCCGAGTTCGTTGATTCACTCGCTTTGGCAGATGTTGTTTATTTGTTACCTGTATTCAGAGCTCGTGAGCCTGAAAGTGTCCTCTTCGACGAAGAGAGTCAAAAAATAGTTAAAAAACTGATCAGCCGACAAATTCCGGCGACATTCATTCCTTCGCTTGACCAAGTTTGGTCAACTATAGAGACTGATTCGCAACGAAATGATGTTGTCCTGACTATAGGGGCGGGAGATTTAACCCGCATTCACAATGAGCGCACTCGATAAATTTTCCGACATTACAAAAATTGATGAACCATTGGCTCCATATACCTGGTTAAGGGTGGGAGGACCGGCTCAATTATTCATAGAACCCAGGAATACCGAGGAACTGGTTGAGGTCGTCGAAGCGGTCTCGGCTGAGGAACTTCCGATCAAAATCCTTGGTGGAGGTTCGAATATCCTCGTGAACGATAACGGTTTTTCCGGCGTCGTGATCAAACTTTCCGGAGACGAATTCTCTAAGGTTTCTGTGAATGGAAACACCGTCAGTGCCGGTGGCGCAGCGATGCTTTCGAATACAATTTCCTCAGCTGTCGGAGCCGGATTGGCAGGATTAGAAAATCTGATAGGCATTCCGGGAACCATCGGAGGAGCCGTGAAAGGGAACTCAGGCGGGAGGCATGGGGATATTGGACAGTTTGTGAAGTCTGTCGATGTTCTCACTGCGTCTGGCGAGCGATTCACTCGCTCGGGAGACGAGCTCAGCTTTGATTACCGGACCAGCAGTATCAACGAACTTGTCGTCTTAAGTGCAGAACTTGAATTGACCCCCGATGATCCTGATGAGATCTCGAAAAGAATGCGGCAAATCTGGATCGTTAAAAAAGCCGCGCAGCCGTTTTCCTTCCAGTCTGCCGGCTGCATCTTCAAGAATCCACGTGGACTCAGCGCGGGAGCACTTATCGAACAAGCAGGATTGAAAAACACGAAAATCGGAACAGCCGAAGTCAGTGATCGCCACGCAAATTTCATAGTTACGCATGAAAATGCGAAGGCGGAGGATGTGATCAACCTGATCGATGTCATTAAATCGAGAGTCCATGAAGTACACGGAGTGAACCTGGAAACCGAAATTCAGATTTGGTGATCATTCCGGGATTCAGAGCATTTTCAACGCTTGCTGTACCTGTAATGCTCAGTTCCATAGCTTCACAGACTGCTCACTAAGAGATGTTACATACTCTTAAACAGGACGACTTTCCTATGGTATTTCTTCGCGTGACGACTTTGCTCGCAATGCTGAGTCTCGCTACATCTTCCGGGATCGCTGCAGAGATGAAAGCCCTGATTATTGATGGGCAAAATAATCATGCCGCTTGGCCGAAAACGACAGTGATGATGAAGCAATATCTGGAAGAAACCGTACTCTTCGATGTTGACATCGCCCGGTCGAAGTTTACCTGGAAAGGTGAGGACCTCCTTAAGGAATATCCCTTGAAAGGTGTGGAAACCATTGCAGTAAAACAACCGAAAACGGACCCGGATTTCAAACCGGATTTCAGCAAGTACGACGTCGTCATTTCTAACTTTGGTTACGGTGCTGCTCCCTGGCCGGAAGAGACTCAACAAGCGTTCGTCAAGTTTGTCCGCAATGGCGGGGGACTTGTCATCGTTCATGCTGCGAACAATTCTTTCGGTGACTGGCAAGAATACAACCAGATGATCGGCATCGGAGGCTGGGGCAATCGCGATGAGAAAACCGGACCTTACATTTATCTTGATGAGGACGGCAAAAAAGTGATCGACAAGTCTCCCGGAAAGGGGGGACACCACGGATCACAGCACGAATTCTCCGTTGTCGTTCGCGATCCTTCGCATCCAATCACCAAAGGCATGCCCGCAGAGTGGATGCACGCGAAAGATGAGCTATACGACATGCTTCGTGGTCCCGGACAGAACATGCAGATTCTGGCAACAGCTTTTGCCAGCCCGGAGTATGGCGGATCAGGACGTCACGAACCAATGCTGATGACCATTGAGTTCGGCAAAGGAAAAATCTTTCATACTCCTTTGGGGCACGCCGATTACTCTCAAGAATGTGTCGGTTTCAAAGTGTCACTGCAACGAGGGACAGAATGGGCAGCATCCGGAAAAGTGACTCAGAAGATTCCAGACAACTTTCCCACAGCAGAAAACGTATCCAGCGAGACATTCAAGAAATAGCCTACCTGGAGCATCCGTGAGGAAGGTTCTGTCGAGTCACAAGCAAGCTGAAGTCGCAACAGCGATCGAGAGTGTCGGTGCGAACGTGATATTTCTCCCACCTTACCCACCAAAGCTGAACCCGATCGAGAAGCTGTTTGCAAAGTTCAAAGGGCTTCTCCGCACGCCTGCTGAGTGAGCAATCGACGACCTCTGGAAACGAGTTGGCGAGTTGATTGAAGTGTTGAGTCCCCCAGAATGTTTGAATTACTTTCACTCCCGCGGATACACTGCAAAGCAATTCGAAACTGCTCTAGTCAGGCTTAAGAGCTCGGGTTCAGTGGGGGGAGTGAGTTTTTTGTGGATCGGTGTTGCTTTTGATGAGTAGGCAATTCATCTCGGAAGGCTTCCTCTAATAAGGTTCCATCCCAGAGGCTGGTCTTGTTTCCATAAGTGTGTGAATGAAGTTCAGTAAGAGCTGCCTGGAGTGGAGGAGGCGTTTGGAAAGAGGCAGGCTGAAATTGCACCCACTTGAACCATGCCCGCTCAGCTGCCTTTACGTCATGACCTCGACAAGCGCGTAATAATTCTCGAGCAGCTATTTTGGGGGGCGGGTTGATGTAATTGCGAAGCTGGATCGCTGTATGGACGACTTGCTGTCGCTGCCAGACAAGAAGACTCCCACAAACAATGATTCCTGATAACCAAAAGATAGTGAAAGACTGCTGTTCTGTTGACTCGTCCGCTATCACTGGCTGAGAGACTTTTGCCACTTCGAACGTCACACTTGGGAGAGTTTTGGAGTCGAAGGATTCTTTATCAGGATTCCACCAGACGTACTGAATTGCGGGCAAGGTCATTTTGCCTGATTTCTGAAGCACGTAGGTCAGTGAATCCTCTCGTTTACCGCTGAAGTCTCCCCGTTCGGTCTGATCAGTCGCTGTGGGTGGCCTGGTATAAACACGAATCCCTTCGGGAGCTTTCTGTGGCGGCGGCGGGAGTGCCATTCCGGAAACTTGCTCTGCGGTTTGAGTGATCGTTCTCTTGAAGACATCTCCTTCCTTCGCCGACTTCGGAACAGGTTGCCAAGATTCCTGAACGTCGAATGTAGTCGTCGTGACAACAAATTGTCCTGGTTGGTGATCGGGAGGAGACTTGATTTTGACAGCAAGAGATGGAACCTGCTCGACATGATCATCTGCCGGGCCGGTAAAACCTTGACGACTGGAGTAACGGACTTGAAACTCAGGGATTGTGACCGTTCCGGCGACCTGCGAAAACAGGGCGAACTCGTGAGTTTGCACTGTCCATGTGTCACCTCCGATTTCTTCCGATGAAACAACCGGATTGCCGATCTTGATGATCAAGACCTTGGGTAACTCTGGAAGTGAAAAGCTGGTCGCTCCTGAAAAAGGTCCACTCGCTTTGACCTTAACGTAGAATGAAAGTTTTTGCCCCAGCCATGCTTCTGGTTTGGTCGCTTCAATTTGAACAGTTTTGACTGCCTCTTTAGATTTTTCCTGTGCGAAGATCGATTCGAAAGAACTTCTGAAACAAAGACTCAGCATGATCAATGCAAGAAGGAGAGATTTCATTTTTGACTCTCCTTCTGTTGTTCCGCTCGCTGATATGCAAATTTCGATTTAAGAAAATCTGCTGGTTTTGTCTGGACCTGTCTCAACCAAACCGCTTGAACTGCTGCATCAGAGTTCGCCTGTTCTGCAGTGACTTCGGTGGTCTGGCCATCTTTCGATGCATCTCGATCAAAAACAACCTGGTCTGCTCCGATGCGTTGGTCGCCAAAGTCTCCACCTTTAGTATCAACAAGCTTGCCGCGAGCAACTGCCAAGTCACGATTTTCGTGAGCTTCAGTCCAGTCGGGGCGTTTCTTTAATGCACTGTCAAAACTTTTGACTGCTTGATCATACTTACCGAGAAGCATCCAGGCGTTCCCCTGATTGAAACTCGCTTCTGGTGTATTAATCCGTCCGAATGCTTGAACAGCCTTTTCAAATTCGCCTGCCCGATACCAGGCGGTCCCTTGTCGCATCGGATCCTGATAGGTTTGAGCTGCCTGTTTGAATTTTTCTTGACTCATTAAGCGATCACCCCGTTGTGCCGGTGTCAGCCACAATCCGATCCAGGAAAATGCAACAATTGCGAGGATTCGTGTCATCTCGATGTGTCCTCCAGAACTGTCTGTCGTCTACGAAATGACAATGCCACAACACATGCCAGGATTGGTGACAACCAGTAGCCCGCTTCCTGCCAGCGTTCGCTTTCGCCGCCAACTCCGGTTGCAGATCGACGTTCAGCAAATTCTGTGATTGCTTTGATATCGCTGTCGTTAATTGAAAGGTGCTGGACCTTTCCGTGAACTGCTTTCGCGATGCTCTGAATGGAATTCGCTTCAGGTGAATCTTCTGGAGCCAGTTCGAGAAATTGAATGGGAGTTTTTCCAATTGATTGATATGCAGACTCGATCACCGATGGTGAGGGATCGACGCGATCAGCCATGACAACGATTGATCCTCCCCGGTTCTGGCTTTTCAGTAGCCTTCCCGCCGTTTTGAGGGCTAAATCGAGTTGGTCACCCGGGGTCGGCATAATTTCGGGGCTGATCTCGGCAGCCATGCTTGCAACAACTGAGGTATCTTCAGTTGGCGGGAGAACGATATGAGCCGAACCGGCGTAGACAATCAATCCGAGCGGGTCTCCTTCTCGCGCTTTTGCGAGATCCTGAATTTTCAATTGAGCCCTTTGCAGAAATGATGTTCCCTCAATCTGAACAAGCATGCTGTCATCAGCTTTAAGTAAAATGAGGAGGGGCAGTGCGTCTTCCGCGAAAGGATTTGCTTCTAACTGCCAAGTCGGTCCCGCTATTGCCACCACGGCAATCATCCATCCTGCGAGGACAACATGGCTGAAGCGATCTTTTTCGGAGCTTTCATTGACAGTCAGTGCTTTCAGAAGTTCGGGAGCGATCTGCTTTCGCCAACCTCGAAGTGGATCGACACTCTTTTGCCAAATCCACCAGACTGCCACGGCGACCGGAACTAATATCAACCAGTAAGGTCGAATGAAATGAAACTGTCTGAGAATTTCGATCATGTGACGACCTCCAGTTCTCCAGTCAGAGGATTCACTTCGATTTCAGGAGTTGGCTTCGCTGCGTCTGAGTCACGCCTTACGCGAACCGCCGGGATCGTGCACTGAAGCATTGAGAGTAAGAGGCCAATGAGCATTGGGATATAGAAAACCTCAACTCTCGGTCGGTAGCTTAATGTCTTCACCTGGTGAGTTTCGATTTTGTCGATCTCGGTGTACACCTCGGAAAGATGCTCGCGATCAGCCGCGAAGAAATAGGAGCCACCGGTCGCGTCGGCGACATCTTTTAACGCCTGCTCATCGAGTTTGTCTTCACCGACCGTCGTTGGATCACCTATGGCGACTGTGTGGATCGTAATATTTCGAGAGGCTGCTACGCGGGCGGCCTCGACTGGTGGGACACCACTCTTGGTATCATTTCCGTCGGTGAGTGCAATGATCGTTTTTGCAGGAGCTTGACTTTCGTCAAAAAGGCTGACTCCTAGACCAATCGCATCCCCAAACGCTGTCTTCGGTCCTGCCATGCCGACTTCACATTCTTCCAGCAACTCGCGCGAGAGAGCGATGTCGGTTGAAAAAGGAGCTTGTAGATACGCCGCGTCTCCGAACACCACCAGTCCGACACGGTCCCCTTTTCGATGTTCCAGAAAATCGCTCAAGACCTCTTTCAATGCAGTCAGTCGTGTGACTTGTTTTCCGGCCTGGTTGGTAAAATCTTTTCGATCCATTGATGCTGAGAGATCGACCAGAAGCAACAAATCGCGAGTCGGCTGTTCTTTGGTCAATGGTGGAAGTATCCATTGTGGGCGAGCAGTTGCAGTCAATACGCACAACCAAACCAGACTTGGGACCACAAGTCGCATCTTCCAAAGAGATTGTTCTTCCAGGCGATCTTCTTTCAGAACCTGATTGAGACGATCACCGAACGGGACACGTATCGAGGGAGCCTGCTTCCGACTGGGCGGCAGACCAATTCGGATCAGCCAGGGGATTGGCAGCAGAAGAAAAACCCAGAGGGCTGCAAAGCTCAGCATTCAGGATTCCCTCGGTTCGGCTTCGAATCTTGTGAAGATGTAGAAATGGCCTCCGCCCGATGATGTTCAATCCAGGCAGCTGCAAAAGTTCTCAGCTCATCAGAAGCTCGTTCCATCTGCTGGCTGCTGTAGATCGCGTTCCCCAACTCTTCTCGTACATTTTCTGGCATCGCAGCTGGCGAGCTCTTCTCCAGCCAGAGAGTCCATTGTTGACCTGTGAGCGATGCCAATTCTTCTCGCGACGTCAGGTGCAATGCGGTTCTTCGCAGGAGTTCAGAAATCGCTGCTGAAGACTGATTCTCTTCTAGTTGGCTCAACGCTTCCCGTACATATTTGTTGTTCTGCCAACGTCGATACAAGGTGTAAAATAACCAAAGTGCAGCGACAACACTGATTAGGATCACGAGGTACCATCCCGGTGCTGGCGGCCACCACTCGGCTGGTGGTGGCTCCACAATGTCGTGCATCAGGTCAAGAGAAGTGGCATCTTTCATGCTGGTCTCGATGGCTCCCCTAGTCGGGATCGAATCTGATCAATCGCAGGTCTGGCGGTAGTGATTGGAAACAGTGGAATCTTCAACGATTGAAAAATCCGTTGCCAATGAACGAATTGCTCTTCAAAGACAGACTTGAAATCCTCCGAGAATCGTCCCCCTTTCGGAATTTTCCACGTTTTCCCCTGTTGCTCCGCCACCATGTCGGAGTCGCCAGATAACGTAATTCCCAGTGGATCGTAAACCACAGCGATGAGAACATCGTTGTGAGCTGCAAGTTGCGAGGCAAGCTGCTGGGTCTCATTATCAATGCCGATGAGGTCACTGATCAAGATGATCAGGTGGTCATGTTTTGCGACAGTCGCTGCTCGTTTTAGAACGGAATTGATACCGATCGTTCCCACAGGCAATTTGGGTTTCGTAAGTTCTTGGTTGAAGCTGACGAGTTGATGAAAGACTTGCAGTAATCGAGACTGGCTGCGATGTGGCCGTGTCTCTTCGATTCTTTGCTCATTAAAGACGATTGATCCAACTCGATCACCACCCTCCAATGCCTTCCAGCCGCTCAAGGCAGCGACTTCTGCTGCAACAACTGATTTCATAGCAACCTGACTGCCGAAAAACATGGTTGATCGCTGATCGACAAGCAGCAACAACGGACGATCTCGCTCTTCATTGTAGACGCGAATTTGTGGAGATCGGAGACGAGCTGTTGCTTTCCAGTCCATCAAGCGAATGTCGTCACCCGGATGGTATGCCCGAAGTTCTTCGAATGATAAACCGCGTCCGCGCAGCCGCGACGCATGTCTGCCTGACAGAAGCGAACCAGCAGGTTGTTTCGAGCGAAAGGAAAAACCGCGGGCTTTTGCTTTCAGCATCAATAGTTTGTCAAGGGAAATGGTGACACGAGATGTCATTGCATTCTCATACTGGAATAACGTTTTTCAGCAAGGCTTCAACGACTTGTGGGCGAGTCACGCCTGCTGCTTCAGCCTCGTATGTCAGGTGAAGGCGATGCGCCAGGCACGCCGGTGCAACAGCTCGAATATTGTCTGGCGAAACAAAATCTTGCCCTTGTAGCCAAGCATGGGCACGAGCAGCAGCATCAAGAGCGATCGTTCCTCGAGGACTTGCCCCGAGGCGAATCCAATGTGGAAGGTCACCTTCGTAACGATCTGGGTTTCTCGTAGCAGAGATCAAATCAACAATGTACTTCTCAGCTGACTCAGCAACATGGATTGCATTAACCTCTTGCCTCGCCTGAAAAACGACATCCTGCGATAGCGGTGCAAGCTCGTCTTTGCTTTTTCCAGATTTTTCCGCCCGGACGAGTCGAAGTATTTCCGCTTCGTGTTGGCTGTCGGGGTAGTCAACTCGCACGTAGAGAAGGAAACGATCCATCTGAGCCTCTGGAAGCGGGTAGGTTCCTTCTTGCTCAATAGGGTTCTGAGTTGCGAGAACAAGGAAAAGTTCCGGCAACGGATGCGTTTCTCCCGCAACGGTGACTTGTCGCTCTTCCATTGCTTCAAGAAGTGCTGCTTGAACTTTTGCTGGCGCGCGGTTGATTTCATCGGCGAGGACAAGATTTCCGAAAATCGGTCCCGATTGAAACTCGAACGTCCCGTTTTGTTCTCGGTAGATTTCTGAGCCTGTGACATCAGAAGGTAAGAGGTCAGGGGTGAACTGAATTCGACTGAAGTCGCTCTCTACTAGCTTGGAGAGAGTCTTTACAGAGCGAGTTTTCGCGGTTCCCGGAAATCCCTCCATAATCACGTGACCGTTTGCCAAGAGTGCGATGAGTATTCGCTCGACAACTTCCTCCTGTCCGATGACGGAGGAGTTCATGGCAGCGGAAACCTTCAGTATTGATTCGCGTGTATCCATGTGCTTTCTGCGTTGAGTGGTACTGAATTAAACGTGTGGAAATTAATAGAACTGACCCTGAAGTTCCTCGATCAAACATTGCGAAAAGCGACGATTCCAGAGGTTTTCAGACTGGTTCTAGTAAAAATGCTGTTCGCCACGAGGCCAACAGCACTTTTAATGATGAAACACGTTCTTCACGGGCAAACGGTAGAGCAAACTGCTCTAAAACGTTCTCTTTAGAAAATCAGTGAGTGTTGGGGTGAACTTCCGTGAAAGCAGAAACTCCGTGAAAGCAGAGACATTGTCACCTGCTACGAGACACGTCTCCAATAAGATCTTGCTAGGGAATCTTTCAAATTGGTGTGCAGGTTCTGCCTCGTGGCCAACAGCACTTTTAATGATGAAACACATTCTTCACGGGCACACGGTAGAGCAAACTGCTCTCAGGATGCCCATGAGCTTTCCTCAGACTGTGAAATCGAATCTTTCTTCCTGATTTTTGACCGGAATGCTTTAGCAATCCAGTTCGAGCATTTCATCAAAACAATAACGACTGCGATTCTGTCGCAGTCGTTATTGAAGCCAATGAATTAGTAGCCTCTACTTCGTGCTCTCCGATAGCTTCTTCATAACGTCATCGAGGTTAAAGCTATCCGCTTTTTGACGAGGGGGAAATTCCTTGAAAGTTGCTAAGAATTCTCCAACGTACTGCTGCGCGGGCACAAGTAAAAAGACGTGGTCAATGAGCCAGTCGTAATAGGTGTTTGAGGTGATGTCGGCTTGTTCGTATGGATCTGCCCGGAGGTCAAAAATCTTTGGCACTCGCAATTGAGTGAAGGGTTCTGCCCAGACCAGGAGTGTTCCCACCGCACGTTGTTCAAGAAAGACAAGCTTCCAATTCGCGAATCGCATCGCAACCAACTGACCGTCATCATTGAAGTAGAAGAAAGATTTCCGTGGTGATTTTTCGACTTTGCCTGTGAGATAAGGCAATTGGTTGTATCCATCGAGATGGACTTTGTAAGTCTTCCCGCCAGCTTCATAACCTTCGAGTAACTTCTCTTTGATGTCATCCTGACCAACCGCTGCCAAAAGGGTTGGAAGCCAGTCTTGCCCACTCACAATCTCATTGGAGATACTTCCAGCCTTAATTTTGCCCGGCCAACGAATCAGACAGGGAACTCGAAACGCTCCTTCCCAGTTCGAATTCTTTTCGTTACGGAATGGGCTTAAAGCAGCATCTGGCCAGGTATTCTTGTGTGGACCGTTGTCGGTTGTGTAAATCACAATCGTATTTTCAGTGATTCCCAAATCGTCAATTTTATCAAGCAGTTGACCGACCAAGGCATCATGCTCAATCATCCCGTCTGCATACTCTGTTCGAGATTCCAGACCTGGTTTGTCACGATTTTCTTCTTTGACATGAGTCCGAAAGTGCATGCGGGTTGCGTTGTACCAGCAGAAGAATGGTTTTTTGGCAGCAACTTGTCGCTCCATGAAGTCGATAGCTGCAGTAGATGTTTCTTCGTCGACTGTTTCCATTCTCTTCTTGGTGAGAGGACCAGTATCTTCGATTCGACCATCGGCAAAACTACGAATCACTCCACGCGGACCATACTTCTTTCGAAATTCAGGGCTTTGTGGATAGTTGCGATTTTCAGGTTCTTCTTCTGCGTTCAGGTGGTAAAGGTTTCCCAAAAACTCGTCGAAGCCATGGTTGGTCGGGAGGAATTCATCACGATCCCCCAAGTGATTCTTACCAAATTGACCGGTCGCGTAGCCATGTGGTTTGAGTAGCTCTGCAATGGTTGGGTCTTCAGCTTGGAGACCGACCTTAGCCCCCGGCAAGCCAACCTTTGACAACCCTGTCCGGTAGGTGCATTGCCCAGTAATAAACGTCGAACGCCCCGCAGTACAACTTTGTTCTGCATAATAGTCCGTGAAGATCATGCCTTCTTTGGCAAGACGATCGATATTTGGAGTCGTGTACCCGACAAGCCCTAGCGTGTAGGCGGATACGTTTGTTTGCCCAATGTCATCTCCGAATATCACAACAATATTGGGTTTGTCCTGAGCAAGCGAAGGGGACGCACCCCACGCTATCATGCATATCAACAACAAAATTTTCGATCGCTCGATCAACATCAGTGTCATCTCCCTGGAGGATTCTCTCTTGTTTTTGGTGACGTGCAGTGACTGCGACAAGGGGCCGTCTTGTTAAGACGACTAGAAGTCCCAAGCGAAAGTCAATTAGTTTGGCCGCAAAGATTCGCTGTGTCACTGTAGGGAAATTCGTAGAGGAAATTCAAGATCCTTGCAGAGGATATCATTCGATTTTACATCAGAATGAGGTCTCAAAATCTGATCTCAGAGATCATCTTTACTGGTCAAAACAAGTGATTTGTCAGCTTTGAGTTTTCAGTAAACGAACAAGAATTAAAGTAGGCGTCATCGATTCCGATTTGTCAATCGACACTCCTCACCGAAGTTCAATCCCCGAAGGAAAGTCCGAACAAGACATCCTCGCAAACACAATTGCTGCCAATGAAATCGATGTTCCAGATTCAGGAGAAGAGAATCTGTTTTTGAAGGTCCGTGAATACCGGTCCGCTGCACTCTTCAACAAAATTCACGCTGCTGGACATGATTACATTTGCCGCTTGAACAGAAAAGCTGGACGCGTCATCACAAAGAAAGTTGAAGACGAGAACGGAGCAGCCATTGAAGTTCCAGCGGACCCTCTTGAGGCAACTGCGATGGGCGTTCCGTCAACGCCATGGCATCAGGTCAGCGACCATCGTTTCAATCTGCCCACGATTGATTGCCGTTCCCAACGTTTCAGCTGACCTTTGTCGCAATGACCATCGATTGATTAAACAAAGTCGATAAAAAGATACCAGTGACTACTCTTGCTGCTCCAAATTCGGTGGCGACTTGCCATGTCCAGTTGGCCCAATAATCAAGTCCAAACTGTTAGAGCATCTTTCGAATTGGTTTGCAGGTTCTGCCTCGTGGCGAACAGCATTTTTACTGGAGAAATGCGTTCTTCACGGGCAAACGGTAGAGCAAACTGCTCTAGCACAGTGTTTCATAGAGACTGTGGATCGTGGCCAGTCGACGCTTCGCTTCGGAGTTGGAAGTTTCTCCGTCAGCAATCTGAAACCGAGCATTTTTGCCGCTGCCTGATTTACCTTTGACTTGGCGAATCCTACATCGCGAATCGAACCTTGCCAGCTATGTTTCTCGAACCTCCATATGAAAGAAACCGCTCAAGGAACCAGTCGTTAGTCACCCCAAGATACCCCACGCGGCGCCCCGCTAATGCCCAAAGCTGTTTTATAGAAATTTGCCAACACGCAAGAAACGATTGGATACATTTCGTTTGGTGGAGAAGTTGAAAATTTGAACACAAAAAAAGCCTGCTGGGTAGCAGGCTAAAGTACACCCGGAGGGATTCGAACCCCCAACCCCCGGTTCCGAAGGCGAACTTTAAGCTTCGTCCGAGCGGTCTCAAGGCCCGGGACACCAACATTTTACGAAGATTGATTATTTTTGCAAAGCGTTGCAAGACCACGCAAAACATGGCGTGAATAAGCGGTATTAGGGACGTATCTCAGTAGTTTCCGTATGCCATTAGGTAATCCGCTCTCCCCACCGGTGCCGCTTGTCGATCCACGGCTCCACACGGTCAATCCAACTGTCAGATTGCGAAGTTCCAACACACTCGCATAGCATACACACGCCTTGTACGGCAGCATCTACCAGCCTGCCGCTCGTTAAGATTTTGAAGGACACAGTTGTTGTTGCTTCGAACGTCAGGACTCTCAAGTCTATCCCAGTGAATGTCGTACTCACAGCACGCGGCTCGTTGACTGATCTCGCAGTTCAGGACACGACGGTGAATCTCCGCCCACTCTTTCATGATCGTAAACACCCGTCCTTCGCCGCCTAAAGGTCAAACAGTTGGTCAAAGACCAACAGGCCTGAACACCTGACAATAAGCGATCATCTGGGCGCTACACTTTCATTCCGAAAAACATCCACCCCCGACAGGTGCTACATTTTCTGACCGGTGTCTACAGTCCGTGACCTCATGCAAAACGAGCATCGGCACCGAAATCTTTTCTCTGTGAGAGTCGCGCATTTAAGCTGTGACACCTCAAGAGCTCCTATTTCGTCTGAAGGCGCATTGTGTGGTGGCCCGGGAAATCAGCGGTGGAATCATGGCCGGTCCACGGTAGTCGGATTGGCTACCTGCAATATCAATGGATGCAATCGAAAGCAGATCAAAAACTATTCCAAATTCCACGACCGTACTCTGAACTCTCTATATTGAATGCAAAAGCGACACAGGCCAACTCAGTGCGGGGGAACTGATGAGGATGAGGATGAGGTTTTCCAGTAATGGTGTCAGTTTATATTGGGATTTGGGACCTCAGGGATGTCTTGTCGGTGGCTCCGGGGCAAATAGAGGAGCTGACATGAAATATCAATGTTTCACATCACAATCTGGAATCGCATGACGAAGTGACTCGACTCCTTGGGTGGTCACAGATGTCTGTTCCAGGTTGAGTTCTTTGAGCTGTTTTAAGTTTGTTAGATGCAGCAGTCCATCATCAGTAATTTTTGTAAATTGCAACTGCAAATACTTGATTTTCGGTGCAGACTCAACGAGTTGGAACAGTCCTGCGTCTGTTACGTTTGTAGATGATAGATTCAGTCTGATCAGGTTGGGGAAATTCTTTAAATGGCTTAGTCCAGCATCTGATACTGCGGTGCCATTCAATTGAATTTCTCGTAAACCATTCAGCTTTGTCAGAACCTCTAGCCCGGCACCAGATATTGATGTTTTCCCAAGCCCCAATGTCTCCAAGTTTGACAGATCATTGTAGCTGACCAAAGCCTGATTGGTGATTTGTGTCCCGCCGACATAAAGCCATTTCAGAGTTTTGATTTTGGAAAGGCCGATCAAGCCATGATCAGTGAGTGCAGAATTATTCGCCAGAGTCAAACCGTCGATCACGGAAAGTCGCTGAAATGGGAGGATGTCAACATTAGAAACTCCCCGGTCAATCAGTGTAATGAATCGAACCCGAAAAGGCCCTTCCTCAGGGATCTCCTTCACACTCTGAATTTTCCCATGTGGATGTCGAACAACTTCCCCTCCTTTTTTTAGAACCCACTCTGCAATCTGGCGTTCCTGCAATTGTTCGATTGGTGGCTGAGACACTTTTGATACCGGGGAAACTTGCTTCAACGCATTCTTACTTTGTGGTTGAGTTTCAGATGAATTGACACTCGATGCTTGATTTCTCTCAATGTTCGAGAATCCAAACCACATCGATACAGCAACCAACGCAGTAAAGAATATTCCCCACAAGAGACGTTGTTGAGATCGAACTCTCGGTTGCGCGGACTGACGTGGTTTTCCATTTATTGAATCAATTTCTCCGGCGACGAATTCATTCGAATTCTTCGCTCTTTGCACGAGTGTCGAAAGTTGACAACCAGCACAGAAAGGCTGTATTGCTTCGATCAATTCTCTTGCGGAAGTCGGTCGATCACTCGGCCTGCGTGCGGTGAACCGGCGGAGGATCTCGATGAGTTCCTCCGGGAGATCATCGCGCTTCGATAACGTTCTACTCACTGTCGATTTTCGATCTTTATTCGTCCCCTGCTCTGGGGCATTTGACTCTTCGAGTAAAGGAAGACCACCAGTCAGCAAGCTTTCCAGTGAGGCAGCAAGACTGTACAAGTCAGCTCGGGCATCAACCTGACTTGTCTCGAACTGCTCGGGAGCCATGTATCTTCTCGTTCCCAAAATCTGCCCTGTGGCGGTCAAGTCTTCCTCGTCTATCGAGACTGTCGAAAATCTTGACAGGCCTAAATCGAGAACTTTCACGATGCCATCATTTGAGAGTATAAGATTTGAGGGTTTGATATCGCGATGAACCATCTCTTGACGATGGATCGCTTCGACTCCCAATGCAGCCTGTCGGATTAGCTCAGCAGCATCTGCAATCGGAAGTGGTCCCAGAGCTCGAGTCAGATCCGTGAAATTTCGTCCTTCAACGAACTCCATGACCAGATAGAATCTTCCTAAGTCTTCGCCACCATCTGTGGCCATTACCACATGGGGATGGCTGAATTGACCGAGAGCTTTCATTTCGCGACGGAAGCGGTCAATTGCGTGTGCATTCTCTTCCCTGTGCTCCGGCAGGAGCTTCATTGCGACAGTTTTATGAAGTTCAATATGCTCCGCCCGATAAATCTGCCCCATCCCTCCTTGGGCTATGAACTCCAAAATCTTGTAATGCCCGATTTGGTATCCAGCTTCAAGGATGGTTGAATTTGCAGCGAGAGTCGCAGCTTCTTCACCCTGCATCTGCTGAATTTTCGTCACAGCCTCAAGGTAGGCTGGCTCGCTCAGCAATTCGACAAGTACCGACTGTGATAAGATGTTCTGCAAAGTTGATGAGAAATTACGCCCGGCATCACTTGTCACTTCGCGACATGCTGCACACGTTTCAACATGCTCCTGGAAATAGTCGTCGAGTGCATCAGAGGCCAACTCTGGTCCCGGGGGATCAAGCTTGTTGTGAGCAGGTTTGTTGTGATCAGGAAGCGGCATGGATGTCGAGTTCCGTTCTTTTCTTGCCCGCCGGTGTGGGTCACATTCGCTGCTTGCCACTTCTTCATGTCTGAATGATTCAGGCAGGAGGAATTGAGTTCGTGCAGGATAAGACAACACTACCAAGAACGTTCAAGCATAACGCCAATTGTTCTGGGCCTGAAGGATATATGTCATTCCTCTAGAAACCTTTCGAGTTCCTCTCGTAGTCGCTTGCGAATCCGGAAAATAGCCATATTGACTGCATCGATTGACATCCCCAACTCGTTTGCTATTTCCTGCCGAGGGCGCCCCGCCAGTTCAGACTGCCAGAACGCCTTCCAGCTTTCCTCCTTATATCGTGGCCGTAATTCATCCAGAAGACGGTTAATTAAAATGGACTGCTCACAAATCTCTTCGCCCGACGCAGGTGACTCGGAATCAGAGGTCCCCGGAAACAAATCTGGTACCTGGCTGAGCCTTTGAATTGCATCTGAGCCACCGGTCGCTTGCGTTTGGTGTGCATTGCGCCGATGAAAATCGTGAATCTTGTTGGACGTCAACACACGCAGCCAACCGCGAAACGTCCCTGGTTGACCGTTCTCGTTACTCGTTTTTCTTCTCTCAAACTCCCCGATCGAGCGAGCTACAGATGCGAACACTTCCTGTAATACATCGGCAGCGTCCTCAGCGGAGAGTTCCGCCCGATGCCGACACCAGTGATAGACCAGCGGGCTGTATATCCGCACCAGCCTCCCCCAGGCCAACGGGTCATGCCGGCGAACACCATCGATTAATTCAGAGGAAGTCGAGACCATCGCTGAAATTCTCAACACAAAAAGAAACCCTACGCAAGCTAAAAGAATTCAATGACAATTCTCTGCTTTACGCGACAACCCGAAAAAGACGCAACGTCAAAGATAGTGGGAGCATAAGTTGAATTCCAGTCACAAGCTTGATTGCCCCGGGGGTTGACCGAGGAAAATCGTGGCAGCGAATGCACACACGCTTACCTAAAGGAAAAATTTCCCAATCGTCTGAGATTAGCGGGAGTTTGAAGTTTTCGCGTTATCTGAAAGCGTTCTTGTTTTTGAGTCTAAGCGAACACTTTGTTGGCTTCTGAGCTGAGCATTGTCTCTGACAGTGAGTGATTCGAATCTTGTTGAGTGTTGATGAGGATTCGTTTGAGTAGTGAGCATTAGACTGAATTTGAGTTGGGCTGAGCCAGCTTCGAGTGAATGCGAGGTATGTGGTGAGGGATGATCACGAGACTTCAACGTGGAAAACGACGATGAATTCCCGATTTGTTCTCAATGCGATTTGTGTTGCAATATCAGTTGTCTCGATGACAACCCCAGTCTTGGCTGCTGTGATCTCCGCTGATCATCCAGGCTTTGGGGTCGGGTCGATCACTCGAGATACGGACCAAAACTTAGACTTTCTCGACCTGACATTCTCATTTGGTCGTTCCTCAGATGATATCTCAACTCAATTTGGTCCCGGAGGAGATTTTCAAGGATTTCGATACGCCACAGAGATTGAAGTGATCAACCTGATCAATAATTTCGGGTTCATCCCCAATGCACTTCCCGGGCAACAGACGAATGGGACGACAGGAACTGATCAGCTTGCAGGATTGATTGAATTGCTGGGAGGAGTTCCTGAATTCACCTCTAAAAAGGCCTCCGGCATCACAGGCACGGCAACCACTTCGACCTTGGGTGGTTACCCAGGGCTACGACTGACGACCATTCTGACGTTCGCCACCTTGAGTGATGACAGGGTCTTGGCTGGTTTCATTGGAACCAATGGACTGAATGCTTCAATTGGTTCGTATTTGGTCGTGGATGAAAATGCAGCTCTTCCCGAGCCATCCAGCTTCGTCATTTTGATGATCGGTTTGCTGAGCCTGGCTGCTATTCGCCTGAGGAAACTCAGGCAAGTTGTGATGACATGACTGCAAACTCAACGTGAATCACCCTGGAGAACACCCCCAATACAAAACGACTCATCTCAGGAGAAAATTTGTGAATCGAATGGCGTTCCTTCTTGTTAGTTCTGTTTGTTTCACCCTTTCGGTAGAGAGCATTGACGCGGGTATTGTCTCTTATTCCTGGACTGGACGAATTGAAAACAGAACGTCCATCGATCCGTTCGGGATTGGTGGTGATGGCGTCTTCAGCACAGTCGACGGAATGAATTATGAACTCACAGTTCGCCTCGATGACTCAGTCATCGGGACTCCCGCTTCACCGGAAGGTCGACAATTCGCTGTTTCCAGCTCTGAGTTGAAAATCGGCGGAATCGATGCAGAAATTCTTGGTTCTTCAGTTTTAGTTTTCATTCAAAGAGATGATTCGAATCGGAACGATGTGGTTTACGGGGGGGCATTCCCATTTCACTTTGGTGGCGATCCCGTGTCAGTCAAATTCAATGGGGCGACAGAAGGGCTTTATTTTGCAATGCGGTTACCTGGGGGGACGTTTACTCAGGCTGATAACCCACCGATCTTTCCAAGTACATTGAGTAAGTCAGCGCTTCAGTCGCTCTCCACGAACTACGTGGTCTATTCCCTTCAAGATTCACTATTAGAAGTCAGTTCCGTCCCGGAACCATCGAGTCTCATTCTACTCGTGACCGGAGTTCTCTGCCTGCTGGGCTACTCTCGTTGGCGAAAACGAGACGTGATTCCAGCTGCTTGATACTCCTGGTTTTTTATTTCTTTTCACTGAGGCACACTCACATGGGATTGCTCGACAAACTCTTTGGCAGCAAGCCGGCTCAACCGAGACGGATTGATTTGCGACCGGCACACGAACGTGAGTCGGAACGTGCCGTTCAGTCGGACTTGGGCGGGGAAGACGAACAGCTTGCACAGCAATTGTGCCGACTCATGCGTAGCGGAGATCACACCGCAGCCAGGCAAATTGGAGAGCAGATCAATGCCAATGGCGGAAAACCTCGCATGGTACGCATCTGCCTGCGCGTCAAAGTGCTCGGCGGTGATGCTCGCACATTGGAGCGAACAGTCTGGAACGGAGTGGGAGACTGGAGAGGCTAAACGGGGCACTACTTTAAATCTGGGCTTATTCCGTTCTGTTGTGCTGAATGTTTAACGGAACAAAAAAGCTGCGGGAAGAGAAACGGCTCGATGGCGAAATACTGGGTGAAGATTGGTGAAAAGGTGGGCGGTCCTTACTCGCCTGAAAAACTCAGGCAACTCGCAAGCATTGGCAAGTTAAAGCCGACACACCTTGTCAGCCCTGATGAAGAGAAGTGGTTGCGAGCCGACAAAATTCCTGGACTCTCATTCTCTTCGAAGAGTGTTTCACCCAGAGCAAAAATCGCTGCACAAGGTGGCCAGAATTCAGATGGTCTTCCAATATCGAAAACGCTGAATACGCGGTTGAAGAGAACCTCAGAATCAATCGCGGTAGCTCGCCTCTCCGTGAAAGAAGACAAAACACCATCGGTGACCACAGAGAAAGAATCTTACCTTCAACTCTTAACAACCAATGGAGAACCGGAAAAGACGGAGGTCAGGGATGTTCGCGCCAAACTCATTAATGGCGAACTGACTCGACATCATCAAACTCGATGGATTGAGCCAAAACCACTGAAAAGCGACTACAAAGACGAAGACGATCCGGATAATGAACTCGCGAAGGAAGAGTATCTCGCAGCGATCAAGGAATGGAAGGTGCGACGAAAATGGCGCCCCATAGGCGAAGGATTAGTGAAAGATTCCTACCGCATCCAATTGCTCTACAGCCCAGCGAAGGTGCTGATGCAAGCGGGCATTTTTTCCGTCGGAGGACTTCTATTTGTGGCTGTGCTCATCATGTCAGTTGTGATGTTGTTTCAGGCACTCACGCAACCGGGAGCCATGGAAAAACTTGACGAATCTGCTTCAATGTTTAATACGGCCATGATGCTGCTCGTCGTCACAGCAGTCGTTCCAGCACTGCGACCAGCCTTTTTCACTGCGGCTGGATCGATTTTCATTCTTCCCACACTGGTTGGCTTTATCGGAGGTTTTCTGATCGGTGCTCCGATTGGATGGTTGATTGGAGTTTGCATTGGGCCATTTCTCCCCAAGCCCCCGTCTGATGGATACGTCGAACAAACGAAAGATCAAGCGTAATTGAGATCACATTCCCACTGGATCTATTCATGGCGACTCACAATCCTCAGCAATCCAATAAGAAATGGCTTTGCCGGATTGAAGGCGATGAAGTAGGCCCTCTCACCAGCGCGCAAATGAAAAAGCTGGCTAGTACTGGAGTGTTAAAACGCGATTGTCTGGTTCAGCGTGTTGGAGATTCAACATGGACTCCTGCACACAAGTTGAAAGGATTATTCAAAGACTCTCCAAGTCCCAAATCTAGAAAACCAATAAAGGGAAGCCCGTTCTCACTAGTTGAGCTATTAATCACGATCTGCATAACAGGCGGTCTTCTTATCGCTGCTGTATTTGTTGTGAACATTGCCAAGCAAGCTCAAGTCGCGACGGAGCCGGCTGCGTCCGTCGAACTGACAGATTGGAAAACTGGCAAGTGGTCGCGATACACAGATCCGAAAGGACGATTCAGTTGTGAGGTTCCCCCAGACTGGAGCGTAAAAACGCTCGAGAAGAGGCCTCAATCTGAATTGCGAGTTTCTTATGGGGGACACGACATTCGAATTACAGTGCGTGAAACAAAAGTACATGAAATGTACGACGGTATCCGCCAGGAAATGACTGATGGAATGTCTCGTTCAGCGCGCAACCTCGGACCTGACGGAAAACTTGGAAATGTTGTGTGGACAACACTAGCTGGAAGCCGTGCCTTGCAAATCGACTTGGAATCTCAAACCCGCGAGCGGTTTGCCAGAACCATTAAAGCCAAGCATGACAGCTACGATCATTTCGTTGGAATGTATGTCGAACCTAGTAGTCAAAAAGAGGAGCTGTGCGATCTGTTTGAGGAATTCCGGAGTCGTTATGGAGAGACTGATTGATCGATTCTTAAACTGACAATCCTTCCTCAACATAACTCATCAAGAGGAACAGAATCCAAAATGGAAGAACTTTCAGAATCGGTCGTTGTCCTGATCGGCACTTTGGTGGGACTCGCCATCATTTTTGGGCTCATCATTCTCATTCCGCAAATTCTGACAGAGGGAATCAGAGCACTCAATAAACATCTCTGGTTGAAGCTGAACTACCCCAACTCAAAGGATTGGCCGAAATCTGCTTACGAAGAAGTCTACCTACCCGAGCTTGTTGAGAACTTTGGACACCCACTCAATACAGGTCTTGCGGGTGTCGGTGCGATCGGTTTACTCGTTCTGTGGTGCGGACAGGGACTTGAAATCGATATGATTGTCTTGTTGGGCAGAATGATTCTTACCATCCCCGTAATCGTGATTGGCACGTTTGTCATCGGAGTGATGTGGGAAGGTTACAACGGAAGAAACCCTATCGTAATCCGAGAACTTCGAGCCGAGGAAGCGTTTCAGGCGTTAAAGAAAAGGTCCAAAGAAGACAATCCGGAAGATATGAAGTCGTTATATCGCTTGTGGCACTCACTCTACACACATGATAGGTGGGCCAAGCGCCTGAATACGGACTATCTGAAATACCACAAAATGTTTGAGGGGCTGATTCTTCCACCCGCCGTTGCTCAGAAACTCGAAAACGCAGTCAGCAGACTACGTACAGCGTACAACTCCGCTCTTGAAAACGACTCCATCTCGACGCCGATTAAAAAATTGGTCCATCAACGTATGCAAAAGCTGGATGCGCTCCTGAAATTCAAAACGGCAGAAGAAAGAATATCTGACTGAAACGATGTTGGCGAAGCAGTCCTTCCGTTCAACTTGGATGTCAACACGATCGGTCTGCTCTTTGAGCTTAAGTTCACGACGACGGAGATTCAGTTCAGCCAATTCGCTATCCTTGACTCGCTTTTTGAGTGTCGACAGCTCTGCGTTCCGATCAGTCAGCTCCACCTGAACGGTCTCACGGGCTTTGGCCAGCATTTCCACCGACAATTTACTGCGTTCGGATTTGATCACTTCGCTGACTCGCTGCTACAACTTTCCATTCGACGATTTCAATTCTTCCTGAGCTGATTGCAATGCAGCTTCATGGGCCGACCGCTGTTTTCGTTGAGTGGCTTCGGACCTGTGAAGTTTGTTGACGGCCGTCAACATTGTTGACTTCATCTCACCGAGCAGCACAACCAGGACAGCTCGACCGGTCCTGAGCCTTAATCAATCTTTAGATCTCCCCCTGATCCCATCAGGAACTCGCCAAGTGGAATGAGCATGAAGACCATCTTCGCGCCGCCGGGAAGTTCAACATCCTTCTCAACTGGCAGTCTAAGGTGATCTGCCCACGTTTTCTGATGTGCCTTCGCCTGTGCTTCGTCGAACGGGGCGACTGCGGGGGGTCGAGCATCGCCACGAGCGGCTGCTTTGGTAACTGGTGTTGCTCCTCCAAGTTTCACCCACTTCGCCCCGATGATCTTGCCATCGTGCCCGTTGCCGGAAGAGTCTTTGAGGATGTCGCCTTCGCGCTCGTCAAATTTATAGAGTGCGAGCGTATTGTCGTCAGCCAAAAGGTTGTCTTTGGGTTCGAAGGCTTTGCCCTGATATCGATCGCCTTTGGTCACCCGAAGCTGATGGATGACGCCCTCAAACGAGTTCCAGTTGGCTTGCACTCCCTCCGTGCTTTCACCGTCGGTGGGCGCTCCACCGATAAAGAATTCTCCCGTCTTGGACCGAATCGTTGGTTTGCTGTTGACAAGCTTGTCGGAAGACCTTTTCAGTTGTCCATCCACGTAGATTTGGGACTGTTTTTCATTCCAGACGCCGACAATATGTGTCGGCTTGCCATGGACGGTGTCCTGTGTGACGACGTTGCATTCGGTACCGTTGGAATAATGGTTGAGATAAAGATAATTTTGATTGTCCCGTTCTCGGAATGCAACTCCTAGCGATAAGCGATTGTCGTTAAACCAGTCGACAATCTTGCCGTTCGCTCCATGATGTAATGTTACCCAAGCCTCCAACGTGACTGGTTCATCCTCACGCAGTGGCCATGGCTTTGAAACTTCCACACGCGCGTTCGGCGGGGCAAAGGAGAGACCGCTATCAGGAGGAGCGATGGCTGGGGGGAGAGTTCCCCGGTCAACCGCTACCCACTTCGCATCCTCTAGTTGAACATGGTGTCCGTTACCCGAAGAGTCTTTGAGGCGATCTCCGCTCCCTTCGTCGCAGTGGTAGAGCGCGACTGTCTGTTCGTCGGCAGTCAATCTCTCTGTGGTAATATAATCAGCGTCGTAACGGGCGACTTTGGAAAAACGCATTTCGTCAATCGTGCCGTCAAAAGGACCATATCCCACTCCTGGGGCATGCCTTTGGCATAGAATCAATTGGTTCAACTTGAAAGATGGCGAAATCTCCAAGTCGTGAGAATCGATCAGTTTCCCTTTCACGAATAATCGCAATTGATTGCCAGTTGAAATAACTGCGATCTGCAGCGGTTTACCCAGAGGAAGATCATCCATCTTAACGGATTCGGTTTCGGGGACTTCGCCTGGATTCATCCGAACCCAAATCAACCGGTGGTGATATTGCTTGAGTACTAAACGACCGGAAAAGGAAAGGATGGATCGACTCTCCAGTTCACCAGCATGAGTTCGGGGCAGGATCGTCATTTCGATTGTCATCTCGTCGTCAACTTCAAGCAGATCCTTGAAGACCGCCATATTCCCTGCGGCTTCGAAGTCACCGGCGGGTGAGAGAGCGAGGTTGGGCGAAACGGGTTCTCCTTCGGGATCCATCCATTTCGCCTCGAGGAGTTCCGCATCGTGTCCGTTGCCGGAGGAGTCTATCAGCGTATCTCCACTGCCTTCATCGCAGTGGTAAAGTGCAACTGTATTCTTGTCGGTGGTCAGTGTTTTTGTTGGGGTATATTCAGCGTTGTAGCGGGCAAAATTTGAAAAGCGTATCTCGTCGATCGTACCGTCGAATGGTTTATAACCACCCGTGTCGCCTGCCCACGCAACCAGATTGATCAAGTCTGACGGGCTCGATGGCAATACTGCCAGATCATGAGTCCCGATCAGCTTCCCTTCGACGAACAATCGCAACTGTTTGCCTGTGGAAACTGCAGCCAATCGGAGTGGCTTGTGCAGCGGAAGTTTGACTAATGGAGTGTATTCTGCTGGTAGGGCTGCACCAGGATTGTTGCGCTGCCAGACCAATTGTTCATTGTACTGTTTAAGCTCCAACCGCCCAGCGAATGACAAAAGTGATCTGCTTTCGTCGCTTGTTCCATGTGAAAAAGGCGTGATGGTCATCTCGATGGTCATTGGATCATCTATCTTGATGAATTTCGGTAATTTCGCGATTCGGCCTTTCTGCGTCGGATCGCCACCAGGTGATAAAGAGTAGTTCGGCGGAACGGGTTGACTGTCCACATTCACCCACCTCGCTGCGATGAACCCCGCATCATGCCCGTTTCCGGAGGAGTCGTTGAGGAGCTTTCCGGCGCCTTCGTCGCAATGGTACAAAGCAATCGTTTGCTCATCGGTGCCCAATCTGACTGTGGGGGTATAATCGGAGTCGTAGCGGGCAAAGTTCGAGAATCTCAGCTCGTCAATCGTGCCATCAAAATGTCTGTAACTTTCCGCATCGACACCCCAATGAGCAAACTGGATGTTATTCGCAGGGCTCGCAGGCAATGTCTTTAAGTCATGCGAATCAACCAGCTTGCCTTCTACAAACAATCGCAACTGTTTGCCCGTCGATACGGCAGCGACTCGGAGCGGCTTGCCTAACGGAAGATTCATTAAGTAAGTTGACTCCGAGACAGGGTTTGCTTCTGTATTGAGTACCGTCCAGGTCAGGCGGTCACCGTATTGTTTCAGTTCCAGCCGCCCCGCAATCGAAATGATCGGTCTGCTTTCTCTGTCTGCTCCGTGAGAGAAAGGAGTGATGGTCGCTTCAATCGTCATCTCATCATCGATCTTGAGGAACTTCGGCAATTCCGCGACTTGTCCTTTCTTTTTCAAGTCTCCGACTGGTGAGAGAGCATAATTGGTCGGAACTGATTTGCTTTCGATGTGGGCAGTTTCGTTGTCCGAATTCACCCATTTCGCCCCCTTGATTATTCCATCGTGGCCGTTGCCGGAGGAGTCTTTGAGGGTGGCGCCGGACCCTTCTTCAAAACGATAGAGAGCGAATGTTTTTTCGTCTTTCGTTAGGTCGACCGGTGGTGTGAATTCAGCGGAATAGCGGACTCCTTTGGAGTAACGGACCCCTTCGATGAATCCGCGAAACGGACCAACGTTTTTTGCTTTGCCATTACCAATGGTCATCTTGGTGACAATCATTGATTTCGCGGACTGTGGCTGATCCTGAACAGGAAAGCGATTTGTCGTGAGTGACTGCTTTCCATCCACATACTGTCGAACTTCACCTTTCTCAAAGACAGTTGCAATGTGACTTCTTTGACCGCGATCAACCGATTTTTGATCACGACTGTTCTGAGTGATTGAGAACTGATAAGCCGGATCGAGTCTCGAGATCGTCGCGTAATCCCGACGCTCTCCCGGCCCATGCCACAATGTCATTCCGAACTGAGAATCGAAATCAATGATACCTTGATTATAGTAAAGTTGCTCAGTGCTTGAGACATCCCCAACAGTCACCCAAGCCTCAATTGTAAAGTCCTCAACAAGATTGAAGTTTGACGTGACCTCGACGCGACTTGTCTCCTCCGGGAAGGTTAATGCATAGCGTGGTTGGTGGCCTGCTGCGATGGGCGGACTTTTACTGTTGTGAGGTGCTGCGTTACCAGCTGGCTTTTCGCCATTCAACAGCCCGTCGAGTTTGTTGTTGAGGACAACAGCTCTCAGTGCCGTCTTCCCATCTTTGTTGACGGTGAATTCTTCAACGTGGGTGGAGAGTCCTTCTTTTTCGAG
>NZ_JBLWTN010000021.1:0-99248 GCF_048270125.1 Thalassoglobus sp. | reverse complement strand
GTTCTGCCTCTTAGGTTCTGCCTCTTAGGTTCTGCCTCTTAGGTTCTGCCTCTTAGGTTCTGCCTCTTAGGTTCTGCCTCTTAGGTTCTGCCTCTTAGGTTCTGCGTTTTACGATCTGCGAACTTGTCTCGCGTTATAGGTTTCCAGTTTACCGGGAAAACCAGGACCAGTGATCGCTCTTCTAACGAGAGGAATGATCACTGGAGTCTCATTGGCGAACTCTTTAGCCGACATCTCCGCCCATCGCTTCTTTCTTTTCAGTGATGACTGGGCAGTTAGGAGCCATTTCTGCGTTCAGTTCTGTGTAGCCAGCCCATTCTTCAGGGAGGTTGTCTTCGTGGAAGATCGCTTCAACAGGACATTCAGGCACACATGCCTCGCAATCAATACATTCATCTGGATGAATGTAAAGAATTGCTTCTCCCTCGTAGAAGCATTCGACTGGGCAAACGACGACGCAGTCTGTGTATTTACAGTTAAAGCATGGTTCCGCAACGACGTGTGTCATCTGACTTTCCTTTTCCCTGATGAACTCTTTTGAATCTTAGAACAAAGGGCCAATCATGATCCTGATCAGTCGCTGATTGTTCTGGCTAAATAAGTGAATTGCAGTTTGTGAAGATGATATCGCTCTATCGAAGCTTGAAACAGCCATCGAAAGCCCCACCATCGACATCTCAGTTGGTGGCAAGATCTTAGGATGAAGGTTTCAGCAGGATGGTCTCAGCAAAATTGTCAGTCATTCAAAATTAGTGAGTCATTCTAAAATGGAAAGAATCAATCACTTTTCCGGATGAATCGGATTTCTGTTTGGAAGGACTTTTGTCAATCTTCTATATGGTCAATTTTTAGGACCGCAATTTTCAGGTGTCAAGACAATAGCGGCTAGTTCGAGGGCTTACTGTGTCATATTGAGACCGTGTCTCAACTTGCGACGCTTTGTTTATTCTCAAGGATGGCGAAGTTCTGTCACGGTTCGTGGCCAGTCAGCAGGAGTCTGGGCAACTTTGAGAGTGCTCTTCGTGATCGAATGGATTGAGACTCGAGTGTTCAGCGGTCAAAGGGGGACGCGGCACCGATTCCTCATTTGAAAAGCGATCTTCGCAGAAACAGGAAACACTAGAGCAGTTTGCTCTACCGTGTGCCCGTGAAGAACGCATTTCTCCAGTAAAAATGCTGTTCGCCACGAGGCAGATCCTGCAAACCAATTCGAAAGATGCTCTAGAGTGTTGTCGATTCACCCCAAAGTTTGGTGTTCAGCGTCTCTCTTGAGAGAACCGGTTTTATTCGGTCTGACTGTAAAGCGAGCACTCCGGCATTTTCGATGTTTGTCGTCCCCGTGATGCTCACTTTCAAAGCTTCGTGTCGTGACTTCACAGGCTGCTCACGACGAGGCCGAATCTGCAGGCCAATCTTGGATCTGTTTTAGACGGTCTCGTATCCAGCGTTTTTCCATCCGCTCCAGCCCCCATCCATTGAGATGACATTTGTGTATCCCATTTTCATAAGTGCATCGGCAGCCAGCGCGGATCGAAATCCTCCTCCGCAGTAGAGCACGATTTTCTCATTCACATCTGCAACGCTCTTCTCGATGTCTCTTTCGATGACCCCTTTTCCGAGATGAATGGCATCGGGCAAGTGCCCATTCGCGAACTCGCTCTCTTCTCTGACGTCAATGAGAGTAAATTTTTCCTGCTCGTTTTGCATTCGCCGAACATCGTCAACGGTGCATTCTGCGACCCGAGATTTTGCATCGTTGACGATATCCAGAAATCGCGGTGCGTGTTGTTTCGCCATGATCAGTTTCACTTCAAGTGTTCGTGGAGGAAACAGGCATTCTTGAATACAGCTTCGACATGTTCAAGTCTTCTCTGAAATCATGCTCTTTGAGATCCGGGTCGTTGCGAAATTTCCACTCGGAAATGGCTGAGACCAGATACTGATAGCGAACTTTGCTGACGTTGATTTTTTGCAACGTACTGAATGACGCGGTTATGCGTTTTTTGATGCGGCAGAAAAATCCTCAGGAATCTGTTTGACAAATTGATTCAACTAGCGGTCAAACGTTCGTTGGAATCTTCTCGGAATTCAGGGTTCTCCCCTGGATTGATGAAATAAGTTCCACATGAGACCAATTGTTTTTTGACACAACTTGAGCCTTTCCGACTTGGGACCAGCATGTCTTCATCCTCTAAAAGCACAAGCAAAACTTCGACACCCGTATGTCGTCGTAATGGTGAGCGGTCTCCGCTCCCGGTTGAGGTGAAAATTATCGTTGCAGACCGCGCCATTAGTGGAATCGTGCGTGATGTCACGATGGATACAAAGGGGGGGGAGCATGCGATTGGGATTTCTCTGATGCATTTTGAGCCCCTCTCGGTGGATTCTGAATATGTTTGCCAGCCTGTGACTCAAGTGAAGCAACTTCCAAGTGAGTTCAAAGTACAGGTGCGGTGGTGTCGCTACTTTGAAGATGAGGCTTTTGTCAGCGGTGGAATCATTCGATAGCTCAACTTCCGCTTTGCTGCTCAATTTCATTTCTTCCTATTTAATTGGCAATTGGAATGACAACTCGCAAGAACTCCTCAAATCAATTGAACATTGGCTCCCTTTCAGTTGAAGGGGTGCGTGAATGGAGATCATCGATCGAACAGTTCTTCCTGAAGGACTGGAAAGCTGTGTCTGAGATCGTTTTGAAGCTGGAAAAAACATTGTGGGAAGATGTGCGGGGCAATGAAATCCGAAGTGAGCGACCCGCTTATATCTCAGCGGCTCAGGAACTCGGTATTACGTCCGTCTTGCGAGATGATCTCTCATCGACTCCGCCACCAAAGAGTTCTGATCCGAAACAAAACTCTCGCTTGGAAGAGCTTGCTTTGAAAATTGAGCAGAGACTCAAAACGAATCATGAACAATCAGTTAGCGAGTCGTCCTGATTGTTTTCATGGCACTTGCGAACCTGATCGACATCACTGAACAGTTACGAAATTAGATACGAATTTAAGACTTGAAGAAACTGAAATGACCCAAAAGCCAACCTATTGTGTTTTCCGGCGTGGTTCAGTCTGGCTTGCACTTCCTGCCCAGGTGATCCGCGAAGTAATGCCGCGACCGAAATTTGTTTCGGTCCCTCGCACTAACCGGTTCCTGTCCGGGTTGAGCCATATTCGAAGTGAATTTGTGCCTGTACTCAACTTGAGTGCCATTCTTCCGGAAGAACCTTACGGAAGCGATGAGTACCTGATGATCATCGAAGAGCGTGACGGTGACTGGGGGCTTCTCGTTGATGAACTGGACACACTGGTCGAGCTTGAGCCATCTAATTCACCGGAAGAACTCGAAGGTTGGGATTCAACCGTGATTGGTTGGGCAACTTACAACGACAACATTATTCGCATTTTGGACAGCATTCGAATTTACGAATTAGCGTCTCGTGAGCTCAATCCTGCATTCCAGAGCAAAGAACAGGATTTTGAACAGAGTTCATCTCTAGAAGCAGTTTCAGAACCTCTGGAATCGCGAACTTTCTCTGTACCAGAGAAGTGAACAGAAAGTTTTGAGACCAGTTCTAGAACATTCGGATAGCCCCGCACTGTAGATAATCGAGGACCACACCTCGGAGAGAGACGAATGACATATCGATTTCGGTTATTTATTACACACACCGTGACAGCGCTTTCTGCTGGCGGGATTGTCGGACTGATCTGTCAATCTCCTGAGAAATCGCTTTTGATGTTTTATGCGATGGTGTTGCCGTTAGGAGTGATCCTTCCGGCGACGATGGCAGTCTGGTGGTTCGAAAAGGCCATTCGCAAAATCGTCATTTGTATCGATCGCAATGAATTGGTTTCCGACATCAATTCTGGAGTCCCGGAATTGGATGAGTTGGCTAAACTCGTTGGGCAGTCTGAAGAGTGGAAGCGTGAAGGACGATTGGGAATCCAGAAAGTCCTGGAGCAACTCTCTCCGCAAAGTGCCAAGAATGGCTCATCAAAGAAAGTGAGCATGGATGGCCGTTTGCTCTCACAGGTCCTTGCAAAAATCTCGCGGGCAGTCGGTGCCGAAGTCGGCCGGATCTTGACTCACGTCGAAGCGATTTCGAATCGAGCAGATGAGACAATCGGGGATGCGCAGAATCAAACGACGACCCTGGATGGGTCGATTCAAAACGTTGAAGAGCTTTCGACAAACATCGATCTCATTTTGAGCAACGCAAAGTCTGCAAATCAATCTGCGATTGATGCTCGAGAAGCGGCGGTTCTCGGCCAGAATTTGATCGACAAGCTGATCGAGGGGATGCACAACATTCGTGCTTACGTGGAAGCTGGAGAACGCAAAGTTCTTTCACTTGGTGAGCGGTCACAAGAGATTAGTTCGATTGTGGAAACAATGGGAACACTTTCTACACGGACCGATATGCTGGCTCTGAACGCATCAATCGAAGCTGTGCGGGCCGGTGAAGAGGGACGTGGATTCGCCATCGTTGCTGAAGAAGTTCGCAAACTGGCGGAACATACAAGCACTGCATCTCGTGAAATTGCCGATCTGGTTGAGTCCATCCAAATGGAAACTCAGGACACCATCTCCGCAATGGCGGAACAACGGACACAAGTGCAAGAGGGGGTTGCTCGTGTGAATGAAGCGGGAGTCGCTCTGGAACGCATCAGTCAGACCTCCACGGATTCAGCGGAGCGTGTAGGGGACATTTCACGGATCACCATGAATCAACTCCGGGGAACGCAAGACATGATCAACGTCATGCAAAAAGTGGCGACACTTTCCCATGGAATTCATCAACGTGCAACGAATGTGAAGTCCTCTGCCGGGGAAGTCGTTTCGGTGACGAAAGATCTCGAATTGTGGATGGCTCCGATGTTCAACTGCGATGACGAAGCTCGCCAGCACCAATCCGAACGGGGACGCGAGTTACCTGAGCAGAAACGGGTGAACATGCACGATCGAGAACATCTCGTCTTTGCTGACGACGAATCGGATGAGGTGTAATATGAGTCCCCAAAATAATCATTCCGATGACCTTTCGGGCTCGCAAGCAGTTGCTGCAGTCCGCTCGCGATTCTCTCAGCTTGCCAATGCAGCCAATGACGTCGGTGCGATCGAACTGCAAACGCTCTCGGCGTCACTCGTCGATTTGACCTCACTGGCAGAAACCTGGCAAGAAGAAGGTGGAAGCGAAGAGTATTGCCAAGAGATTCTCGCCTACTGCAACGAAACATTACCTACTGTTGAGAAGTCTCTCAACGACTACCCGGACTCGCTGACTGCGATTCAGGAAACACTCGATTCTCTGGATGCCCGCTGGGGAGAATACCTCGATTTATTGGCTGATTCGGAGAAATTCACCGCAGACAATGATGACGTTTGGCAAGACGCTGGCAGCCAATCCTGGGGAGATGAGAACCTTCTGATCGATGAACAATCTGTCAGCGAAGATGTCGAAGCTCCAGCTGTCGATGTCTCGGCATTGCTCTCAACGCTTGAAACCATGGGAGGGATGAGCTTACCGCCTGAGCCGAAGCCAGCTTCCGAAACAGCGTTTCAGGACGTCTTTGTAGATCGTCCCGTGGCTGCTGGGAAACCGTCTGTCATTAACAAAGAATCGATTGTTCAGGAGACACTCGAAGATCCTGAGATGATTCCTGCGTATGTGGATGATGCTCAGCAATGTCTGGCTGGCATGGAGATGTGCCTGTTCGAATTGGACAACGACAAAAAGAATGTCGAGCCACTTCAGAAGTTCTGCCGTGAGCTTCACACTTTGAAAGGAGCGTCCGGGACAGTCGGTTTGACTGGGCTGGCGGAGTATCTGCACAATCTGGAAAACCAGGTTGAAGCGATGTCTACAGCCGGTGAAGAGATTCAGACGGACCCACTTCTTGAAGGGGTTGATTTCGTTCGTCAGCAACTTCAAAAACTTGTTCCCAACAGTTCCGAGCCAGCACCTGCTTCCGATTATTCAGCTCCAGCCTCATCTGGCGAAACGGCGACTGATGGAGGGGGAGAAACGTACGTTCGAATTGAAGCATCCCGCCTCGATCGGCTGATGGACCTGTTGGCCGAGCTTGTGATGTTGCGAAATCGACGTGAAACGTATGTCGGATCGCTCCGACATTTGCATCATGATGTCAGTAACTGTGCGATGCGTTTACGACTGGTCGACACCTATGCTGGACCTCAAGAGATCGACCCGCATAACTATCATCAATCGGTCAACGAAGAAGACAGCGTCCAGAAACAGGAAAACCGAAACAAGCAACTGACAGCTTCGATTTCAGAAATCGCCAAAGATGTCTCGGAGTTAGGGCGAACGCTTCAGGAGGTTTTTGACCCACTTTCTCAGGATAACTCGACGATTTCTCATTTGATCGGCTGCTACCGAACCGAACTGATGGAACTTCGTCGACAGCCGATTGCCGGACTGTTCCGAAGACTGTATCGCGTGGCTCGCGATGCCAGTAAAGCAGAAGGGAAGTCCGTTGAACTGCAATTTCAAGGACAGGGAACACGTGCAGAGCGGTCGCTGCAAGAACGTTTGTACGAACCGTTGATGCATATTATTCGGAATGCGGTCAGCCACGGTGTTGAAGGAGCCGAAGACCGTAAGAAACTCGGGAAACCGGCGACAGGACAAGTGACGCTGAATTCCTGGTCCGATGCGACCTCACTCTACCTGGAAATCCGTGATGATGGGCGCGGACTGGACGAGCAGAAACTTGAACAACGGGGACGTGAACTGGGACTCATTACCCCTGGAATGACTCCATCACGAGAGCAATTGCGCGAACTGATTCTTCAGCCTGGATTCTCGACGAAAACGGAAGTCAGCCAGATTTCTGGTCGAGGCGTCGGGATGGATGTTGTCGCTTCAATGGTTCGCAGCATGCGGGGACGGATCACGATTGAATCGGTCGTTGGTGAATACACAGCCTTCGTGCTGGAGATCCCGCTGCGTTCTACGATTGAGCATGCAATGGTTGTTCGCTCGGGAGAACAGTTGTTTGCACTGCCAATGCACTCAGTGTTTGGAACACAAACCGACGGGCAAGTCAGTCCCGATGTCAATGTAATCAGCTTGTGTGACCTGATGGGGATTCCTTCCTTTCCGTCAGCAAGCCAGCGAATCATCTCGCTGCGTCAGAATCTCAATGCTGAGGGACGACAGAATTCGAGTGCGGAAACTCAAGGAAAACTGACCATCGCTGTCGACGCCGTCGTCGGAGTGGAGGAAGTAGTTGTACGTTCCTTGCCTCGTTTACTTAGCCATCACGGTTGCTTCTCTGGAGTGACACTCTCCGGTGAAGCGGAAACAGTTTTGATGCTGGATGTTCCTCGTCTTTCTGATTTTGCGAATCAGCTGAAGAATCAAGCAGAATCGGCAAATTCATCGGAACAAAATGCTCGAAATTCCAGTTGGAAAAAGTCGGCAAACCTGCGGGGATTGAACGCCAATTCGGCGCGAATTCTCATTGTCGATGATTCGCTGAGTGTGCGAAAAGCGATGAACCGAAAGCTCTCGAAGCATTCCTTTGAAATTGTCGAGGCAGCAGATGGGGCTGAAGCGCTGGACATCTTGAGGAACGGCGATTTTGACGGAGTTGTTTCCGATATCGACATGCCGCGGATGAACGGAATTGAATTCATTACGGCTCTTCGACGAGTTGATCGATTTGCCGACTTACCAGTGGTTGTCGTTTCCGGTCGACGTGATCCACAAACTGCAGAAACCATTGCGAACTTAGGGGTGATCAGAATGTTTGCCAAACCTGTTAACGACACTTTGGTGAAATCAATTGCCCAGGCACTCCGCCACTCGAAAACAGCAGCTTCCGCAAGTGTTTAGTAGCTCTCCGGGAAACTCACTGAGGAAAAATTTACTCAGTGTTTGAGAGGCCATATTCAGATTATCGATCAGTTCTGAGTTCATACACTTGGAACAACATTATACAAGTTCTGGAGAACATGAATGTCGACACAGACAGTTTTAGTCATTGATGATAGTTCAACGATTCGAAAAATGGTGGACAGCCATCTTTCGCAAGCGGGATATCGAGTGGTTCTCGCTCCAACTGCAGAGAAAGGACTCGAACTCGCTCCGCAACTGATTCCAGATATCATCTTGCTGGATCATCAACTCCCCGGAACAACCGGAATTGAAGTCTGCAAAAAAATCATTGCGATGCCGGAGTGCCGGAGCATCCCGTTTGTTGTTTCATCGACGCTTCGTAAGCAAGCGTATGTGGAATACATGGATGTCGCCAATGTTGTGGACTCGCTTCCCAAACCATTTAAACCCGAACTTCTGAAGATCACCATTGCGAACGCTCTCGAAGTTGGAGCGATGATTGTTTCTTCACAATCGGACGGAACAGCTGTTCCCGAAGTTGTTGAAGAAGTGTCAGATTCTTCGCTCTCGGGGGATTTCAGTTGGGTTTCTCTGCGTGAAGTCCTCGACTTCTTGAACAACGGGAACAAGCATGGAGTTCTGGAAGTCGAATTGGAGCATGATCGAGTTTGGTTTTATCTTGATCAGGGACGGATTCAGGCTGTCGTTTCCTCGTCAGTCACTCCCGAAGCCGTCGCGACGAAGTTGCCGGAGTCACTGAAGGAACTGGCGCCTGTTCTGCGTTTCACGATGAGCAGTGGCTTCAATTCTCAGGTTGACGGTTTTGTTGAGCTGTTAGACCGCAAGGTTCTCGATCCTCGACTTTTGCGAACCCTGTTGAGATTCCAGGCCGCATATTTAACTTGGCAATGTTTCGAAAAGACTCCGATTGCATTCTCTTTCAGTGCGTCGCGAGAACTTCCGGCACTCTTCCGCAGAACTCCGCTGCAAAGTAGTCTTGCAGGGATCCTGGTTGAAGCGTCCATGAGTTGTGGCAACGATGAGAATACGTCGATTGAAGAAAACAAAGGTTGGATTCGACGTGGGTTGCGTGGACAGAATCTGGATCGATCAGGTTTGGGAGCCAAGCAACTCCAATTGCTGACACACCTTGGCACAGAGCCGATTGCAACTGAACTCCTCGCAGAGAAAGTTGACCTTTCACTCGAAGAAACTTATCGCTGCCTCGAAGGTTTCCGCATTGCCGACTGGGTCGATGTCCAAACCGTCGCCAGTGGGCGCAATCTTGTGGCGCTCGAATCAAATCCGGAAGGCTCATCCCTGCTGCGAGAAATTCTCGCGGATTCCAGCAACCCCTGGTCAGGAAAAGTGGTCCGCGACGAATTTGGTTTACAACTTCTAGTCAATCGCAAAGCTGCTGATTACTTGTTAGTCGAAGTGACAGGTGAGGACGAACTTCGGTTACCGAAGTGCCTTGAAGGAAAAGTTGCGGAGTTACTCGCGACCACTCCGATCGGTTTGATCGCTCCTGAAGAAGGAAACTGTCCTCCGCTGGCTGCCGAGCTTTCTGAGCTTCTCGTGATTCACCGCCCTTATTCATACGACGAAGTCCTCGATGTCTTGAACTTGCTTCCTGAATCGAAAACTTCGTCGGGCAAGTCATCCGGCCTCGATATGGGTGAACTTCTCTCCATGGGAGAATCCAAATAATGAGCACCGACGTCTTTATCGAAAATACAGCTGCCATGGCGACCATTTCGGTCCAGATTCCTGGCGGCGAATACATCACCCGCGTTCTACGCGAAGGTCAGACCGTTTCCGTTGGATCCGATGGGACTGCGGAATTGCGTCTGGAAAGCGAAGGAGTGGGGGGGCTGCATTGCCTGCTCTCTGTGATCGACGGAGTTGTCAACGTGCGAGACTGTTACTCGCAGACCGGAACTTATGTCAACGAGGCACGGGTTCAAGATGTGGATGTCAACTATGACTGCGAAGTTCGAGTCGGTCAGAACGTAATCGAACTGAAGTTGCGCGACAGTAAGCCAGCTCCGAACACCTATTCAAATCCTGTCGTTGAACCGGATTACACTGAATCAGCCGATGGCCAGGCCGAGAGTCCGACTTTTGAAGAGGAAGAGTCGGAGAACGGACTGGGCGTCGAGTCAATTCAGCTGAACGACATTGCTGGGCTGACAAGTCATCTTCCTGTTGTTGATCATTCAGCGAAGGTCGCCTCTTTGACGATTGAGCTGGAAGAGGCTCAGGCGGAACTCGAAGTGCTTCGTGAGCGACTGGATTCGCGACAGCTTCAAAATCAGGCGGTTGCGTCCGATCCGTTCCAACAGGAAATGATCGAATTGCTTCGCGAGGAAGTTCTGTCGTTGCAGGAAGAATTAAGAACCAATTCCGCGACTCATCTCCCTGAAGCAGCGTTTGTTGATCATGTCGATGATGAAGATCTGCCGACGCGGGAAGAAGTCGAGAAGCTTGTCGATCGACTCGAAGTCTTGCTGAGTGAGTTGCACCAAAAAGATGAAAACATTCGCGTTCTGCAGGACCTTGTACTCGCAGCAGACAACGCTAATCAGGCTGAAAAGGATGAACGGGAACAGCTTGCCCGCTGGTTGGGAGAGTTCGAGGAACGGTTTGAACTTCTTTCTGAAGAATGGCAAGCCGAGAATGAGCAACTCAAGATCAAGATGAAACATCTTCAGGAGGAGCGTACCGAAACTCAGGCCGCTCTCTCTGCGAACTCGACCAGTGCCAAAACCGAAGCCTTGCAACGATTGACCGAAAACTTACGGACGCAAATTACAGCGGCTCAAGAAGAAATGGAATCCGCTCAACAGGAAATTGCGGACCTGAAAGTCAAAGTTAAAGAAGCTCAGGGAACCGTTTCGCGGGAAGAAGAGATTCGGCTTTCTCGGGAACGGGCTGAGATTGCCAGAATGCGGCACGACCTTGAAGTCAAAATGCAGAAAGCGCACGCCGATTCCGAGCCGAGTGATCGTGAAGGGGGCGTGCTTGATGAAGCAGAACTCCGGCTTCGAGAATTTAGAGATCATGTGAGAGAAACGGGCAGTTCAAGAAACTCGTCACCATCGTTGTCATCACGGTTATTGAACCTGTGGGGGCGACTCGGCTAAGTGCTTGAAGCATTTGCCGGTGGCTGACGACATTTTTTTTACTGATTGGTTCGACAAGTTGAGACCGACTCATGAATAAACAATTTGCTGCAACAACGACTGATGATCTTGATATGGAGGACTTAGTGCTGTACCGCCAGGAACTGCTGGAGGTCGCACGGAGACTTGATCAAACAGGGAAACGCTTCGAGCGATACATTTCCATGCAATTACAGCAACTTGAGATTGCGATTGATGATTTTGATCGAGAACGCGATGCCTGGAGACGGCAGCGTGATCGCGAAGCTGAAAACACAAATGGTCATCAAGTCGATGTTCAACAAAACCAAGTCTCTCCTTATGAGGTTTCGACAGAGATTCAAGAAAACATCGGCGTCCCTTCGTTGAAGAAGAACCTCGACCTGGAAGCGAACGGGAGCGCAACAGCTCCGTTGTGTATGCTGTTTCGCCCAAATCAGGCGACCGCGATGCAGGTTGGGCTTCTGTTGTTCGAGATCTCAAAACTGAATCGAGAGTTCGGAGGCGGTGGCGTTCGATTTGAAGTCAACCACGTGCGACTTTCCAAGGGAAGGCAAGATCCTGCTCACCCCAATGCGAACGTGTTCTTCGCGGTTGAGGCGTTCTCACTCACTCCGTTGGTGGCTTACGACGGCACTCCATCCCGGCAACTTCAGGCATGGCAGAGGTTTAAATCTGAACTCGTCATGTCTTCGCTGACTGATAAAACACTTGAAAAGGAATTCAACAGAGCTGTCAAAGTCCCGCGAGATCACGATGTCGCTTCAATCGCATTCGAAGCGACACGCAGGGCCGAAAACGCGAACAACAAGTGTGAGTCCTCACAAAAAGAACTCCCACGTGGATTCAAGCCCCGCAAAACCGTCAAAGGAACCTCTGAGCAACAACTCAAACGTGTCGGAGATATTGTCCGTTACCTGAAAAATGAGTGCGATTTACGTATGCACCTCTCATTGATCTGGTAACTTCCACTGCGTCGCTCAGTCTCTGGCATGCATTACTTGAGATGTTTCTCGAAGAAGCTGTAGAGGATTGTATTGGCTTCCTCGTTCGGGGAGTGCTTCGGGCGGTTGGTCATATAGACTCGGTTTTCCGCACCAAGAATTCTGTTGATTTCGACGGTATGGTTGAGAGCCTTCCAGCGTTCCACGGGGTCTTCGGCACCGCCAGAGACCAGAAACGGTCGTGGAGCCATCAAGGCGTGGAGCTCGTGCAAGTCACGACCCTCTTTACGAAGTTCTGGATAGAGTCCCCGGCCCGGATTTTCTTTAGTGATCAACCCCCGTTTCCTCCACGGCTTGGGGTGATAGCCAAGGTACCAGGGTTCCCAGTAGTTGATGCTTTGGCGTGTGTCGTCGAAAACAATTCCAGGGTCGGACCAGGCTGCACAGGCGAATTTATCAAACAGGCACGACGCAAACATTGCCCATTTTCCACCATACGAATGCCCCACAATACCGATGCGGTCAGCGTCGACTTCAGGGCGGTTTGCGAGAACGTAATAGGCGTTCGCGGCAGCATACCCGAGCATCGAGAGGGGTTGAACTTTTGCATCTTCCAGCGATGGGTAATACATCGAGTAGATCTTGGCATTTGAGTTTTCAGTGGTCCCAATCGAAAGAGTCGCGAAGCCGCGCCGAGCCAGCTGGTACGCATAATCTCGGTATTCACTACCAAGGCCAATCCCGGTTTCTGGTTCGTAATAGACTGTGACAACTCCGGGGAATGGGCCTTTTCCCTCGGGGATGAGCAGGTAGCCGGTTGTTTCTTCATGAGGGGCCCATTTGAAGCGGATCTTGCTCTGCTGAAAGTTCTCACGTTTCTCAGTTTCCAACACCGTGACCTGCGGGTCGGTGATGAGTGGAGGCCATTCGCCCATCATTTGATGCCATTCACTTCGCAGTTCCTCTCGACGTTTCTTCCACTCTTCAGGAGTGGTGATGCGAGTACCATCTTTCCTGAGAAGAGGAGAGCGAAAATCTCCGAAGTCGTTTTCGAGTTCTTTCGGAGGATGTGCATACTTCTCAATTGGGACGATCTTGTCCCCCAGAGTGTTCGGTTCTTCAGCGATGGCCCCTGAAGCAAAACAGATCAACAGCAGAGAGCTGAAAAATCGATACGAGATATTCATATTCATTCCATATTGAAACAGTCCTTCACACTGTCAACAAACGTATGAAGGCAATAACGTATTGCAAAATTGTATTACAGTTCCGTGACCTGTCGAACTTTGACTCTCATGCTGTCTGCGTTCTCAGGCACGATCTTTGGCGTGTCGTTCTCGGTGTGTGACTGAATCGGAGAGGCGGGGCGTCCAGTCGCAGTTGAAGCGTTAGGATGGACAATAATTGAAGGGAGATCAATAGAGTGAGTTTTGGGAATCAAAAAAATGTGGCTCACTTTGGAGAGCTTCTTCTACGGCTGGATACTCCGGGACATCAACGATTTGTTCAAGCCAGCAGTTTCGGACTCACCTTCACGGGGGGGGAAGCGAACGTTGCGGTCGCTCTTCAGCAGTGGGGGCTCAAGACTTCAATCGCTTCCGCTGTGCCGGGGAACGATTTAGGAGAAATGTGTCTCAACCATTTGCGCCGCTACGGCGTGAATACCGATTCTGTAGTTCGTTCCGGAAACCGTCTTGGGATTCTGTTTGTCGAAACCGGTGCCGGTCAGCGTGGCTCACAGGTCATTTACGATCGCGATGCCACCAGCTTTCGTGAACTCGAACCGGGCATGATTGACTGGGAAGCATTTTTGAAAAACGCAGGGTTATTCCATTTCACCGGGACGGCACTCGTCAGTCCCGGAACGCGTAACCTTCTTTTCGAAGGGCTTAGCGTGGCAAAGGAAAAGAAAATTCCGATCAGCTTTGACCCCAGCTATCGCAGTCAGCTTTGGAGTCTCGACGAAGCGAAAAAAGTGTTTTGCGAAGTCCTGCCGAGTGTGGACATTTTCCTGGGCAGCGAAGCGGATGCATCGACATTTTTTGGAGTCGAGGCCAGTGGTAATGAAGCGTTGACCGCTTTGGCTGCGAAGTACAACTTGCAATGGGTCGCATTTACAGACCGCGAAATCGATGAAAAGGGTGTGAACCATTATTCCGCGAGGCTTTCTAACGGAGCAACCGTCTTCAAGAGTTCAACCTATCAAACAGTCTCAGTGGATCGCATCGGCACCGGAGACGCCTTCGCAGCTGGAATCATCCGAGGAGTTCTAAACCAACTGCAACCAGAAGAAACCCTGAACTTCGCCACCGCCGCAGCAGTTCTCAAACACACTATCCCCGGAGACTTTTCATTCTTAAGTGTTGACGAAGTGGAATCTCTCATGAATGGTCAGGGGATCGGAAAAGTGAAACGGTAAGTCCGGAGCGAATGTTGGACATGCATTGCCACCGCCACGGTTTTGGATGCTTTTCAATGGGAGAGGGCGAATGTATTTGGCAAGTACTGAATTCGGAAGTGACCGCAGTGATGGCACACAAGCCTGTGAAATCGTTGAGGAAGTGGAATGGTATCTTTCCCTGCTGATTCGAAACGGCCAAATTGGTCAAAACTATGTGCTAGGCTGGTCAAACCGACGGCTGATCGCACAATGCTATCTGGCAAGGCCAACATCAATCCGAAAGCAGTACCATTCGCAAAGAGCATTACAGGTTCTGGAGCATCTGGTCTCCTATTTTGAACAATCACCTCGGTGGTCGCTCTTGGAAGATAACGTTCCTAAACGATTCCCTTCTTGGAAAAATTCTTCATCGTTGGTTTTGTGGACACATGCCAATGCCGTGCATGGTTCTGTTTCGTGTGGAGAGACTGGGCGGTCGATTCCGCATTATTTACTGCCTCTCGACGGGATTGTAAAAGAAGACATTGGACATTGGACACGAAGCTATCAAGTCATCGACCAACTTTGGCTCGAGTCCGGGGCGTTGGAAATTCCTGCTTACCGAGAACTCGTCGATCCAAATAGCGAGCTCTCATCCGAGGGAAGAGAGCTATGTCAGAAAATTGAGAGGGCGACCAACAAACCTACTTACTACTTTTTGCATAGGTATTGGGGGCGTCGAGTTAATGAAGAGCAACGAAAATGTCCTGGTTGTGGGAAGTGCTGGCGTGTTAAAGTCTCTCCACAGCCTTTAGAACCATTTCACAAATTTTATTTTCGTTGTGAAGGTTGTCGAGTTGTTGGCCATCAAGGACTTTCTTTCGATGACGAACGACACGCAAGAATCGGTGAGTACCGAAAAGAGAAATGAGTTGAACGACTTCTCGACAGATGTTCGGTAAGCATTGGTGTGATCAAGTCTGTCGAAGCTCGCTATCATATAACGTCTCTCCACCGTGAGCTATTGGAGCACGCAGTGTCTGCTTTCCGGGTATCCAGGCAAACAGCTCTCTTTTTCATGATTGCGGTGATCGCCTTCATATTGTTCGTCGGTGTATTCAGTGAATCAAAAGGCATCGGTCGAACCGATCTCCGAATTCTTTTCATCATTACTGATGCGGTAACGGGTGAATTCCTCTCAGATGTTTCGGTCCAGCTTGAAACAATACTTGCTGACGAAGAACTAGCCGCCCACGCAATGAGCGTCTCTCTGAAGTCCAATGAATCAGGAGAAGTGGACTGCGATCTTAAAGAAGTTCAGTTTACAAGTTCCAATGGAATACTTGGAAGCAAATACTCATTTCAACTCCCAGATTGGAGGATCACCGTTTCAAAACAAGGATACAAAAAAGAGGTGATCTCAAATTTCAACTCGGTTCAACATGGTCGGAACGTTATCCGTGATCATGGAATTCTCCATATTGAAGTTCCGGTTCACTTGAATCGTTGATACGTCCAGATGAACTCGAAAAAGTAAAACGGTAATTGTTAATGTCTTCCGAGTTGCACAGATACGACTGTTTGGCGAAACTCGTCGCACTGCATTGACGGCAATCTGTGCAATTGAGAGACTCACAGATCGTGCGCATAACTTCTTGTGATGAGAATTTAATAATGAAAACTTTCAGTCTGATTTTAACTCTCTGCATGCTCCCTGCTGTCTCCCTTGCGGAAAATTGGCCGCAGTGGAGAGGACCTAACGGAAATTCAGTTTCAAATGAAACTGGAATCCCAGTGGAGTGGTCAAAAACAAAAAATGTCGCTTGGCGATTGGAATTGCCTGGATCAGCTGGGGCAACTCCAGTGGTCTGGGAAGATCAGATTTTCCTGACCTCCGCAGAGGGTGACGATTTGGTGTTGATGTCGGTCTCGACATCCGGGAAAGAGCTTTGGAAAAAGAAAGTCGCTACAGGGAATCAAGACGCCCGCAGCGGTGAAGGGAACTCAGCTTCAGCTTCACCGACAACCGATGGGAAACATGTCTGGTGTTTCTTTGGGACGGGCGATCTGGCTTGCTACACCGTCGATGGTGAAGAGGTCTGGGCGTATAACGTTCAGGAAAAGTATGGTCGTTTCTCGATTCAGTTCGGAATGACATCAACCCCGATTTTGTACAAGGGAGATCTTTACCTGCAGTTGATTCATGGCGAAATGCGTGAAGATTACACCGTCGGCAAGGTGATTAAACTCGACAGTAAAACCGGCAAGGAAATCTGGGCGGTCGACCGTCCCAGTAACGCAACCTTTGAATGTAAGCACTCGTATGCCTCACCGTTCGTTTATGACGATGGAAAGCAATCTTTCCTCGTCACTCACGGAGCTGACTTTACCGGTGGATACTCTCTGGAAGATGGAACTGAGCTATGGCGATTCGAGGGGCTCAACGGTCCTTCGAAGTACAATCCCGGAAAGTTAGACCCGACCTTCCGTTTCGTTTCTTCGCCGGGAGTTGTCGACGGTTCGATCATCATTCCGACGGCAAAACGTGGACCGACAATCGCACTGAAAGTCAGTGAGGCATTGTCCGGAAACGCAACTGAGAAGGAACAGGTCGTTCGTTGGGCAATGGATAAAACTCCAGATGTTTCAATTCCAATCGTCCATGAAGGACTTGTCTACTTCTTCCGTAAAGATGGTCGCGTCTTCTGCGTCGATTTGAAGACAGGCGAAGAGTTGTATTACGAGCGAACTCATACTTCACAACATCGCTCAACTCCGATTGTTGTGGATGGACATCTCATCTTCTGTGCGAAAGATGGATTTTGCACCGTGTTGAAGACGGGACGAAAGTTCGAAGTCGTCGCCGAGAATGAAATGTCCGAACCGATCACTGCATCGCCGGTTGTTTCAAATGGTGTCCTTTATCTACGGACCTATAAAGCACTTTATGCAATCAAGGCCGAAAAATAACGGCTGCGGCAAATTCGATTTCGCCGCGCTTTTCGTATGTGCGGCGAAATCTCCCTTTGAGGATGAATAAGGAAATTGATTTCGATGGCCGAATCTTGTTCGCATGATCATTCGGAATCATCACACTCAATGGGAACACGCAAGCTGGCGATCACATTATCGCTGGTGGCAATTTATTTTGTTGCAGAGTTAATCGGAGGACTCTGGACGGGATCTCTCGCCCTGCTTGCCGATGCCGGACACATGTTTTCCGACATGGCTGCGCTGACGATCAGTCTGTTTGCTGCCTGGATTTCCACTCGTAAACCGACGCCGCAGCAAACTTTTGGATTTCACCGCGCAGAAATTCTCGCAGCTGCGGTGAATGGGGCACTGCTGTTTGTGGTCGCAGGAGGCATCCTGCATGAAGCTTGGGACCGGCTGAACTCTCCGATAGAAATCTTAGCCGGGCCGATGATGTGGATCGCCGTCGGGGGGCTTTTGATCAATCTCATCAGTCTGAAAGTGTTGCATGGGGACCATCAACATAACTTGAACCTTCGCGGGGCATGGTTGCATGTGATGGGCGACACTTTAGGGAGTGTCGGCGTGATCATCGCTGCGTTTCTAGTCTGGAAATTCGGCTGGAACTGGGCCGATTCTGTTGTGTCGGTTCTCGTCTGTATCCTGATTCTCTACTCATCCTGGAACCTGTTGAAGGAGTCGATCGGGATTCTGATGGAGAATGCTCCCAGGGATGTTGATGTTTTTGAAGTGGAGACATACCTCAAGGAGATCCCTTCTGTGCAAAACATCCACTGTTTGCATGTCTGGATGATCGCCAGCGGTTTGAAAAGTCTCTCCGCACATGTTGTCGTCGATGCAGATGCGACGGAGCCATTCAAGCTGGATGTTGTACGGGGACATCTGCACAACTCGTTTGGCATTGATCACGTTACGCTTCAAGTTGAAAGTTCAGAGGACCCTGTTTGTAGCGAAACTGGAGTAGGAAGTTGTCTCGTTCTCGGCGCTGATCATTCGCAACACCCACACTCGCATTGACTGTTATGTTCACATTGAATGTGAATTTTGATTAAGCTGCCCTCTGTCGCGACGATTGTTTTGTTCCCCATTGGATGGACGCATGATGCACGGATTCTTGTCATACTCTTTAATTTTCCTGAGCACTCTTAGTTCTATCGCAGTTGCGGAAGATTGGCCCCAGTTCCTCGGCCCACAGCGAAATGGAATTTCGAAAGAAACGAATCTGCTCAACCAATTCCCGGAAGATGGCCCAAAGGTTGTCTGGAGGTCTCCGGTCGGGGTGGGGATGTCCGGAATCTCGGTAGTCGGCGAGACAGTGTTCACGTTGGCTCAAAACGACCAATATCAATATGTGATTGCCATTGACTCAAAGACTGGTGATCATCGTTGGAGATCTCCACTCGCACCTGCCTACGAAAATACGATGGGTGACGGTCCTCGTTCGACGCCTGCAATTGATGAGGGAAACGTTTTCGCAGTTTCCGGAGAAGGAATTCTTGGCTGTTTTTCCGCAACCGATGGTGGAAAAAAATGGAGTGTTGATCCTGTTCAAGAATTTGGCGGAAAGCCAGCCGAATACGGCGTTGCCTGCTCGCCGATCCTCACTTCTGAACATGTCATCATCACCGTCGGGTTACCAAAAGCGACGGTCGCTGCGTTTGATCGATCATCAGGAAAGATCGCCTGGACCGCAGGCACTGGCAACGCTGCCGGGTATTCCTCACCGACGCTGCTTTCACTTCACGATCAAGTTCAACTTGTTGTGTTTCATGGTCAGGGTGTTTTCGGATTGGACCCGAAAACCGGGAAAGAACTCTGGAGCTATCCTTACATCACCGACTATCACTGCAACATCGCGACACCGATCGCTGTCGATGGAAACGTTTTGATTTCCGCCGGCGAGAATCATGGGACAGCATTGCTAAATGTTCCTGCAAAATCCGGAGGAGAGATTAATGAAATCTGGACCTCGTTTGGAAATCGCAGCATCTTCCGGAATGAATGGCAAACATCCATCCTCCTCGACGGCTACCTGTACGGATTTGACAACATAGGCAGCGCCGGGCCGGTGACCAATCTGGCTTGTGTCGAAGCAAAAACAGGCAAGTTGATTTGGCAAAAAAAACGATTCGGCAAAGGAAACTTGATCGCCGCTGACGGGAAGCTTTGGTGTAGTACGATGGATGGAGAACTTGTCATCGTGGCAGCCACTCCCGAGAAATTTCAAGAACTCGGCCGGGCCTCACTCATCGGCGAAACCCGGCAAGCACCGTCCCTCAGCCAGGGGCGCTTGTATCTAAGGGATGGCGCGGAAATGGTTTGTGTAGATGTCAAAAAATAGTTGAGCCAATCTACTGAGTGCATCTATGGTGCTGGAATGCTCCCTATTTTCTACCCGGATGTTATGAGAGTCTCAGCGACCAGTGATGCGTCACCGAACACGATCTTATCCAATTAACCTGGCTGTAGCCTTGGTTGCGAGATGAGGGCTGCTCAGCTTTCGGCCTCAGATCTCGAGATCAGTCACTTCAGCAACTACCTCGGAAGGGGCGGGTCTCTGGATGCCGCTGACGATCGAGTATCCCCGGATTTCTGTGACTACGATTTCGTCAAACAGCTGGTCCATTCTCGCTTCCAACCATTCTGTTTGCTTTGTGACGATGTGAACTCGTCCACCAGCTTTGAGGTGTTTGAGTGCAGACTGCAGGAAGATTTCTGAGATTTTAAAGTGTGAATAATAGGGCGGGTTGCCAAGTGCGATGTCGAACTGGCCAGTGAGGTCTTCGTCGTCGTTGCCAGCTGATCCATCGTGAGAGAGTGTCGCAGCGACGTCTTCGATTCCATTTAACTCTGCGCCGGCGAGTGCACACTCGATGGCACGGGAGTTGGCGTCGACGAAGTGGACGGCGACTCCGGGGGCTCTCATCGCAGCTGTCAGTCCAACTGTGCCAGCTCCACAGCCAATATCGAGGACATGGTCGTTCTCGTGAATTTCCATTGTTTCGATAAGAGCACGAGCGCCGACGTCGAGTCGGCGATGGCTGAAGACTCCGGCGCGGCTGACGGCCTTCACCAAAGTTTCTCCATCACGAAATGCAAACTCTGCGGAGAAGTTTTTCAGCTTCTTCAGTGGTTTCAATTTCTTGAGCCGATAGGTAACCCCTTTCCGCTTTTGCAAACGTGTGAGATTCTTGCCCATCTTCTCGACTTCATGGTGAAACCATTTGTCCTTGGCGTTATCGATGGTGACAATCAATATTCCGCCCATGGAGAGTCTGTCGTACGCCTGTTGGAGCAAATCGCGGGAGAGTTCGCTCTCGCCGGAGCGAGACATTGGCAGGACACACAGGTCAAACTCTTCTTCCGGGAGGTCTGCGGAACAGAGTACTCGGACACGAGAACCTTTCTCGTCACACCACTCAGCGGTTTCGCTGGCGGGGAAGAGTTCGACGTAATGGCAGTACACCTCCGCATCAGGAAGCCGATCTGCGATATCCATGGCGCACTGACCTCGGCCAACGGAAGTACACAGTACTCTGCTAGCTGTCAGTTCCGAGGCGGCATTGATGGCTAACTGCTCGGAACGTGGGAGCCTGTATTCTGTTCCGTCTTCTTCGTACTCGGAAAATTCTTCGCTCATCGGGTGCGTCTAAAAAGAAGGTCGAACCGCTCGATGCGAGCGAATTCATTCATGTTTTCATCGAAAAATACGGCGATTTGGACTCTCTGCAACAGTCTCACCGCGACAAGAGCAGACGATACTCCGATCCGCTCTCGTCAGCCAGTCTGAATGATGGAAACCTGCGAAAGATGCGTGATCCTAATGGCTTGGGGGAAAAAATCATCCGTTGTCCTGCTCCTGCATGCTTGCGTCCGGTCGTTCGCCCCGATACGTTGACCAGTTCACCAATGGAATCTGGGCGAGTTGAACGTGTCTGTTCATGCTTCGCCAGATCGATTTCATGATGAAATTGTTGGCAAGAATTTCCTCGATACGAATTCCGAGACCTGGTTCATGACGAAGCCTCTAGATGCGGAATCACAGACCGCACTTCCCCAAATCGAACAAGATCGTGCGCTCATTAACGATGCTCGCGCAAAGGGAACTGGCCCACTGTTTTGGGCTTTCACCAAATTGTCCGGCCCTGGTTGGCTGCAAAGTGCGATTACCCTCGGTGGCGGGTCGCTAGGAAGCAGTTTGTACCTAGGGGTGTTGGCAGGTTTCGGCCTGATGTGGTTGCAACCGCTGGCGATGATTCTGGGAATCATCATGCTCAGCGCGATTGGTTATGTTGCACTTTCCACTCATGAACGGCCGTTTACCTCGATCAATAAGCACGTGAGCCCAATCCTCGGATGGGGATGGCTTTTAGCGACGATGATGGCAAACTTTGTCTGGTGTATGCCTCAGTTCTCCCTGGGGACCGCTGCCATCCAACAAAATCTTGCTCCCGCGATGTTGGGAGATGCCGCGATTGCAGCTGAGGTTTCCTCGCAGGGACTTGGAGAGGATCAAGCAGATGAAATCGATGCCTTGACGAAGAGTTTGAAGTTTCGAAACAACTTCATTTGTGCATCGATTCTCTTCCTGGCCGGTGGCATTGTGATCCTCTTCTACGGCAGTGGTGGTTGGGGAATCAAGGTCTTTGAGATCTTGTTGAAATGTATGGTGGGGATGGTTGTTCTGAGCTTCTTTGCCGTCGTCATCAAGCTCTCAATGGGAGGGCTTTTAGACTGGGGATCGATCCTTGCCGGATTTATTCCGGATACGACTTTGCTTACTCATCCGAGTAGTGCATTTGATGAATTGCTTTCAGCGACCGGTTCCTACAGTGAATACTGGACCACGAAGATTGTCAGTGAGCAGCAAAAGGTGATGATCGCTGCGTTCGCGACTGCGGTCGGAATCAATATGACATTCCTGCTGCCGTACTCGATGCTTCAACGTGGCTGGGATCGTGATTTCCGTGGCTTGGCAATTTTCGACCTTAGCACAGGACTGCTGATTCCGTTTATGCTCGCAACTGGCTGTGTTGTGATTGCAGCTGCGACACAATTCCATGGAAAAGTGGAAGATGGTCTCGTTGAGATCTATCGTCCAAGTGAAGATGCTCCCGCTCCTGCTAGAAACTTGATTGGCGATTTCAATGGGATTCTCGACGCGAGAATTGCGAAGGAAATCGGCAAAGACAAAATGGATGCGATCAAGGCGGAAATCAAAAAGACCAAAGACGATTCCAAGCTCAATGAACTTCGCAGAGGTCTCCCCGACGGTGACCTGCGGATGGCAGCGGCTCTTGTGAAACGAGACGCCTTCAACCTTGCCCAATCTTTAGAAAAACTTGTTGGTGCCAAGACTTCTCAATACTTGTTTGGAGTCGGCGTCTTGGGGATGGCGATATCCACAATTATCATTCTGATGCTCATCAATGGCTTTGCGGTCTGTGAAATGCTTGGCGTGCCGCCGCATGGTTGGCCACATCGCATTGGGGCATTGGCTGCCGGGCTCGTCGGTTCGCTCGGTCCATTCTTGTGGAGCAAAGCGTCGGTCTGGCTTGTTGTGCCAACATCGATGTTTGGATTGATGTTGCTGCCGATCGCCTATTGGACGTTCTTCTTCATGATGAACTCGAAAAATATTCTGGGCGAAAATATGCCGAAGGGGCTCGCCAGAGTGCGTTGGAATGTTCTGATGTTGATCGCTTCTGGAGTTGCGACATTTGGTAGCTTGTACAGCATCTCTTCCAGTAAGTATCCCAAAGTTGGTTTCATTGTCCTGGGAGGCTTTGTTCTGGCGGTCATCATTGGTGCTGTGCTGAAAAGCAAGAAGGAGTCACCCGCTTAATTCGAACCTGAACACAACCTTTGGCGAGCAACTCTCAGTAGAACCAGTCCGGTAACTTGCGAAATGACTACGATTCTCGTTGTTTGAGAGAGTGAACTCAGGTCGCAGAACCTGTTTTGAACTGGATACTGTGAGTTGAAGGAGTTGCGGAGATGCTTTTCCGAAAGGATGAGCTCTCGTCACGATGCAACGAATTCAGATAAACCATCTTCGTTGCAACCTGTGTCACCCAAAATTTTCAAAGCAAACAGTACTGTGAAAACTGGCAACATTGTGCGACTTCCTGTCATCAAGTTCTGCCCGGTCTTGACCAGAAGAATTCAGGGAGTGTGACTGGTGACTTTTCGATGCACCAACTTTAATTTCGTTGAACTGATATCTCCGTAGTCTGAAGAATTTTGATTTGAGATTTTCAATATGAATGACAACACAAATACAGGCGGTGGCATGATCGGAATGACACCACGACTTTCCTTGATGATGTTTCTTCAGTTTTTCACCTGGGGAGCCTGGTTTGCAACATTGTCAGCCGTTTTGGACTCAAACGGATTATCCGCATTCAAAGGTGGGGCGTACGAGAGTGTTCCGATTGCTGCGATTTTCGCGCCTCTGTTTCTGGGTCTTGTTGCCGACCGATTATTCGCATCAGAAAAAGTGATGGGTGCTCTTCTCGTGATTGGTGGCTTAGTCATGGCTGTCATCCCGCAGGTCGCAGCCGCTTCCGGAAGCGACGCAGGGAATACCATCGTTTGGTTGATCCTGATTCACTCATTGTGTTTTATGCCGACTCTCGGTCTTGGAAACACCATCGCGTTTACTCACATCCCCACGCAGAACGACTTCCCCAAAATTCGCGTCTGGGGAACGATTGGTTGGATTGTCGCCGGACTGATCGGCGGTGGCCTCGGTTGGTCGAACTCCTTTAACCTCTTTTGGATGGGAGCTTCGTCTTCGATCTTGCTGGGAGTCTTCTGTTTCTTCCTCCCGAATACTCCTCCTCCTCTCAAAGGAAAACCGGTCGACCTGAGATCACTCTTGATGGTCGATGCATTCAAACTTCTGGCTGATTTCAACTTTGCGATCTTCGCCCTGTGCTCAACCCTGATTTGCATCCCGTTGGCATATTATTACGGGCTGACCTCCACATACCTGAATCAAACCGGATTCGCTCAATCGGCAGCGACAATGACTCTCGGGCAGATGTCTGAGATCTTCTTCATGCTGTTGATTCCATTCTTCTTCCGACGTTTTGGATTGAAGAACATGATCTTGATCGGCATGGCAAGCTGGGTGATTCGCTACGCACTGTTCGCTTTCGGTGCACCAAATCAGGTCACCTGGATGCTGTTGCTTGCTGTCCTCATCCACGGGATTTGTTACGACTTCTTCTTCGTCACCGGATTCATGTACACCGACGACAAAGCTCCCAAAGATATTCGTGGTCAAGCTCAAGGCCTGCTTGTCTTTTTGACGCAGGGAATCGGAATGTTCTTTGGTTTCAGAATTGCGTTCGGAGGAAGCTTCGGTCCGATTCCTTTGAACTGGCATATCGGAGAGATCGGTAAGCAGGTCGTAAGTTCTGAGAAATACAATGAAGCGTTGATTACCGCACGTGGTACGGATGAAGGGATGAGCTTTTTCGAATCGTTCTCCCAAATGTTCTCTCGGAGCTTGCCGGAAGGTCTTGATCCTCAACTCCTTGCTTCAACGATGGCTGAATGGAAACAGTTCTGGTTCTTCCCGGCCATCATGGCTGGCGTTGTCTTCGTTGTGTTCGCGTTGTTCTTCCACGACAAGATGAGCGACAAAGACGTCACAGAACCAGAAATCGCTGAAGCAACACCGGGTGAAACCGTCGTGTAAGAGTGAGCAGAATGAGAGCATTTTCGTGCTTGTCGTGCCCGTGCATGTCACTTGCATGACTTGACCGACTGCTCGCCACACGAAAGAACGAAAAGACCAAGATTGAATTTGCTCTACCTAGCGAAGATTGCGGCAGGCAACTTCGGTTCATAAGTTATGTCTACAACCCGCCGCCAGGAATATGAAACTTTTCGTTAAACGCGACCTCGACGGTTTTTTTGGTTTATTCATCGACAATCTGGTTCAGTTCCTGGTGATCATTTCGTTCTGCGAATTGTTTTGCGGAATGACGGGAGAGAATTCGAGGTTTCTCTACAAAATGATTTTGCCCGGAGCTGCGATCAGCATTCTGGTGGGCAATTTATTTTATGCCTGGCAAGCACATCGGCTTGCCAGGAAGACTGGGAGAGATGACGTTACGGCGTTGCCGTATGGTATCAATACTCCTTCGATTATTGTGTATATCTTCTTTGTGATGGGGCCGGAGTTCCAGAAGACGGGGAGTGCTGAGGCTGCCTGGAAAATGGGGTTAGTCGCCTGCCTGGGAAGCGGCGTGATTGAACTCGTCGGTTCGTTCGTCGCCGAAAAACTTCGTCGCAACACGCCACGCGCGGCACTACTTTCGACACTCGCGGGGATCGCGATCGGCTTCATCGCGATGACGTTCACGCTCCAGATTTTTCAAAAGCCGTTGATCGCAATGTTGCCTCTGGCGCTGGTCCTGATTGGCTTATTCTCACAAATTCGGCTACCTCTGGGATTACCGAGTGGATTGCTTGCCGTCACTTTGGGGACAGCCTTGGCGTGGGGATTGATGCTCTTACAGCGAGCCGTTCCATCAGCTCCGGAATGGCTGACATTTGGGGCTGCGTCGATTGATGCCGTCAAAGCAGCGACTGAGAATGTTGGACTTTCCTTGCCGGTTTGGTCGGGCGAAGCACTCTGGTCCGTCGCCCAAAACGTTCAAGAAATATTGCCACTTCTCTCGGTGATCATTCCCATGGGACTCTTCAACGTGGTCGGAAGTCTGCAGAACATCGAATCTGCTGAGGCTGCTGGGGATTCATACCCCACCGCACCTTCGATGGCCGCCAATGGAATTGGCACGATTGTCGCTGCGTTGTTTGGGAGTTGTTTTCCAACAACGATTTATATTGGTCATCCTGGGTGGAAGTCTTTGGGGGCCAGAGCTGGCTATTCAACGCTCAACGGAGTGGTCATTGTCGCGCTCACATTGACTGGGCTCATTAGCCTTGTCGCTGGGATTGTTCCCATTGAAGTGGGAGCGGGGATTGTCTTGTGGATTGGTGTGATCATCACAGCTCAGGCGTTTCGAGCAGTTCCTGAAAACCATGCTCCGGCAGTCGCAGTCGGTCTGTTTCCTGCAATCGCGGCTTGGGGAGCGGTGGTGATGATGGGGACACTCATGATGGCCCAGGGGCGTTCGCTGCAACAGGTCATTTCACCAACTGTTGAAGTAACTGAAGCGAAAGCCGACGATGCCCCATCTGAAGGCGCCTCATCTAAAGGCGGGCAGAAAGAAGATCTGAAGAAAGTCGTCGCTGCCGTAGAAAATCCTCATCCGACAGCAGAAGTGAACGGATTTCTGGTTCACGGTCTGCTGCTCATGGAGCGTGGATACATTTTTACATGTATGATTCTGGCAGCGGTCTCTGCATGCCTGGTTGACCGAAAATTTATCGCAGCTGGCGTTTGGATGCTCTGTGCGTCTCTGCTGACGTTTCTCGGCGCAATGCATGCGTATCAAGTCTACAACGGGATCACGTTTGACTTTCTGTTTCGGTTTGTCGAACCGGTAGCTGGCGGAGTCTATTACCGTGCCAACGATCTTGCGATCAGCTATCTTCTTTGTGGGCTGCTGTTCATCGGACTCGCCCGCTGGGCAAGTTCGCAACCGGTGCAGCCTCATGCGTGATTCAACGTGATTCTCCTCTTATTCAGAAGGAACAGATGGGTGACTGTCCAGATTTCTGAGAGGAGCAGATTTCGCCTTGTTTGATGAAGAGACTTCGTCTTGCAAGTTTTGCGCGTCGCTGAGGATTTGATCTTCGAGGGGAGTTTGTGCGGTAGAATTTGAAGCGTTGTTTTTGTTGTACCAGCGCAGGAAGTCATTGAAGTCGTTCTGGAATTCGATGAGCAGGTCACCGTCGCGCAGCTCAACTTCTTCAACCAGTTCTCCATTTTTGAGTTTCTTCACTGCGTTCTGAAACGGCACGAGTGGCCCCACAATGCGGTGACTCATCTTGATGAGATCGCGAGCCAAAATCGGGAAGATTGCGGCAGCAGTCAGCATGAGGGGGAGATACTTGCTGAGAAAACCGGAATAGAAGTCCGTAAAACTGATGACAGGCCCACCGTTAAAAATCGCGATCTGGTACATCATGAACTCAAAGGCCATCAGTGTGTGAATCATCAAAAAGTGATAGACGACCCAGAATATGGCACATCTCCAGAGGATTTTTCCCTGGATTCTTTTGTTGATATAGAACTTGGACCGTTGTTCTTTCTTCTTCTTTACAGCCATGGTCGCCTCTTTGGTGCGGCAATTGTTGAATCTTGTCAACTGTATGTCGGATGCAATAGCATGCTGAAAAAGAAGCGTAAATTTTCTGTGCGGGTGTATTGCTCGCTAGGAAAATTTCGATTTTACAGCAAAGTCGGGTGATGATGATTAAGAAGAGCGAAGAATTCTTCTGAAGATCTTTTCACCCCTGTTGTTACTCCTGAGTGGTTCATTCAAACTGGACTGGAACATTTTTGATAAAGATGTACGTGACCGATCTCGTGGAGATGAGTGATTTATCACGTGAAACCGCTCTTCACCGGTACGACAAGCATCGAAATGCTGTCTCCAGCGACGTCTGATGGGCGGGCCGACAAGCCTGTGAGAGAGTTCAAGTCATGTACTTCTACAAGTTCAGCAAGACTTGGGAGGTGCGATCACTTGATCAGGTTTCGTTAAAGCATTTGTGAAAAAAACTTATGGCTATTGAATTTCATTGTCCTTACTGTACTGCGACTGTTCGGGTTGGCGACGATGCCTCTGGGAAGATTGGTCGCTGTCCGAAGTGTGAAACACGTCTCAGGGTTCCAACAATTCCTTCTCCGGCCTCTCAATCCGGAGCTTCAGCTGAATCTGGTACAGACGTCTCGATCAATCCGCCTGCGGACGCAAATCCAGTGCAACTTCCGGCAGCAGATCCGCTTCAAGGGCAAGCTGATCCAGGTTTAGCGGGACCTCCTGAGGGGGCGGTTGAGCCTCCTGCCGAGACGACTGCTTTTCCCGATTTCAATGCCCCTAAAGATCCACAAACTCTCGGTCAACTTCCCGTTGTCCCGGTGACCGATGATCCGGTGACCTCGAAATACATTCGGCGCCGGAAAAAAAAGCGAGCCAGTCTTAGCGGGTTGATTCCTCCAATTCTGTTTGGAAGTGTTTTTGTCATCGTTGGATTCTGGTTCTACATGAGTTCACAACCCTCATATGAAGGGCTCCTTGAGGGGGAGCGTCTGAATCCGAATCAAAGCATTCGTCTTGAAATCAAGGGGACTGACTTCAGCATCGATCAGAACGTTTTTTCGCAAATCGTGGACGAAGTCCGCAAAAGACCGAGCGCCGTTCGAAGCAATCTTGTCAACTTGCAATTCAGTGCCGGTTCAAAAGGGTTGGAAATTTCTCTTCGTCCGGGCAGCGAGGCTGATTTGGTGAAAGTCCCGATTCTGCAACTAGAGGCTGTCGATCAGTATTATCAAAATCATCTAGATACTCTGGAAGATGCACGCCTCGATGAGTTGAAAGCAGGCTTGATTTCACTCTCCAAAGACTGGGCCGCTGCTCCTGAAGGAGAGAAAAACAGCACTCTGCCGAACTATCGAAACGCGGTCGTCTACAACTCATTCGTAAAAGGTTTAGGACGAATTTGTTACGCCAGCGTTGGAAATGCGATGTATCCTTGCGTCCACGAGAATTCGGAAGGGGATCTCTACTTTCTTGTTCCTGTCGGAACCAAAGAGTTTTGGATCAAAGAACGGAGCGAACTTCCTGAGACACCATTTTTCCCTTCGAGCTTTCTGGTACATGTGCAGGTTGCGCGTCCTCAACTTGAGGAGGCAGAGTTGGTTCCGGTTGAGAACGTTTCTGAGAACGATACGACCGACGAAGAAGCTACCAGCCCGACAACTGAGAAGCCAATGGAACCGATGGAGCCCGACTCAGATCCGGAAACCTCCCCCAACATGAAATCGAGTGGCACGTGAAAATCTCTGTTCTTGGGAACGAGGGGAGTTGGTATGTCGATGAACTTTCACGTGCCTCCGTACGACGTGGGCATGCGTGTCAACGGGTTGACTTTCGAACTCTAACGAGTTCAGTGGACGGGACGTCAACTGACATCTCTGGCGACGACCACTCGCTGTTCGAGACTGATGCCATCATTGTGCGGACGATGCCGCCGGGCTCGCTCGAGCAGGTTGTGTACCGCATGGATGTGCTGTTGCAACTGCATCAGGCTGGGAAAACGGTTCTTAATCATCCTCGTGCGATTGAATGTGCAGTCGATAAGTTTCTAACGACTTCACGTCTGGCGGCGGCTCAAATTCCTGTTCCACGTACGATTGTTTGTGAAACAACCGATCAAGCGATGGGGGCATTTCAGACTCTCGGCGGCGATGTCGTCGTAAAGCCGATCTTTGGTGCAGAAGGGCGAGGGATCTTCCGTCTTTCCGATCCGGATCTGGCGTTTCGTTCATTTCGTACCCTCGAACGTCTCAACAACGTTCTTTACATTCAAGAATTTATTCACCACGAAGGATATGACGTGCGGGTGATGATGCTCAATGGCCAGATTCTCGGTGCCATGAAGCGCACAAACCTGAGTGACTTTCGGACGAATATTGCTCGAAATGGGAGTGCTGCGACTCATCTGGTAACAGATGAAGAAGCTCATCTTGCACTTTCTGCAGCGAGAACCGTCCATGCGTGTTTCGCTGGTGTCGATTTGTTGTACGATCTTGCGGGACGTTGTTATGTGATTGAGGTGAACGCTGTTCCGGGGTGGAGAGCGTTTGCTCAAGCGACTCAAATTGATGTCGCAGATCGAGTGATAGAATATTTGGAGAGATAGCTGATGTCATTGTCCGTCGAGAGTGTAATCGCTGCACTTATGAATGATACTCCTGACCTCGTACGTTGGTCTGGGGCAATCGCGAAGAAACTAAGAACGTTCAACATCGCACTTGAAGGCAAGTCATCAGGGAATGCCAACACCGACGCACTGACTCTTGCTGATCTGACTGTTCAGGAACTTGTCGTCTCCGGGCTGCGTGACAGGTCTCCCATTTTGCGTGAATGCCGGTTGGAAGCGGAAGAAGAGAACGGAGACCTCGACGTCTTTAACGAGCAGGCGGAGTTGACGATCGCTCTCGATCCGATCGATGGGACAAAGCAGTTCCGTGACCGGACTGGAGACGGCTATTCCGTGATGATTCACTTACGAAATCGAAGTGAAGTGTTGTTCTCCCTGGTCTTCTGTCCGGAAGCTGGTCCAACCGGAACCTGGACTTTAGCTTACGACGAAACACTCAAGTGCGGGCCGGATGACACCTCGGTCACGGCATTGGAATGTTTGCAGAACATGCCGCCAATCGATATCGCGACTCGTCCCAATTCGAAGAAGATCTACTTGATCGGATTTCAAGCCAACGACCCGGTGAATGCTCAAAAAGTTACCGACGCGGGACTTGAAGGATTTGCTCCGGACGACACGCCGGGCAGTATCTACCCACTCCTGGCGACTGGTGATTTCGGAGGCTCACTCATTCACAGCCCGAATATCTACGACTACCCCGTCTCGATGCAAATTGCTCGTATGCTGGGTGGGAACAGTGTGTGGGTTCACAATGGTGAAGCTGTTCACTTCGATGAAACCTGGATGGACGATCGCGCATCAATGCTGAGATTACCCGGCATCGTCGCAACAGCAGACTGCGAATCGAAACTCAAAATATTGGTGGACCTTGCAAAAGACTGGAGCCAAGTCCGTTATTCCGATTGATGAGAGCAGTTTGTCCTACCGTGTGCCCGCGAAGAACGCATTTCTCCAGTAAAAAATGCTGTTCGCCACGAGGCAGAACATGCCAGCCAATTCGAAAGCTGCGCTAGAAATCTACAAAGCTGTCGAGAGTAATCAGAAAAAGAATGATCGCGCCGACGACCATCTTGCCGACGGTGCCGATCAATCGGCCTATCATTGCTCCTTTTCCAATTGCGATTCGCTCACCATGGAAGCGGTCTTGTTCGCCCAGATAGGCTCCCACGAAGGCACCAATCGCTCCTCCTGCAATTCCTGCGATGGCACTTCCCATCACTGGAATGGGAAGCCCAAGAATGGCACCGGCGATACTTCCGACAATAGTCCCCACGATTGAGAAGATCGCTCCACGTTTTGAGCCTCCTTGCTTGGCCGCACCCGCAGCGCCAGCTGAGAACTCGACGATTTCTCCGACAATTGCCAGAATGAAACTGACACCGACGATCGTCCAACTCAGATGTGGGGTTTCCGTCTCGGGAAGGAACCAGGCATAGGTGACTGCCAATGCGACCATGATCCAGTTCCCCGGAGCCATAAAGATCGTTGCAGACCAGGCGAGTAAATTCGCGATCAGCAAAATTGTTGCGTAGAAATAGATCATCAGAATTTCAGGCCTGTCCGAAAACGTAATTGGTTAGCGTGATTTGCTATGATTGAGACGATACCGAGTTTGAACCCAGCGTTGATTCGTTCGGTCCAAACATTTTATCGATTCGTCCAAATCTTCGGAGACTTGAAGTGTCCGGCGTTTCATTCCCGATTACAATGACAACTCAACGAGAGCATTTTCAACGTTGGACGTGCCCGTGAAACTCACTTTCGTAACTTCATAGACTGCTTGCCACGAGGCAGAACGTAATGACCAAAATTGGATCTGCACTAGAAAACATTTGTGGTTCTTGTGGCTGTGAAGAGTGCTTATCATCCGATGAATCGCTCACTGCCACGCGATTCATCACGCACAACTATTTTAGAACCAGTCCGAAAACCTCTGGAATCGTCGCTTTCCTCAACGTTTGAGAGAGCAATTTCAAGTTTCAGGACCAGTTCTATTTTGAAAATGCTCTAGGTCTCCATTCCTCTTCGGTACTTCATGCCTGATATTGTCCTGACAACATTGAATGCTCGCTATTGGCACAGTTCCTTTGGGCTGCGTTACCTTATAGCGAATATGGGGCCGTTGGCGGAATCGACGGCGATGCTGGAGTTTGGCATCAATGAGAATCTCGCGGACGTTCTAGAATCGATCATCTCGCAAAATCCGAAGATCGTTGGAGTCGGCGTCTACATTTGGAACATTGAACCAGCAACGAAGTTGGTCGCAGATCTCAAAAAATTGCGACCTGACATCACAGTTGTGATCGGTGGACCAGAGGTCAGCTACGAAAGCGAACAACAACAGATTGTGCAGATGGCGGACTATCTGGTCACTGGTGAAGCTGACCTTGCGTTGCCCGAACTTTGTCGAAAGCTGCTGGCGAAATCTCCTCCGCTTGAAAAAATCATCCCCGGTGGGATTCCGGCACTTTCTGAAGTGAAGATGCCGTATCATTTGTATACGGAAGAGGACATCAAGAATCGTGTGATCTATGTGGAAGCCTCGCGCGGTTGCCCGTTCACATGTGAGTTTTGCCTGTCTGCTTTGGAGATCCCCGTTCGTCAATTTGATGTCGACGAATTTCTCGGGGAGATGCAACTCCTTCTCGATGGTGGTGCGAAGCAGTTCAAGTTTGTGGATCGTACGTTTAATCTGAACATGCGAGTCAGCAAGGCGATTTTGCAATTCTTTCTGGATCGGTATCGCCCTGATCTTTTTCTTCACTTCGAAATGATTCCAGACCGGCTTCCTGATTCGCTGCGAGAAATGATTTCCCGCTTTCCGCCGGGAGCATTGCAATTCGAGATTGGTGTTCAAACATTTAACGACGACGTTGGAGACTTGATCAGTCGGAAACAGGACAACGAAAAGCTGGCTGAGAATTTTCAGTTCCTGCGGAAAGAAACCGGCGTCCACATTCATGCCGACCTGATTGTCGGACTTCCGGGAGAGACTGTTGAAAGCTTTGGAACCGGTTTTGACCGGCTGCTCAAACTGAATCCTCAAGAGATTCAAGTCGGAATCCTCAAACGGTTGCGCGGGACGCCGATCACGCGTCATGATGAAGACTGGGAGATGATCTACAGCCAGTCCGCACCTTATGAAATTCTCAGCACGAAACTTGTTCCGTTCGAGGATCTTCAACGGATGCGTCGGTTTGCGAAATTCTGGGATTTGATTGGCAACAGCGGGAACTTTTTGGAATCTCGCGAACTGATCTGGAGCGATGCGAATTCTCCGTTCGTCGAATTTCTTAAACTCTCCGACTGGCTTTATGCTCGCGAAGGGCAGTCACATGGGATTCCACTTACACGACTGGCGGAGCGGATGTTCAACTTTCTCGTTCAGGTGCAGCAACGTTCCGAGGAAGTTGTTGCCCATGCGATCTGGAATGATTACACACGTGGGGGGCGAGAGGATCGACCGCACTTCCTGAGGAAATTCGATCTCCCACATCCACGAAAACGGACTCATGAAGCCAAAGAACTGCCGCAGAGACAATCTCGCCATGTCGTGGGAAACGCGGGGACTAAGTGAATTGTCAGAGTGCCGTGTTTCTTGATCTTTCCCCGAAATGATACAGGCGTTCTCTCTCGTGACAGATAGTCTCTGAAGCCACGAAAGTGATTTTCGCGGGCAGGGGCAGCATCGAAAATGATCTGGATCAATTTGTAAATGCAGATCCTCGCTGACAATTTACGTTTGATTGTTATGATCTCCGTAGAGACAAATAGAATTCCTCTCGGTGAGTGAACCGAACTGCGACGTGACCACACTTTTGAATAGAAGTCGAAGAGATGATGACTCCAGAACTTTATAATAGTCGATTCATGAAAGCGGCTCGTTGCGAGCCAACCGATTGTACACCAGTTTGGATCATGCGACAGGCCGGGCGTTACCTGCCTGAATATATGGCAGTTCGCAGTAAGACAACTTTCATTGATCTCTGTAAAACTCCGGAACTGGCTGCGGAGGTGACACTGACCGCACGCGAAGTTTTAGGAGTCGACGCTGCGATTCTGTTTGCGGATCTGCTACCGATTTTGCAACCGATGGGGTTTGATCTTGAGTACGTCAAAGGCGAAGGTCCGGTCATTCACAATCCGCTGATGGCAGCAAGTGAAATAGATCGAGTCAAGGCGGTCGATGACGTTGAAATTCTCAGCTATGTTTTCGATGCGATCAAGCTTATCCGCAACGACCTGCCGAGCGATATTCCACTACTGGGATTTGCCGGAGCTCCGTTTACACTTGCTTCGTATGCAATCGAAGGTGGTGGGTCGAAAAACTACATTCGCACGAAAACCATCATGTACAACGATGAAGGTGCCTGGGATGCCTTGATGAATCGGCTGGTCGATTCGCTCGGAAAATATTTGAACGCACAAATTGACGCGGGTGTTCAAGCGGTGCAAATTTTCGACAGTTGGGCCGGTTGTCTCTCTCCCGCTGACTATCGACGATACGTTCAGCCTTACACAAAGAAGTTGATTGAAGCAGTTCAGGATGAGACTCCATTGATCAACTTTTTGACTGGCAATCCTGCTTTGATTCCGGACCAGGTCGAAGCTGGCGGTGACGTGATTGGAATCGACTGGCGGATCGACTTGGCAGAGGCTCGCAAGATTATTGGCAACGAGCGAGCGATTCAGGGGAATCTTGATCCGATTTCGCTTTACGCAAATTTGGATGTGCTCGAAAGTCGTACTAAAGCTGTGCTCGATGCCAATGCTGGTCATCCTGGTCATATCTTTAATCTTGGTCACGGTGTCCAGCCAGATATGAATCCCGACCATGTCAAAGCTCTCGTTCAAATGGTTCACGAGCTCAGTGCAAACTGAGAATTGGGAAGTTGAGATTTCATGTCGAAAGTTGCACTGATTACAGGTGGAGCCCGAGGAATTGGGTTGGGGATCGCGAGGAAACTTGCGCAGTCTGGCTGGTCGCTGATGCTCAATGGAGTGCGACCTGCTGACCAGGTTCAAGATGTCTTGCAAGAGTTTTCAGAGCTTGAAGTCGACGTTGCCTACTGCGCAGCGAACATTGGTTGCTCGGATGATCGAACGAAACTGATTGACGCAACGCAACAGAAGTTCGGCCGTCTTGATGCGCTCATCAACAATGCAGGGATCACGTCCCCCGGGCGCAAGGACATTCTGGAGGCGGACGAAGAGGCATTTGACAAGGTGATTGATATCAACTTGAAGGGGCCATTCTTTCTGACGAAACTTGCGGCGCAGCTAATGAAGTCAAGTCGAGATGCTGCAGAAGTCCGCGGGAGCGTGATTTTTGTCTCGTCGATTTCTGCGGAGTTCGTTTCGGTGAACCGTGGTGATTACTGCCTTTCGAAAGCGGCTCTTGGAATGGCAAAGGATCTGTGGGCAACTCGACTCGCTGAGTTTGGAATTGATGTCTACGAAGTCCGACCAGGAGTCATTCGGAGTGACATGACTTCCGGGGTCACTCAGAAGTACGACGAGCTCATCGCAAATGGTCTCACGCTTGAACGTCGGTGGGGGGAAACAGAAGATGTCGGCAAAGCTGTTCGCGCCCTGGTTGAAGGAGAAATTCCATATGCAACGGGACAAGTTCTAAAGATCGATGGCGGGATGACCATTCATTCTCTTTGATCAGTGATGAGCCCTTGCTGTCCTTGCGAGGGCATTGGCGACACCACTAACATGCAGGGTCAAAACGAGACTCAATTAAATCGGGATGAACGATGTTGCGATTGATGCCTTTGCTGCTATTGATGGGGATGGTGACAGTTTGTTTAGCTGGGGACGAACAGTACGAACTCGGTGAAGATTCCATGCGTCACGAAGGAGTCCCGCGCGGCACGGTGACGAACCATGTCTGGAAGTCAAAAGTGTTCCCGGGATCGATTCGTCATTATTCAGTCTATGTTCCTGAACAATACGATGCAGACACCCCGACCGCAGTGATGGTCTTTCAAGACGGTCACACTTACCTCGATGAAAAGGGGCAGTTCCGTGTGCCTGTTGTCTTTGACAATCTCATTCACAAAGGTGAGTTACCTCCGATCATCGGGATTTTCATCGACCCGGGCTATCTGCAAGAGGAACTCCCCAATAAACGTGGTTGGCAACCACGACCGCAAAATCGAAGCTTCGAATACGACACTCTCTCCGATCAATATTCTCGATTCCTGCTAGAAGAAATTTTGCCCGAGGTCGGCAAGAATTACAACCTGACGAAAGATCCTGAACAGCGCGCCATCTGCGGGATTAGTTCAGGAGGAATTTGTGCATGGACGGTTGCCTGGGAACGTCCAGATGAGTTTCGCAAAGTCTTAAGCCATGTCGGCAGTTTCACCAACATTCGTGGTGGTCATGTCTACCATGCATTGATCCGTAAGACAGAACCCAAGCCAATTCGAGTCTTTCTTCAAGATGGTTCCGGGGACCTCGACAACCAGCATGGGAACTGGCCTTTAGCGAATCAACAGATGGCGAAATCTTTAGCTTTTGCAAAATACGATCATAAGTTCGTCTATGGTGAAGGTGGTCACAATGGGATTCACGGGGGTGCAATTCTTCCTGATTCTCTGCGATGGCTTTGGCGACCTGCAGACGAAAAAGACTCCGTTGAAAAGTAATTGCCACTCGTTACACAATGTCCCCTCCCTCCCTGATCCCGCCCCAGTTCTGACACCAGGAGAACAGCTTTGTCTTTGTTGAAATTCCATCTTCTCGGCTCTTTTGTTGCGTTTTCCCTGATCATCTGTACGACCTGCGATGCTCAAGATTCGGCCACATCAACTGGCGACGAACTTCTTGCCAAGTACTTCGCTGCTCAAACCGCAATCGTGACAAATGACTCTCTTGCAGATGTCAAAACGCTTGAAGACTGGACGAGGCAGCGGGAAGAGCGTCACGCGCAACTTCAGGAGATGTTAGGTCTCAAGCCTTGGCCAGAACGTTCTCCGTTGAAACCAGTCGTGACCGGCACGCACACGCGAGAGGGTGTGATTGTTGAAAACCTGCATTTTCAAGCAATGCCAGGTTTGTATGTGACGGCGAATTTCTATCGTCCCGAAAAGCAGGAGGGACCGCTCCCCGCGATTCTCTATGTCTGTGGACATGGAGGAGTCAAAAAGGATGGAGTGAGCTACGGGAATAAAACGCACTATCAACATCATGGAGCATGGTTTGCGAAAAATGGTTTCGTTTGCCTGATGATTGATACAATTCAGCTTGGTGAGATCGAAGGGATTCACCATGGAACATACAAGTACGGCATGTGGTGGTGGCTCAATCGTGGTTACACATCAGCCGGAGTCGAAGCCTGGAACTGCATTCGTTCGCTCGACTACTTGCAGTCCCGCCCCGAGGTCGACGGAGAAAAAATTGGTGTCACCGGTCGGTCAGGTGGAGGAGCGTATTCATGGTGGGTCGCGGCTCTTGATGATCGCATCAAGGCTGCTGTTCCCGTAGCTGGAATTACGAATATGCACAACCATGTTGTTGATGGCTGTGTGGAAGGGCATTGCGACTGCATGTATATGGTCAACACATTTGCCTGGGATTTCCCGATGCTGGCTTCGCTGGTTGCCCCACGCCCACTGCTGATTTCCAACACAGATAAAGACCGTATCTTCCCACTTGATGGGGTAGTCGATGTCTATGCGAAAACTCGCCGCATCTATGAGCTTCATAATGCTCTCGGAAATATCGGCCTGAACATCGCTGAAGGACCTCACAAAGATACTCAGGAATTGCGAGTCAACGCGTTTCACTGGATGAATCGATTCTTGAAAAATGAGAATCCACTCATTGATGTGACAGCGACACCGTTGTTCACTCCGGAAGAACTCAAGGTTTTTGATGAACTGCCCAAGGATGAACGAGTCACCTCGATTCAGGAATCCTTTGTTCCTATGGCAAGTGATACGTTACCGCAAACTCAAAAAGAGCTCGATGCTCTCCGAACGACAGCAATGCTAAAGCTGATGTATCGAAGCTTTCTGAACTCACCAAAGGTTCCCGGCTCGGATGTCACATCTTCGAAACCCTCACAGTCATGGGAGAGCGATGACGCGACGCTTTCCGTGATCGAATATCATCCAGATGCTGTTTATTCGTTACCGATGTTTATTCTGAATCAAAAGAATGTTTCAAAGTCAAAAGGTGTCCGTGTATTTGTGTGCGACGCTGAACTCTGGTCAGAAATCAACCCGCGTCTTGCAACTCAGTTCCCGGATTGTCCTTACTTCTCGAAGGTGCAAACTTCAAAAACAGAAGGGAAACTTCCTCATCACCGACCCGGAGAAACATTGGTGATTCTTCCGCCGCGAGGAGTTGGCCCAACGGCATGGAACACAAATGAAAAGAAGCAAACGCAAATCAAACGACGTTTCGCGCTCCTCGGTCAAACTCAAGATAGTGTTCAAATCCATGACATTGTTCAAGGAATCAACACTCTGGAAGAAATTAAAGAAGTCCCGTTGCACATCCAGGGGAGAGGCCAAGCTGCAGATTGGCTGCTGTTTGCTTCGATGTTTATCTCCAAGGACTCAAAGATCGACCTCGTCAATCTGAGTGACGATCTGCGGGATGGTCCGTACTTGTTGCAGGTTTCGCAGTTTTTGACAAAACCACAAGCCTTGTTGATCGCAGCGAGTCAGGTGAAGTCACTTACCGTAAAATGTGAAAGTCCTGAACAAGACGCCGCTTGGAAATCTGTTGAGAAAGTGGCTCAACAACTGGGGTGGAAGATTGATAAATTCAACGTTCAGCCTTCTCAATAATAAGCCTCGGTCTAGACTGCCCGTGTTGTGCGGATAATGATTGCATTATTTGCGTTGTTGAAATTGCATCCACTGCGCGGGGGTGATGTGTCCATCGTGCAGGGCTGAAGCAATGAGGACTCCGTTGACGTTGCAGTCGGTCAGCGGAGTCAGATCTGAAAGTGAACGAACGCCTCCGCCCGAGATAATTTCGACGTCTGAGTAAGCACTTCGAATTTGTTGGCAGAGTTCCACGGTCGAAAGGCCTTGTGATGTTCCCACACCAGCGAGGTCGAGGACAATAATTTTCTGAACGCCGACTGAAATCGCTTCATTGACAATCTCAAGCGGCGGTCGAGATTGGTCTCTCTTTTCAAGAGGTTTGCCGTTCTTTAAGTCCAGACTGAAAACTGTTTGCTCTCGTCCGATCTCGCTCAGAACAATTGACAGGGCGTTCATGCTGGGCAACGCTTCGAGTGGAACGACGACTTGAGTCGCTCCACATTCCAGTAGATCGACTGCGGCCTGCGGAGCAACCACGCCTGCGTCGATGATGAGTTTGAGACCCGTCTCGCTGAGCGCGGAAATCTCTGCGGTTGATTTTCCATGTCCGGTTAATGCATCAAGGTCGGCGATGTAGAGGGTGTCGCTGTTGAAATGTTTTTTGAATGCGAGAGCGGTTTCGACTGCATCCGAGCCTTCAAGGAGGCAACTCTCATTCGCCTGATACTCCTTTCGGTTTCCAGCGATACCACGAACAACTTGATGCCTCATCAGGTCAAGTACGGGAATCAATTCCAACAGCCTGCTCCTGCTCTATAACATTTTTCGAATGAGTGTTCACATCCTGCTTCTGTGAGACATCATTGAGCATGCGCTAATCGTCGAGGATAAGTTCTACTCCTCGAGCAGCCCAGTAACCCAGAAAACCAGTCAGGAGCATGGTATCAACCAAGAGTGTGATGAACAGTATCGGAGTGCATTCACCCCAAAAGGGGAATTCGTCGGGAAAAGTTTGACTTTGCCCCGGTTTGGGAAATCGCTGCATGTTCGCAATTGACCAGTTCACGATCAAAATGCCTGCCAGATTTGCGGATACGATCGCTGAGCCAAATCGGAACCATCGATAGAGTACAGCGTTGGAAAAGAACGAATGAGAAGCATCTGCGATTTTTCTCCTCAGCGACTTTGGTTTGAAAGATCTCTCACTCAATGCCTCTGCAGCAACGTTTGCGATTTCGCGAGTGAGATCAAAATCGTCCGGGTCGTCCTCTAAGTTGTTGAGGATTGGCGAACGATTCAAATTGCCCGGGATTCGAGGAAATCGTCCAATCTCGGGAGGGACTGCTTCCGTTGAATCTTCGTTCGTTTCAACAACGGCAATCGATGCTTGCTTTTCTCGTTGTTCAGCTTCCCAAATTGCCAGAACATCGTCTCGACCCGCCATGTGGAACAACCCGACAACAGTTGCTGCCGGGACCCATTGGGAATCCCAGTCCGCTTTGACGAGATCATCGGTCGATAGTCTTTTTTCACGGACATGCATCACTAATTCACGAAAAGCGATCGGCCCATGAATCTCTCCGTTCAGTCGATAGTGGTACTCAACTGCCATAATTCAGCAACTTCTTCTCAAACCAATTCAGTCTCGTGTGAGGCTACTCTTCGAGGGTGTCAGTTTTCAACTGCCCCGACATCGGTGACCAGTTTGATTGCTTCACATTTTCATTGATGTTGTACGCTGTCCTTGCAACGCTTCCATTGGATTCTCACAATTCAACATCAAAACCATTGCGCAAAACCATTCCGTCAATTCAGCATAAATCACAACATGACCGAACATTCTCCCGTGCTCTCACCCCAACTATGTCGTGAGCGACAATTGCGTCTCAAAAAAGTCCTGGAACAACATTCTCTTGATCGGGCGATCATCACCTCTCGGGAAAATATTCAGTACCTGACCGGTGTCCGAACCCATCGATTGATGCAGGCGGCATTATGTCTGGAACTTGACGGGAATTGTACGCTGGCGGCACCAAATCAAATACCTGAAGAAGCGGCTGTTGATGAATGTGTCACCTTCGCAGCACAGTGGCATTCGACATTGCGACAGGAACAACTCGCGGTTGCGCTGAAAGTGTTGTTCGAGGCAGTCGGCTCTGAGTCAAAGCATCATGTTGGCCTTGAAGGGACCGCTGGCGGAAATTTGATGATTCGTAACTTGAGCAGTTCAAATCCCAACTTCACAGATCTTGATGTCGATCTTTGGAAGCTTCGGAGGCGAAAAGATACCGACGAACTGGAGATGATCCGCAAGGCGATTTCCTGTACGGAGGCGATGTATGCCAAGGCGAGGGAAATCATTCAGCCCGGAATTTCTGAACTGGAAGTCTTTAATCAGCTGCACGCCGCTGCTGTGATTGAAGCAGGAGAGCCACTGACCGCGTTGGGGAATGACTATCAGTGCAACTCTCCCGGCGGTGCTCCGCGGCAAAGAATTGCAGCTGATGGAGAGTTATACATTCTTGATCTCGGGCCAGCATACCGTGGGTACTATGCGGACAACTGCAGGACTATCGCAGTCAATCGACAACCGACCGACATTCAGCATCAAGCTTGGGAAGCAATTGTGAATGTTCTCGAAATGGTCGAAGAGACAGTGAAGCCTGGCGTCTCCTGCCGAGCTCTCTTTGAGCGGGCCCAGCAGATGCTTGATGAATTTCAGGAGGATGCGTTCTTCCATCATCTCGGCCACGGGTTCGGACTGTTCCCGCACGAGGCGCCCCACTTAAATCCAAATTGGGATGACCGCTTCGAAGAGGGGGACTGCTTTACAGCCGAGCCGGGTCTTTACACCGAAGCTTTACGAGCCGGGATTCGGCTGGAGCAGAATTATGTTGTGACAGATTCCGGTGTCGAGCGGCTGACAAATTTCAGTTTAGAAATGTCGTAACCCGGTCGACACCAGTTGATGAAAGGGAGCTAAGATCATTTCTTTTTGAAGTTGCCAGCTTCGAAATCTGCTTGAGCTTTCTTCTCTTGAGCTGCGGAGACATCAGGATTCGGTGTAGCGTCAATTTCAATTTCTCCACGCATCCATTTCACTGCATTAGCGATGGAGTCAAGATACGGTTGCTGAGTCCATGTCTCTTCTCTGTGCCCCAGATTGTTGAAGTAGACTTTTCCTTCGCCGTAATTTTTAATCCAGCAAACAGGGACATGGTACCCAAACTCCGTTGGAACGGGATTTTTTGTCGGGCTCTTTGCATAGTTGAGGCTCAATAACACTCGCACCTTTTCAGGTTGCCAGTGGCGGTACATGTAAATTTCTTCCAACTGCGTGTGATTGGCTCCAAAAGGAGAGACGAGCGGATTGTTGAGTTCATGGTTTGTGAGTGTCACCTGAGTTCCAGCGGTCCAGGGATGGCTGATGAAGGTTCCGCCGATCATGTCCCAGTATAATTTTTCTTCTCGAAAGGTGTCGGCTGCAGAATGGAATCCGAGAACGCCGTGACCTTTTTGCTTCAACCAATCATTGAAGAAATAGTCCATGTTCTCTTTGGAAATCGGTAAGTCGCCACTCGTGTAGAAGGCGACGATGTCGTAGTTCTGTAAGTTTTCTTTGGTAAAATCGGCTTCACAGTCCTGCGTACAATGGACTTCGAACAAGCCAGTCTGCTCTCCAAGTTGGGTGACAGCAATTTCCGCAGGGGCCAGCGATTCTTTCCGTTTGACCGAGCCGTGAACAAACCCTTTGCTTTGAGTGACAAAGAGAACTTTGGACGGCTTTGGCTTCTCGGCAGCAAAAGCCAAACTGGATATCGAAAGAGAGAGACAACTGATCGCAGCGATTACGGGACGAAGGTTCATCGAGAAATCCTGAATGAGAAGACGTTGGAGGATGATCTCGGTATCATACGGAGACCGACGAAAATTGTCAGTCGTCAACAGCTTTTTGAGCTCGTGAAATTTCGCGGGAGATTGGAGCCTCATCGTTTGGAGAAGAATCACGGATCGAAGCAGGTTACTGTAATGCGCGCGTCTGATGGAGGCGTTTCAACAGTCAAATGACTGTTCATTACGAATCCGAACCTGAAGACCAATTCAAAAAAACACTCTCCGCAGCAGTTGAAATGACTGATTATTAAGTCCGATTGAGTCTCCGTGGGGAGCGTCCTTAGTGATCTCGTTGCTCATCAATATTGTCCAAAGAACCTACTTTTAAACTCTTTCTTTTGAACTCTTAGTGAAATTGGAAAAATGCAAATTGGCGTGATTAGCGATACGCATAGTAATCTTGATAATGCTTCCAGGGCGGCCGAGATTCTTCGAGAACATCAAGTTGAAGCCGTGATTCACTGTGGCGACATTGGATCGCCGATCATTGTTCATGAGTTCACGGAATGGCCAACACATTTTGTGTTTGGAAATGTCGATCATGATGAAGCTCTTTTGCGACATGCCATTCGCGATGCCGGTTTGACATGCCATGATCGGTTCGGTGAGATCGAACTCCAAGGCAGAAAGATTGCATTTCTGCATAGCGATAATCGTACGAAATTCGATAAGACAATCGCGTCAGGCAAGTATGATCTTGTTTGTTATGGGCATACTCATCACGCAGAATCGCACATGGAAGGCAACACGCTTGTTCTCAATCCGGGGGCGTTGCATCGTGCGAACCCACATCAGTTGGCAATCGTTGATTTAGAGACGATGTCGGTTCAACATCATGTGCTTTATCCAGAAGAGTAAATAGAGAACTGAGCCCGAAACCTGCATTGGTTACGCAAAAGTTGTGGAAAGCGACGATTTCATTGGTTTTCGAACTGGTTCTGCAAACGTTCATCAAGCCTCCGGCATACAACAGAGAAAGAAGAGAATGACGCTGTCTTCAAAAAAACTGCTTGAAGGAAATCGGTCCGATCTCTACGAAATCAGAACGCATGGTGAGGGGCCGAAAGGACAATTGCCTCTCGATGAAAAAATGCTTCTGAACTCTCCAAGTGGCGACTTGTTCGGGATGACTCAAAACGCAGGGATGGGGTGGGACCCTAACGATCTTCTCAGAGATCAGGTTTTGATATTGAGCACGATGGGGGGAATTCGCGCTGAAGATGGTCACCCGATTGCTTTGGGGTATCACACTGGACACTGGGAAGTCGGTCTTCTGATGCAGGAAGCTGCGAGAGTGTTGGATGAGAACAAATGCCTGCCGTTCGCAGCCTATGTTTCTGATCCGTGCGATGGTCGCTCACAGGGAACGACGGCGATGATGGACAGTTTGGCGTATCGCAATGATGCCGCTGTCGTCATGAAACGTCTCATTCGTTCGTTGCCAACCCGTAAGGGGGTTGTCGGTGTGGCAACATGCGACAAAGGGCTTCCTGCAGCGATGATGGCCTTGGCCTCTCAACATCGCTTACCCTGCATCATCATCCCGGGAGGTGTCACGCTTCCCCCGACCGTTGGCGAAGATGCTGGAAAAGTTCAGACAATCGGAGCTCGATTTGCCCATGGTGAAATTGATCTTCTGGAGGCTGCCGAAGCGGGGTGTCGCGCGTGTGGGTCCGCTGGGGGAGGCTGCCAATTCCTGGGGACTGCTGCAACGTCTCAAGTCGTCGCGGAGGCGATGGGCTTGAGTTTGCCTCACACTGCTTTGGCTCCGTCGGGGCAACCTGTTTGGACGGATGCAGCGACTCGATCTGCTCAAGCAGTGGTGCAGATGATTGCAGACGGTACGACGATGCAAGACATCCTCACCGAAGATGCAATTCACAATGCGATGGTCGTTCATGCAGCCTTTGGTGGATCGACAAATCTGCTTTTGCATATTCCTGCGGTTGCATTTGAAGCGGGAATTCGGCGTCCCGATGTCGAAGACTGGAACCGAATTAACCGAGCGACTCCGAGAATTGTGGATGTCCTTCCGAATGGACCGATCGGTCACCCGACTGTTCGCGTGTTTCTTGCAGGAGGTGTTCCTGAAGTGATGCTGCATCTGCGAGAGTTGGGCCTATTGAAACTCGACGCAAGGACGCCCGCCGGATTGTCTTTGAATGAAGTCCTTGACTGGTGGAAAGCATCTGAGCGAAGAGAACGCTTTCGAGAGTTACTTAAGGAGAAAGATGGAATTGATCCTGACGATGTGATTCTTCCACCATCGCGAGCAAAAGAGAAAGGTCTAACGAGTACCGTGACTTTTCCCGTTGGAAATATTGCTCCTGAAGGCTCCGTCATCAAAAGCACTGCCATCGATCCGAGCGTCGTTGATGAAGATGGTGTTTACCGAAAGATTGGTCCGGCGAAAGTTTTTACTTCTGAAAAAGAAGCGATCAAAGCTGTGAAAGGAATCGGAGACCGTAAGGTTCAGGCGGGTGACGTATTGGTTTTAATGTGTCGCGGCCCGCTGGGTTCGGGGATGGAAGAGACATACCAAATCACTTCCGCTTTGAAGTTTCTGCCCTGGGGGAAGGAAGTCGCTGTCGTCACCGACGCAAGATTTTCCGGCGTTTCGACAGGAGCCTGTATCGGTCATGTCGGCCCGGAGGCGTTAGCAAATGGTCCCATCGCGAAGCTTCAAGATGGAGACTTGATTGAAATTGAGATTGACTGCCAAAAGTTAACCGGGACGATCAATTTTATCGGAACTCCGGAAAATCGAGTCACGCCAGAGAAGGGGGCTGAACTTCTGGAAGCTAGAGAATCCAGAAATGACTTGGCTGCCGATCCTGACCTTTCCGCGGAGACTCGCTTGTGGGCACTTCTACAGCAGATTAGCGGCGGAACTTGGGGCGGTTGCGTTTATGATACTTCGAAAATTGAAAACCAACTGAAATCTGCACTGTAAATCGACAGACCTTGATCTGTAACGGTCGACTGACAATCATAAAGGATGAGGAACTGTTTGCGAATATCTGAAATGAGTGATTCCTCATGCCAGATCCGTTTTCGAATTGGTGTGCGAGACCTGCTTCGTGGCGAACATCATTGCCGTTAGAGTAATGCAATCTTCACAGGCACACGGTCGAGCAAACTGCTCTAGTCGCTTAGGTCGTTGTTGTGGGAATTCATGCATGTTCATAAATCGAAGAGATGTTCTGAAGTCGAGTGCTGCCGGGATTTCGGCGTTAGCTGCAGCGAATTCCATTCGTGCTTTGCAAGCTGATGAATCGACAAAAGAGGTTCGTGGCAAAGCTGAGCACTGCATCATGATCTGGCTCGGTGGGGGATCGTGCCACGTCGACACCTTCGATCCGAAGCGTGTTTCGAAGGACGGACTCAAAGATCCCGGTTCTGCCTATCCGGCAATCGACACCGCAATTCCTGGAGTTCAGCTCTGTGAGCATATGCCTAAAACGGCGCCGCTGATGGATCGTTGTGCGCCAGTGAGAACGGTACATCATGATGTCATCGATGAGCACGCCGCGGCAGCCTACCGCATGCATACCGGTCGGCCGACAAGTGGAACAGTTGTCTATCCATCACTCGGATCGCTTGTTTCGAAAATGCGTGGTCCTATCAACGACCTCGTTCCCAACTACGTGCTGATGGGCAACCCCTCGCCTGCGAGGGAACCAGGTTTTTTGGGGGCGGAGCACGGATATATTTATCTGACTGAAACCAAATCCGGCCCGAAGGGGCTGACGCGTCCGGATCGAGTGACGGATGAGCGGCAGAAACGCCGCTTGCAAATGCTGGAGAAGATGCGTTCTCAGTATGCTGCCAAGCATGAAGACGAAACGATCATCAAGAATTATCTCGCAGCGATGGAGCAGGGCTTCCGGCTTTCCGGACCGGAATTCATGAGCACCTTCGACCTGGAAAATGAACCTGCCGATCTTCGTGAACGGTATGGTGATGAGTTCGGTCAGCGATGCTTACTTGCCAGAAGGCTCCTCGAACGTGGAACGCGATTTGTGGAAGTCTCGTTCAATTTGAATTTTGTCAACGGGACAGGGTGGGATACACACCGCGAAGGGCAGAAATATCAGCACTTGCTCATCCAAAGTCTGGATCATGCTTTCTCTGCACTCATCGAAGACCTTGAAGAGAAAAAATTGCTCGACAAAACGCTACTGGTCATCGCTTCTGAATTTGGTCGCCCATCCAGCTTCGATAGTTTAGGAGGACGTGGACACTATGCGAAAACGTTCACTGTAATGCTCGGCGGAGGGGGACTGAAAACCGGACAAGCGATCGGGACAACGGATGAACTCGGGATGAATATCGTTGATCGACCGGTTTCGGTTCCAGACCTGTTTGCTACCATTCTCGCCTCACTCGGAGCGAACCCTCACGAAGAGCTCTATGCCAGCGCTCGTCCCATTCCCGCAACCGACGGCGGTGTCCCGATTCGCGAATTGTTCACTTAATTCACTGGCAGATTTTTCGCCGAGTGGTCGGGCAGACTTCGACCACTTGGCGGGAGAGAAATTGCGAAGTCGAATTTTCTGGGTGGCACGCAGCTCGGAAGCAGAGGGAGTTCTGATTAATCAATCGCAGCGGCTGCAATCGTGGCAATTCGTCCAGCGAGCGAATTGACTGATCCATTTCCATCAGGATGAACGCGGTTGCTCAGAAAGATGACAAACAGGTCCTGACCAGGGTCGATCCACAATGCAGTCCCGGTAAAGCCACCGTGACCAATTGCCTGATCACTGAGCAGGTCGCCTTTATTTGATGAGTAACCTGTCTGCTTATCCCAGCCGAGTGAACGAATTCCACTGGAGACTTCGATCGGCTGCGTCATTTCCTTGACAGTTTCTGCTTTCAAAATTCGCGTCCCTGCAAGTGTCCCGCCGTTTAAGACCATTTGAGCGTAACGAGCAAGATCCTGTGCAGTTGAGAACAACCCGGCATGCCCTGCGATTCCATCCATTGCATAGGCTCTCGGGTCATGTACTTCGCCTTGCATCCACGTCTCATTGCGTTCTTGAGTTACGGCAGACCGTTCCTTGAGTGGTTCAGCTGGAGTGTATCCCGTTTCCATCATTCCAAGCGGGCCAAAGATGTTCTTGCGAGTGAATTCGTCCTGAGTTTGTCCGCTGAGCCGCTCGATGATTTCTCCTAGAACAATAAAGCCGACGTCGGTGTACATGAACTTTTCACCCGGGGCAGCACGAAGAGAAAGATCGTGAATTTTTTGAAACGCGACCTTTCTTCCATCTTGATAGTCCTTGATCGAGTTGTCGGGAATCAAGCCACCCTGGTGTGTCAGAAGTTGCTTGATTGTGATCTGGTCTTTTCCGTGCGATGTGAACTCGGGAAGGTACTTTGATGCGGGGGCATTGACATCAATTTTGCCCTGTTCGATGAGCATCATGATGCTCGTCGCGGTTGAAACCGGTTTCGTCAGCGAGGCCAGATCAAAAACTGTATCGAGTGTCATAGGGACTCGTTGCGGTTTCAGTTGCCGGAAACCGTACGCTTTTTCAAAGACAACTTTCCCTTTGTGCCCCACCAGTACGACACATCCCGGCATGTTTTCACGACGCAGGCCATCCGCTACCACGCGATCAATTCGTTCCAGTCGAGCTTCATCCATGCCGACTGCGGATGGGGAAACGCGTTCGAGTATTTTCTCCTCAGCCGCCCCGGTCGCTGAGATCAGTAAGCAACACAAAGATGAAACGAAAAACAGACGCAACATGAGCATGATCCAATTTTGAATAAGGTCGATGGCCGTCAAATTTAGCATGCCTTGCTGGAAATGATCCAGTCTCTTGTCGGAACTGGATCGGCACGTTTCAAATCAGAGGCATCGGGCCACAATGATCTCGCTGACAAACATGTGTTTAAATCGTGGATTCGGCGAAAGCGAAATTCACGATTTGAACACAGACGGAGCAGTGACACAGTCGTTAACCGGGCCAATAAACGACTACGGAACAAGTAGACGGCGGGACAAATAGATTTGCGGGGGGAGTAGCCTAAGGAATCGTGTCGACGAGGTCGTCAATGAGTCTTAGCAGGACTTCAATCGTCATTTGCATTTCGACTTGATCGCGCCCCGGTGTTCCTTGGATGGATTTGTATCGACGGAGAGTGAATGTCCCGTTTCCTGAGGAAGAAAGCATGATTTCGTAGAATTGAGTTCCGTGAGGAAGTTGCCCCGGAGGAGAAGACCGGATGAGAACCTGTCCGGCATTCGGGTCGAATTCAAGTGGCCCGATGTTCTCCAAAAGGTATGTGATCCGCTGACTGAGATCGATTGACCACTGTTTCAGAACATCAAAGGCTGCATTTTGTAGTTGTGGAACAAAGAGTGAGAGTTCCATCAGTTCTACGCTCATGGAGTCAATCGCTGTGACTTCCAGCGTGATGACAATTCCGGATGAATCGGTCGCTGAGAGAGTCGCTGGAACAGATCCCGATTGAGTGAGCTGTATCAATTCCTGATTGACTAAGTCGCGCAACGCCATGATTGAAACCAGTCAGAAGAAGTCAACGATGTAAGATTGTTCATCCTATCAGATTCAGGGGAATTAATAGCCTTTGGTGACTGTGAAGCTTGCTTTCACAGGTTCGTAGACTGCTTGGCACGAGACCGAATGTGAAGCTCTGGGCGTGAAATTGAGGTGAGAAAACTGAACCTCTCTCCTCGAGAGTCGACACCCGAGGAGATTTTTAATCACTCACATCGTATTGATCACGAAATCGTCACTTCTGAAAGTGGCATCGATTTTCGATCGTGACGTGAGCGTTCACATCAGCTCTCACAACATCTAAGCGACAGGGCATATTCTGAGAGCATGGGAATGACCGGGCATGACTCTTGCAAGATTCTTAATTGTTGCTGAATTTTACTCGATGACCAGGAGAAAGGTTCAGCGGTGATCTGAGAAATCGTTGCGCGCAAGTTCCGCAGAAATCGAGATTCAATTTTTTGGCGCCAGTCTCTTCCAGCTCGAATTCTCCGGTTGATTCCATCGCTTCAATTTCATCTGCAATGAGTTGCAAATGGTCAGCTGTTAAGTCATCTGAGGAAATGTCATCCGGATCGTGTACAGGAGCCACTTCAATTTTGGCTTCGTACCGTTCTGAACTAATTGGACATCCGCACAGATCGCACGTGTAGTGGATCATAATTATATCAACCTCACGAGGAGGATTTGTTTTATGAAAAAGAGTCTGAGATGGCCGTGACCAATGAGGTTCGAGTGAGACCACTCAACTTGAAATGAACATAGAAAATTGATTTAACCACAAATGAATGAAAGAGTGAAGCGTCTCAGCGAGCTTTTTTGACTGTTGAGAAAGTCGTCAAAAAAGTAGTCGTTTTCACTTGTTAGGAAGCTCAATGACTCCCCGCCAATTTGCAGGGGCCCGCCGATTGTTTTGAGTGATGATTGCCAACAGAAAGTCCTGTGCCTGATCACTCGATGGCATCGAGTGTAACAAACGGTAGGCTTCTTCCCAGTCACCATTCATGAACTGTTCGACACCGTTCTCATAGACCCGAATCTGGTCGTCCGACAATTCGGAATCTTCTCCTGCCGGAGGGACAAGTTCGCTGACGTTGAGAATATTTTCCAAACCGTACGGAAGAACTCGAGCCAGTTTCCTCACGCGACCTTCGCCTTCTGAAAGTCGTTCGCGGGCAATCTGTGTTGTCGCTTCATCCATGACGATGGGGACGCGGAGTTTTTTCGTCATGCCTTCCAGACGGCTCGCCAGGTTGACAACAGGGCCGAATACGGTGACCGCCATACGGCCGCTTGTTCCGATTTGTCCCGCGACGGCACGCCCGTGAGCGATCCCAATTCCGACTTGAAAGTCCTGTAGCGGATGACCATCTTCCTGTTGGATGCGTGTGAATTCGTGCCGAATTGACAAGGCAGCCCGGCAAGCTTTCAGGGGGGCATCCTCTGAGCTAAATGGCCAGCCCCAAAAACCGAGAACGGCATCACCGAGAAAGTCTCCAGTGACACCACCGTGGTCGAGAATCTCGCTCGACATCACTTCCAATGCTCCGTTGACTCGATCAAGCAATCCCGTCAAATCATCGGCCGATTCTTCTGCGCGATGACTAAAACCTCGCAGGTCACAGAAGAGCACAGTCACGTCACACTCGCGTGGTTTCAGTAGGTCAATATTCAACTCATGGTTGTGTCCAGTATCTTCCAGAGCTCTGAGGATCGGCGGTGAGAGGAATCGGCGAAGAACTGATAATTGTCCTTCCATCCGGTTCATTCGCTGCGATGAACTGATGACCTCGCCGACCAGTTGTGCAAACCGGACATCGGACTGAATGTTCTGCCGCAGATGCCCCCCTTCGAGAAAAGGAGTGTCGAGCTGACCTGCAACGTAGATCCCCCACGGCTCACGCTCAGAAACCTGTATTGGGACACAAAATGCCCAGTCAAACTCCGCTGCCATTGTATATTGCTGGCCAACTTCATTGCTGTTCTCCCAAACATGAAGGACCGACCGTTTTCCGTCGATCGCATCTCTCAGAAGTCGAGCACTCGGTTTGAAGACTCCTTCCGTTTCGTTTCGACGTTCCCAGGCGTGGATGTCCATTTGGCGATTCGAGTCGAGAGAAACAACGGCTGCGGCTTCGGAGTGTCGGATCCCGGCGAGAATGACTGAGATCAATTTCGAGGCGGACTCTTCTTTGGAAGCGGACTCGTTGATTACTTCAGGCAAACGTGCGAGTGCCTCCAGACGACGATCGGCATCAGCAAACTCGACTTTCTGCAACTCTTGATTTGAAAAGGTCAACTCTTGAAATGGTGCATCGGGCGAGTTGGAAGTCGGTGAAATTTTATTCAGGTAAAAAGCAGTCTTGCCGACCACAAATTTTTCTGGTGCGACATGTGTTCCTGGCTGAATTTGTTCCCCTTGGTGGAAGACAGGGTTTTGCGCACCTTCAGAAACGGACAGAGTGACTGTCTCTCGCTCGACTTTCAAAGAGAAATGTTGGCGGGAAAGTTGCGGTTCCCAAATCACTGGGAGATCGCATTGCTGCTCGCGTCCAACCGTGTACGAGCGGCGATTTTCCAAGCGTTGCTTCCAACGTTGTCTAGGCTCAGGTCCTTGAACACTCAGTTGCCACATCCAGTCTCATACTCCATTGAACTTGATTCGACGCGTCTCGGCACTATCGCATTTTTCGAACTGATGTTCGTGTCTTACAAGGCAGGCAGTGCTGCAAGTTGCCCTAAGAGTTGATTTCGAGAGCGTGTAAGTTGGGGTCGCCGCCAGATTCCTGTTCGAGTCGCAATTGACCGCATGCGGCATCGATATCCGCTCCTTTTCGTTTACGCACAGTGGCGTTTACGTTCCAGGATTTCAACGTTTCGACGAATTGATTTGTTCTTGGAGCAGATGGAGCCGTTAAAGAGAGGGGAGCAACATCGTTCATTGGAATCAGGTTCACATGAGCGTTGCGGTGAGTGAGTAACTCTCCCAACTCGCGGGCGTGCTCATCAGCATCGTTGACACCGGAGAGCAAAACATATTCATAAGTGATCCGGCGACCCGTTTTCTCGAAGTAATGATCAGCAGCCTGCAAGATTCTTTCCAGGCGAATGTTTTTGTTCACGGGGACGATTTCGTTTCGCAAATCGTTATTCGGAGCGTGCAGTGAAACCGCCAGATTGAACGGGATATTGATTTCGCTCAGTTCGTGAATCTTCTCGGGAAGTCCGACAGTGGAGACCGTGATCCTGCGTGCGCCTAGTCCCATGCCTCCCTTCTCGTTGAGCGTCAGGAGAGCGGGAATCAGGTTTTTCAAATTTGCTAATGGTTCCCCCATCCCCATGATGACCACGTTGGTGATTCGCTCTTCAAGAGAAAGCAGGCGATCGAGTCTCAAGATTTGATCGAGGATTTCGCCGGTTGTAAGGTCGCGTTTTAGACCCATGAGTCCACTGGCACAAAAGACGCAGCCCATCGCACATCCGACCTGAGTGCTCACACAAACCGTTTGTCGCTTCTCTTCTCGCATCAAGACGCATTCGACGTTCTCACCGTCGCGCATTTCCAGCAGAAGTTTTTCTGTTCCATCTTGAGAGACTTGATGCCGCACAATTTTCGATGCGAAGAATGTGAAGTCCTCGGCGAGGCTTGCTCTGAGCGTCGCAGGGATGTCGTGCATTTCATCAAATGACGACACGCGTTTTCCGTAAGTCCAACGACGGATCTGGTCTGCGCGGTAAGAGGCATTCCCGGTCGCTTCAACCCATGCAAGCAGTTCATCTCTTGAAAGATCTGTTATGAGCCGTTGAGTCATGGACGTTCTGCGGTGGATGTGAAGGAGTGTGGAAGTGATGTCGAGCGGCACGAGTCAAGATGTTGACTTTTTTCGCTGCCAGCATGATACGGCATCGCTTGCTTTGAGTGGAGTGTCAAAGTGAAGAAATACGCTCGGATCGGTAATCGTGAATCAAACTGGAACAGGCGTTCTGGAGATTCTAGCGAGGTCATCAAACAACGAATCGAGGCATAACGGAATTGCCATTGTCTGTTTCAAGTGCTGCTCCGCTTCAAAACAGCGGTCCATCATCAGTGCGAGTTTATCTGAAGTTGTTGGATCAGACGTTTCTCGGAGACTTCGGCGAAGGAAGTCGATACAAAACTGGTTGGCCCAGCGCATGTTCTGTCGTTGTTGAGAAGTGTCGCCCCCAATTTCTTCGAAAACCGCATTGATGGCCTTCACTGAACGCAGACTGTTGACGGGAGTTTCCTTCAGGCAGTTTTCGACAGTCGCTTTCAATTGCAGCAGTCCGGTATCCAGCAACTGCCGTGCAGTTGTCAAGTTTCCTTCAGCAAACTGGCTGATCGATTTTGCCTGCGCTTCGTTCTGAACGTCTTCGTTTTCAATCAGCAACTCTTCGATGTCTTGTTCACTTAACGTCGAAAAACGGACAGTTTGACATCGTGACCGAATCGTTGGCAATATGGGATCTGTATCAGGAGCGATGAGAAACAGAATGACTCCTGGTGGCGGCTCCTCAAGTGTTTTAAGAAGTGAGTTCGCACTTGCTTCGTTCATGGTTTCGGCATCATCGATAATGGCAATTCGCCGCGAGGCGGACATCGGGCGGAGAGCCAGCTCATGACATAACCCGGTTCGTCCACGTTGTTCGCGAGACCCGATGAGTAGCTCAATAGGGAGTTCCCGCTTTCCTTCAGGGCAACCAATCGCCAACAAATCTGGATGTGTGTCAGCTTGGATTTGTTTGCACGACGAGCATTCTCCACAAGCATTGAAGTCGCTGTCTGGGCAACGTTCGCAAAAGAGAGATTGTGCCATATTGCGAGCGAACAACTTCTTGCCGATCCCGGACGGACCGACGAACAGATAGGCATGAGCCGTTCGGTTTCGCTGAATGGCGCGCCGAAACATTTCAATTTGTGCTTGGTGTCCCCGGAGTGATTCCCACATCAACAGAGTCTTTCAGATATCGAAACGCAGTCTCAAAGACCGCAACTTAAAAATGATGTCCAGTTCAGGCCGCTGGACAAAAGTGAAAGGGTACTGACCTCTATGAAAGCTCCGAACCTGTGATTGATGATCAGTTCAATCACAGCTGTTTCGGCGGCAATTGTGTCAACTGCACTGTATCAACAGTTCTGTCAGAGCTGTTCAGAATTGAGGGACCAAGGTGAAATGATATGAAATTCGAATTTCAAATAGAACGACCTGAATCCAATATTTGGTCTCCTTCCCAAAGATGCTCATAGAAGTTCATGATTGCGAGCGATTAGAGATGACAGACCTGTCGTTCTGGACACTGTTCTCTTTGGCTGGTCCGGGACAATGGTCCCGGACTACATGGTCCCGGACTACTTAGTGTGCAGTCTATGGGGATCTGGAATTCGTGGAAAACCTCGAGATTCTTCTCTCAACCGATTGTCTGCTAAGACTTTACCAGGCTCGACGAATGAAGAGGGAACCATTTTACTAGAGCTGGTCCTGAAACTTGAAATTGCTCTCTCAAACGTTGAGGAAAGCGACGATTCCAGAGGTTTTCGGACTGGTTCTAAAAAGCCGGTTTCTTTCACTCGCGATAAAATCCGAGTGCTCAGCGGTTGTCAAGCTGATACAGTCTGGCTCACAATATCATCTGGAACACAATCAATGGACGTGTTCCTAGAATTTTCCCGCTTCAGCTCGACGAAGTTGCCTTTCTGGAGAAAGATAAAAATGGATTTTCGGATGCGAACCCTTATTACGACGTTTTCACTACTGAGTGTGACCCTGCTCACTCCTTGCTTCGCTCAAGATAAGGACAAGGACGACAAGAAAGAACCAGGCACTGTGGCGGTTTTTGATCTGGGAGGAGCCATTACAGATAAACCGACCCCGGACGATCCGATCTTTGGCAGCATCGGAAATGAGTCACTCCGATCTTTCACAGGACGTCTTAAAAAGGCAAGCGAAGACGCAGACGTCGCAGCTGTTGTGCTTTTGGGAGCGAGTTCTGTAGGGCATGCACAATCTGAGGAAATCGCTGAAGCGATTCGAGAGACTGCTGCAAAAAAGCCTGTCTACGCTCACGCTGATTCGCTGAAAACAGCGCCGTACGCAACTCTCAGCGGAGCGACGAAAATTTGTGTCTCGCCAACTGGAGATGTCTGGATCAACGGGATCTATGGTGAGCAAATGTATTTGCGGGGCCTGCTCGACATGCTCCAGGTCCAGCCAGACTTCCTGACGTGCGGCGATTATAAAAGTGCTGCCGAGATGTTCATGCGCAAAGGGCCTAGTGAGCAGTCTCAGGAAATGAGCAAATGGCTGTACGACGGGATCTATGCTGGTTTGAAGTCCAGCATCTCTCAAGGTCGAAAAGTTGACGACGCGCAGGTCGAGAAATGGATCAACAAAGGACTCTATTCAGCTGAGACCGCGAAAGAGGCCGGGCTGACTGATGAAGTCTTCACGCGAGAGCAACTCACGTCATTCATCAAGAAGACTCATGGGGTGACTGTGAAGTTTGACAAAAAATACGGTAAAAAGACCGGTAAAGAAATCGATCTCAACAATCCTTTTGCAGCCTTGCAGCTTTGGGCAGAAATTCTCTCGGGACCGAAGCAACGTCGTTCCACAAAAGATGCGATCGCCATTGTCCACATTGACGGGGCGATTTACTTGGGCAAAAAACAGGCGTCTCCGTTCGGGGCAACGGAGGGAGCGTTCAGCGAAGAAATTCGAAAAGCATTGGATTCCATCGCTGCCGAACCTCGAATCCGTGGCGTAATTCTACGCGTGAATTCTCCGGGGGGATCGGCGACGGCTTCGGAAATCATGTTGCAGGCGATCACGGAACTCCAGAAGAAAAAGCCAGTAGTCGTTTCGATGGGCAACTATGCAGCTAGTGGCGGATATTATGTATCCTGTCGAGCAAATCGTATCTTTGCGAATCCGAGCACCATCACAGGTTCTATCGGTGTGGTTGCAGGGAAACTGGCGACTGCAAAACTGTGGAACAGAGTCGGAATCAATTTTGAACCGATCAAGCGTGGTGACAAGGCAGATCTCCTTCACTCATCAAAGCCTTTCAGTAATGAAGATCGCGATGAACTCCAAGGGTGGATGGATTCGATCTATGGAGTTTTCAAAGGGCACGTCACTTCAGGACGTGAAGGCAAGCTCAGCAAAGACATTGACGAGATTGCCGGCGGTCGAGTGTACACCGGAGCACAGGCGCTTGAGTTAGGTCTGGTTGACGAACTCGGTTCGTTAGATGACGCGATTGATTACCTCGTCAAAGACCTCGATCTCAAAGATTACGAAGTTCGAACTGTTCCTCGTGCCAAAAACTTCATGGAAGTTCTGGTAGAGGATCTTGCACCACCAAAGAGCGACGACGACAAGCGACTATCGCTGGGAATTTGGTCTGCATTGACACCGACGCTTCAACAACTTGATCCGCTGCGAGTGGAAATGATTCAAGAGGCACTTCTTCAGCTCGACTTCCTGGCTGAAGAGCGAGTCATGCTGACGATCCCAGTGATTCGATTTCACTAGAGCAGTACGGCCGCGAGCTGACGCCATAACCGCCCGCTCTTCTCGTAACTCCGGGAAGAGCGGGTTCCTGTTCTGCTGGCGAGGAGAGAGCTGGCATTGATAAAAAACTATCCAGTAAAACTTAAAGAACTGTGACAAAGCCTGACTGCGAACTCGTCATGCTCATGGATGAAAACGACTTCAGGAGTTCTGTCAGCAGTTCTGACTGTCTTTGAGAGAAGAAACATTACGATGCTTGAAGGATTCCCAGACGAAGAACTATTGGAATCGACTCATACCTTTCCATGTGAATATCGTTTCAAAGTGATCGGTTCAGTTGACGATTCCTTTGTCGGACGTGTTCTCGCTGCTGTACTGGCCGAACTCGAAGAAGGGGTTGAACCTTCATTCTCGACTCGGACTACCGCTGGCGGACGCCATGTCAGTGTGACGATCGAACCGGAAATGCACTCCGCAGCTCACGTTCTTGCTGTTTACGGACGCTTACGTAGTCTGGAGGGGCTTGTCATGTTGATGTGATTTCATAGTGAGTTGACGCAATGAAGTCCTTGGAACTCTTTCTTTCATTTCTTGTTTTTCGAGTTGGTGTTCGTGTCCTGACTTGTGGCGAACAGCAATTTCGCTGGTGAAACGCGTTCTTCAAGGGCACATGGAGAGCAAACTGCTTTAGTACAGATTCAGTGGAGCGAGTTTATGTTCAATCGCGTGTTGCTGGCGACAATCGTTTTGCTGGGATGGTCGCAACAATCTCTCTTCGGGAGCGACCGCCCCAATTTTCTTGTCATCCTGTGTGATGACCTCGGATATGGAGGCTTGGGATGTTACGGAAGCGAATCGATTCGCACTCCGCATCTGGACAAGCTTGCTTCGCAGGGAATTCGGTTAACAGATTGTTATTCCGCCTCTCCACTCTGCTCTCCCGCCCGAGCTGGCTTACTGACAGGTCGGACCCCGTCGCGGACCGGAATCTATTCCTGGATCGCAGAAGGGAATCCCATGAATCTGAAGCGGGATGAAAAAACGATTGCGACATTACTGAAGGCTGCAAATTACGATACCTGCCATGTCGGAAAATGGCATCTCAACGGCAAGTTCAATCATCCCGACCAAACACAACCCAACGATCACGGATTCGACCACTGGTTCGCAACTCAAAACAATGCGAGCCCCACACATAAAAACCCGAAAAATTTTGTGCGGAATGGGACAGAGGTAGGGGATCAGGAGGGGTTTTCCTGTCAACTCGTAGCAGATGAGGCGATTGACTGGCTGGAAGAACGGAAGCAGAGTGAAAATCCGTTCTTCATGTTTGTCTGTTTTCATGAACCACATGAACCGATTGATTCGCCCGACGAAATGGTTGCAGCCTATCCCGATGCGGAAAAGAGGGGGGAAGCACTTTACTACGCCAACGTGACCAACATGGATTCCGCAGTCGGGCGAATGATGGAGAAGCTCGACGAATTGAAGATCAATGAGGAAACGCTGGTGATCTTCACTTCTGACAATGGTCCGGAGACGCTGAATCGCTACAAAAGTGCCTGGCGCTCTCATGGATCTTCTGGTCCCCTGCGAGGGATGAAGCTCCATGTTTATGAGGGAGGAATTCGTGTTCCGGGAATCATTCGCTGGACAGAAAAGGTTAAAGCGGGACAGACGTCAGCTGAGCCTGTCAGTGGTGTCGATTTCCTGCCAACCTTGTGCGAGCTTGCAGGCGTGGACGTGCCGAAGTCAAAACCACTCGACGGGACAAGCCTCACAAACTTGTTAATCGGCAAGCAGGTCGAGCGTCAAAAACCACTGTTTTGGCATTACTTCGGGGGCACTGGGAATCGTCAAGTCGCACTGCGTGAAGGGGATTGGAAAGTTGTTGCCCGCTGGGATGGTCCTGCAAATATGCCTGTCGGGGGATCATTGAAGCGAGGAGTTGTTCCCCTGCTGAAGGCCTCAAAATTGGACCATTTCGAGCTGTATCATATTTCAGAAGATATTTCCGAAAAAATGGACGTTTCCCAACAATTTCCCGACCGATTGAAGTCTTTATCCTCAAAAGCCCAAAATATGTACCAAGAAGTCCTCACTGAAGGCCCGATTTGGTTCAAATAAGGCTAGGATAAACATTGACGGATGAGTGTTCGTTGATACCATAGAGTTAGCATTCCTATCGAATCCTCTCAATTTCTTGAGAACAGGAATTTTCATTCCTTCATTTTTTACTTCTTGGAGAAATCTAATGTTAGCGCGATCGAGACGTGGTTTCACACTCATTGAGTTGCTGGTTGTGATTGCGATTATCGCAATCCTGGTCGCTCTTCTTCTACCCGCAGTCCAGCAGGCTCGCGAGGCAGCACGGCGGTCAACATGTAAGAACAACATGAAGCAAATCGGGATTGCGTTACATAACTATCACGACACACACAGCGTTTTTCCTTATTCAGTGTCACATAGTAGTTCATGTACTTCAGGAGCAGTTGGAACGGGGCATTCATTGAACCATCGTGGATGGCTTTTGATGCTTCCATTCATTGAGCAAGCACCACTTTACAATCAGTTTGACTTTGACCTTGCTGCAGCAACTGCACGTGCCGGTGGAACTTATACAGGACCACTACCTGGTGAACCTGGGAATGCCAACGATATTGTCGTTTCAACAATCATTCCGATGTTCATGTGCCCATCTGATGATGGACCGGAGAAATACAATAGTACCACAGACGTGAACTACGCGATCGGAGCAACAAGTAGTCAGTTCGGTGCTTACACAAACTACGATTTTAATGTTCGACGAACATCATCGTGGTGTCCCAACTGGTTGTCTGACTCTCGCACAACACGTCGAGCATTCGGACACGATGGCTGTTCAAAGTTTCGTGACTTGCGAGATGGATCAAGTAATACGGTTGTCGTTGCGGAAACAACCCGACAAACCTGGAACGGAAGACCCCAAGCTTGGGGATATTCGAAGTGGGTTGGTCATGGAGTCGATCTCCAGTACTCACGTGGAATTAACTTCTGGAAATGTTGTAGCTGGGATTCATCTCCCTTCACACGAACACCAGAGATTGTTGGTCGTCTCGGAGACTGGTCGACTGTCGGAAGTTTGCACACCGGTGGAGCACATGTTCTCTTAGGGGATGGTGCTGTTCGATTCATCAGCGAAAACATTGACGGCACAACCCGAGAACGACTTGGGTACATTGCGGATGGTCAGCCTGTTGGTGAGTTCTAATCGCCAATTGCTCTAGCGTTTTCTGCGGGTGGGACTTTGAGTCCCACCCGCTTCTTCGATTAAAGATCTTGGAGTATTTTAATGCTGACTGTGCTGCAGAAAATTTTTGCTGTTGGTTGTGTTGTAGGGATGCTGTCGGGTTGTGGGGGAGGAAGTGATAAGCCTGAACTCAAACTCAATCCAGTTACTGGAACTGTGAAAGTCAACGGAGAAGCTGCCAAAGGAGTTTCCATCACATTTGTCCCGGCGGATGGCGCGGGAGCCGATCAAGTTGCAGCCAGCGGAACTACGGATGAGGCTGGAAAATACACTTTAGCTGTTTCTGCTGAAGAACAAGGTATTCCAGCTGGGAAATACCGAGTGACGTTTTCACGACTCTTGAAACCAGATGGGACAGCACTTGGCCCCGACGAAATGGCAGCAGATGCTGGAGCTGAAAATGATCTCGCCCCTGTTTACGCTGACTCTAGTCAAACCCCTGAGAGTGCAGATGTCGCTGAAGGTGGCGGAACATTCGATTTTGATATCAAGAAGAAGTAACTGAGCGACTCAGTCTGACTTCTACGACACTCGAAAAACCCTGATTTAATACATCAGGGTTTTTCGTTTTCAACCCCACAGTTGATCGTATCAGAGGCAGCTTTTTAAAGCAGTTTGCTCTACCGTGTACCTGTGAAGAACGCATTTCTCCAGTAAAAATGCTGTTCGCCACGAAGAAGAACCTGCCAACCGATTCGAAAGATGCTCTGGATTTGCTCTTGGGACGTCCTGCGATTCTGGACAATAGGGAGTTTGTAAAAAGTGTTAAGTGTGCAGCGTTGTGTTAACGGTCAGTATCGATTTGATCTTTCCGAGCTTCCAGCGGAACGAATGGAAACAAATCGACGCTTCGGGCTCGCACTCTGCGGCTTTTCGCTTCCGTTTCTGATCGCGATACTCTATTCGCTGATCTTTCTGGTCCAGAATGAGATCTGGATTATGATTCCCTTCCCCGCCTTCTTCCTGATGATTGTCGGGGCTATTTTTACGTGGGGGCTGTTGAACCTGTTCACGACGATTCAAACGATCATCTCCAATCAAACAGTTGAAGAAGCGACACTTCGCCCTTGGGGAGAAAAACGTTGGGAAGAGCCGCTGAATCGATTTCGACTTCAAATGAAGGTCACAACTCTTCGAAAGTCAAACTCTTCAAGTCTCTCGTACGTGTACCATCTTCGGTTATGTCATGCAGACGATATGAAAAGCATTGAACTCCACACGACAGAGTCTCCTGCCGAAGCTGAAGAGCAATTTCGATTATTTCAGCAACAATTGGAAGTGCGCGTAGATCGCAAAGTGCGTAATTACAATACCGATGAAGTGATTGACTCTCCAGCAGGCTACGGATTACATCTCTGACGCAAGCTGCAAATTGGTTTGCAAACTTGGCAAGTCGGGAAGGCTGATGGTTCCGATTGACGGGGGGAGAGGTGTACTCGTAGGATCATGCATTCATCCACCTTTCAACAGGCAATACCATTCCATGGATGGAAGCGACCAGCAATCAGAACCAATCCCGATCGGGAAGGTCTATCTCTGTCCTGGAGAGACGCAGCCTATTTCGAAATCGGTCCATCTGGCACGTTTATCTTCTGGCTACGACGCTTGTTCAAATTGCGAGCATCGATTTGATACTGCAACGCTTCCTTGTGAAGTGTCAAAAAAAGTCAATCGAGCTGACAAAAAGAGTCAGCAGGTGTCGCAGTATTTAGGGTTTCTTGACAGAGGAGTCGGGATCAGAGGTCTCTATCTGAACGAGATCACTCGGCCTGTGATTTCAAAACTTGTGGAGCATGCCGTTGAGCTTTTTGCGCTAAATCACGGCTCTGAATCGAGTGTCGATGATGAATATGCCGACAGTTCCACAACTTTACTGAGCGATTCTGCTCTCCATGTTCTCGTGGCTTACGATTGGCGGCCTTCTTCAGCGGATCTGGCAGTGGGGGTTGTCTCTGTTTTGAAAAGGTCTGGATGCGAGATCATCGACTTGGGACAGACCAGCCGAGCCTGCTTTGATTTTGCAATTTCTCAATTCCGCGCCGACTTAGGAATTTTTGTCACCGGCGGTAACGGGGTTGATGGCGTCAATGGATTGGACATCCTCGATGGGGATGGTCGAGAATGGGCTCACCCTGGAGAGTTAACGACACTATTGACTCGGCTCAATTCTCCTGCGAGTCGAAGTAGTCGTCATGCAGGGAACTATCAGGCATTTTCCTTACTTGATCGCTATGAACAGCATGTCCGCCAACTTTTCGATGATTGCAAACCGCTTCGCATTGCGCTCGCATGTGGTGATCCACTGACGATGCAGATTTTGGGAACGATCCTGTTTGAAATTGGCTGTGAGATCAATTTTCTCGAACTGAATTTTTCTTCATCAGACTTTCCGCTTCAGGCTGAAATGTTTCGCTGCGAAGTTCGTGACGCTCACGTCGATGTCGGATTTCTCATTCGTCCTGACTCTCAGACTGTGCATGTACTGGACGGACGGGGACGTGCGATTGGTCCAGCGACTCTCAAGCGCATACTGAATCGGAATGGTGAAGTTGTGACTTTGGGGAAGGATGGGCGAATCTGGTTTGCTGATTCGACTCCTCAGTGTGATGCCATGAATGTGGTTTCACGCCTCTTAAAAACGTCCCCGGAATCCTGGGTTTCACATCTCAAACGGTGAACTCAGGCCCTCAGCATCGTGAGGTCGGATCGGTTCTGATTCAAGCTCCGGCTAGAGCAGTTTGCTCTACCGTTTGCCCGTGAATAACGCATTTCTCTAGTAAAAATGCTGTTCGCCACGAGGCAGATCCTGCAAACCAATTCGAAAGATGCTCTATGTGTCTTGAAGTGTAAAGGGACTCAGAATTGAAAACCAGCGTTTACAGAAGAGACATTCTATCTGGTGTGGGAAACGGGTCGTCCTAATTCATTGAGCCATCGTTGTTTCCAGCCTTTTCACCGGGCGAAGGTCTTGAAAGTTCTTCAATCCAGATTCCTCTCTGTTCTGGCACGGGATTTGTTCTGTCCTTCTAAACCTGAATGAAAGGACCGAAGTAGATGCTCAAAAGATGTCAGAGACTATTCGCCGACGATTGCGGCATGGTGCATTCAGTGGAGTACCTGTTCCTGATGACCGTGGTGACAATCGGAATGATTGTCGGATTTTCGACTTATCGCGATCAACTCGTCCAAGAGTTCGGTGACGTGGGGGTTGCGCTTGAACGACTCGACCAATCGTATTGTTACAGGGTTTCAGGCATGGGCGTTAACTGTGACGATCCACTCGGGCCAGGGGACTCACGATACGATGATAAGCCGGGTGACCGGCCGGAAGATGTGGCTAATCAAGCACCAGGTAGCATGGTGATTAATGAGGATTTAAGTCTGATTGGGTCTGAAAAAGACGCTTTCGGAGCACCGGTTGTTGGTGGTGAAAATAATCCGTTCGGGCCGTAATTTTGAGAACATAGCAACCTGTGGAACAGGTCGCTGATACACTGCATGACGCAATTTTCGCCTTGTATTGACTGGAACAACTGGAGTTTAGGATGAATCGTGTTAGTCCCGGAACCATGACGGTCGTCATATTTGCGATCCTGGTTGGTCTTGGCGGCGCATTTTTGGTGCGGCAACAAATGAATCAACCAAAGCTTCCCCCACTCTCGGATATTGGGTTGAAGACTGGTCCAAAGAAGATCATCGTTCCCATTGCGAGTGTGGACCTCGAAAAAGGTCGTGAAATCTCACTTCACGACATTGTGATCCACCAATTTACACCAGAGGAATTTGCAAAGTCGAAATACGCTGGACAGCCGTTCATCGGAAACACGAACTATGTCATTGACCGGATGCTGAATCAAGATATGCCTAAGGGGAGCCTCTTTTTACCAGAGCATTTCTACGGCGAAGGATTTGGTCCGGGTGTAGTCGATCGGTTACAGCCTGGTTTCCGTGCGGTAACAGTGCCAATCCAAAATATTGGAGCAATCACTGGTTTCGCAGATCCTGGTTCAATTGTGGATGTTCTGTTTCGTTCCAACCCAGAAGGGGAACGACCCAGTGTGACAATGACGTTGCTGGAGCAGGTCGAAGTTCTTGCCCTGGAAAAATCTGTGCTTACTGGAAAGCGAATCGAATTTTCAAATGACGGGAGTGTCACTCTTGCTGTGACACCAGCTCAAGCGAAAATGTTGAAGGTTGTTGAAGGTCACGGTGAAATTTCACTGACGCTGCGAAATCCTGATGACTTTGGGAACTTTGAGTTCGCTCCAGTCAACCTCGATAACCAAGTCCAACGCAACAAGCTCGAGAACTTAGAACAAGTCATGTTCAACAGTGCTGCCAATCTGAATTCTGCAGCCAGTTCAGCTTCAAGCTCATCTTCGGCTTCATCTGCAAAAAGCAGCAGTGCCGAATTCGGTTCGATGAACCTTGTTCTTGAAGATGCTTCAGAGCGAGTCACAATGGACGACCTCTTGGGATTGGAAGCTAACCCTGACAAGAAGCAGTTGACTCTCTACCGCGGTGGAAGCCGAGAAGTTGTTGAGTTCGAAGAGCATGCAGAAGACAAGTCGGCAGTCCTTCGAACTGGTAAGCGAGTTCAGACTCCGATCGCCGGTCGCGTTCCGACTCGACGAAATCAGGAAAATGTCTCTTTGGATTATCTTCCTTAATAGTGGCTGACGCATCTCGCAACCCTGATTTGATTACAACTTTCAGGGTTGCTCGTAGGGCTCTTGCCCCTTGGATTTGATATTCCATTTTTGCGCAAAGGATTTTGCAAATGTCTCTGATGCAATCACGTACGATGATGCTCAATCCCGCCGACGGCGAGGTTCTGGTTGACGAACAGGAACTTGCTTTTCAGCAGTTGAAAATCAAAATCCATGAGCGGCTTGTTGACGAACTCGACTTGTCGATGCTGGCACACGTTTCCCACGATGAGCTTTCCGAGGAAGTTCGTCAAATCTCAAAGGAACTTCTCGTTGAAGAGAAGGTCGATCTTGAGACGGCAGACCGGGAACGGATGCTGGACGAACTCTTTGATGAAGTCTTCGGGCTGGGACCTTTGGAAGCACTGATGAGAGATGACGCGGTCAGCGACATCCTGGTCAACAATGCTCACACGGTTTACGTCGAACGACATGGGCGACTCGAGGAGTCAAATGTCATCTTCGCGGATGACAAACATCTCATTCGCATCATTCAACGAATCGTCTCCCGAGTTGGACGTCGAATCGACGAACTCAGCCCAATGGTTGACGCCAGGTTGCCGGATGGTTCGCGTATCAACGCGGTCATCCCCCCGATGGCGTTGGATGGGCCTTCATTGTCCATTCGTCGATTTGGTCGGAATCCAATGCGGATTGACGATCTGGTCAATAACAACACCGTCCAGCAAGACATCGTTGAGTTTCTTTCGGCTGCCATTGACGCTCGTGTGAGCTTCCTGGTTTCAGGAGGAACCGGTGCAGGGAAAACGACTCTTCTTAATGCACTCACGCAATTCATCCCGTCAGATGAACGTGTGGTGACTATTGAAGATTCTGCTGAACTTCAACTTCAGAACCGCCACATTGTCCGCATGGAGACTCGGCCGCCCAATAATGAAGGGACAGGCGAGATCACGCAACGATCACTGGTTCGAAACAGTTTGAGAATGCGTCCTGACCGAATCATCATTGGGGAAGTCCGAGGTGCGGAAGCACTCGACATGCTTCAAGCGATGAATACAGGTCATGAAGGCTCACTGACCACGATTCATGCGAACGATTCACTTGATGCTTTAAGTCGACTTGAATTGATGGTTGCCATGAGTGGGTACGACCTGCCAATTCCTGTCGTTCGGCAATATATCAACTCCGGAATTTCACTCATCGTGCATCTCGCACGTTTGAAAGGTGGGATTCGACGGGTTATGCAGGTTTCGGAAATCGTAAGTATCCGCGAAGGTGGATTTCATCTGGAAGATATCTTCGGATTTGAGCAGACAGGTGTCGATGAATTAGGTGTGGCACAAGGTGAGTTTTACTTCACTGGATACCGACCGAAGTGTCTGTCGAAACTCAGGGCAGCTGGAGTTCGCTTGCCGGACGAACTGTTCGATAAACGCCGTGTTTCTGTCCGGTCTTAGAGCAGTTTGCTCCGTCGGTTGCTGTGGCGAGCGGGTTTCGACAATTGAATCGCGACGATCCGTGAGGCAGATCGCGATATTGATTTCGAAAATGATCAAGTTGATCGACTCAACCAGTTTCAATAAATGCAGATTGGCGTACTGACGCCTGTCACAAGTGAGGAAAAGCTGTGGGATCAGCGGAAATCACCATCGTTGCATTTGGCTCAATTTCAATGGTTGCAACAGCCGTTGGGATGCTGCTGAGAGATTTGCTTTATGGCGGTCGTGAGAAAACGACCAAGAAGTCTCTTCGTAAAGTTCAAACGGTCTATGATCGTCCGATAAGCAATACGACAATCGGGCGAATTGATCAAGGATTCGACCGTTTGATCATCGAGTCCGGATTGGAGATCAGTCCGGTCACTGGTTTTTTGATCCTGCTCTCATCGGCTTTGGCCTTTGGTGGTGGAGTTGCTGTCTATACAAATCAACCTATCTACGGAGTCGGAGGATCGATTCTTGGATTGATTCTTCCGTTGCTTTTCTTCGCTGTGAAACGAAAACGTCGGTTGCAAGAAATTCGACGGCAATTGCCAAGCGTCATTGACATGCTCGCTCGGGCAACACGGGCAGGGCAAAGTATCGAACAAGCGATTCAATTGTGTGCAGAAGAATCGACTGGAATTATCTCCAGCGAGTTGGGGCGACTCAATCAGAGCTTGAATATGGGGTCCTCTTTCGACAGATCAATCAAAACATTTGCTCATCGATTGCCGTTGGTTGAAGTCCGCATTCTGGCCACAACGCTGATGGTGCAACGTCAAAGTGGTGGTCACTTGTCGCAAACGCTTGAAAGAATGGCGACTGTGATTCGTGATCGTTTGGCAATCTACGGACAGATTCAGGCAACCACTGGAGCCGGGCGACTTTCGACAGCAATCATCGCTGCACTTGCTCCGGTTGCGTTCTTCTCAATTATGATTTTGAATCCCGAGCATATCGACATTCTGATGAATGACCCGCTGGGACGAGGACTGATGATCGTTGGAGTGGTTCTTGAAATCACTGGATTGTTGTGGGTTCTCATGCTCATGAAAAACGAAACGTAACTGGTCGGTTCAGGCTTAAAACACGAGTAAGACAAAACAAATATTTGATTGAGAGCGTTCAGCCTAGAGCATTTCGAATGCTTGACGTGTCCGTGGACATCACTTTCGCGACTTCAGAGACTGTTCGCCACGAGGCTGAACGTAAAGACCAATATTAGATTTGCGCAGGAAGATGCATTATGAATTTTGTCGACATCGCAACAATCATTGGTTTTACTGCATCGTCCCTGGTCGTCTTGCTGGCAGGGATGACGGTCATTCGGGCTCGTCAGCGAGTTCGAAACATTGCAGAAGTAGGGCCGCGAACTACAAAATACAAAGTGAGTAAGCTCCGACTTTCTCTCGCTGGAGCTATCCCAGGATTGTCGGGAGAGTTTGAGAGCCTGAGTCGCGATCTCAAGCGTGCGGGTTTTTACAGTCCCAACGCGATGGTTGAATATCTCGCAGCCAGAAACTTCATTGTCGTCATCTTTTTGGTGGTCGGTGGTGGAATGGCAGTTGCGGCCCCTCCGACAACAGATCTACCTCAAACAATCCTGTACATCACTCTTGGTGCGATCGTTTTTGCGTACATCGTTCCTCGGCTGATCGTGAGTATGCAAGCGAAAGCACGACTTGGCCGAGTGCAGAAAGGGCTTCCCGATGCACTCGATGTTGTTCGGATGTGCCTAACTGGCGGTCTTCCCCTGCGTGATTCTCTATACAAAGTTTCACGTGAGATTGAGTTTTTCCATCCTGATATTGCTGTCGAACTCGAAGTTGTCCGGCGTCATGCAGATGCGGATACGATGACGAAAGCATTGAAAGAATTTGCCAAGAGAATGGAAGCCGAAGATGTGAGTTCGTTGGCAAGTCTTGTCAGTCAGGCGGAACGAACAGGAACCCACGTTGCTCAAGCTGTCACGGAGTTTTCAGACGGCATGCGAGAACATGCGAAGCAGCGTGCGGAAGAGAAAGCAAACAAGACGACGATTAAGATGCTGTTCCCTGTCGTTTTGTGCCTCGCTCCCCCCGTTCTGATTCTGCTTCTCGGCCCTCCGATGATCGAAATGAGAAACTTCTTTCGCGACGCTCATCAGGAAGGTGGCGTACTGGATGCCGCCCAATACACCGAAGAAGCCTCAGCGAACTAAAGCATTTTCAATGCTTGTCTTGCGGCAGAACTCACTTTTATGACTTCATAAGCTGATCGCTAAGAAGCAGCACATATAAGACTTGAAGTACGTGAAGACAAAATCTTGGGTGTGCTCTGCCGTGTGCACATCAAGTTCGCTTCTACCGCCAGATCAGATGTTTACTGCAAGTAAGCAAGTCGCAACATTCCCGAAACGGTTCGTGAAATAATTCTTCCGACAGACCTCCCAATGAGACGAGAATGCTCTCGGCTGTTTCGAATTGGAATGTGGGGTCTGTCTTGTGGAATCTGCGTGCTCGCTTGGGTTACCTTTTCTTAGAGCATCTTTCGAATTGGTTTGTAGCTTCTGCCTCGTGGCGAACAGCATTTTTACTGGATAAAATGTGTTCTTCACGGGCACAAACCACTCCTCAAATCGTTTCAGCGATCGTCGACTTTTCCAGTCATCTCAGTCCGCGATGAGATAGGACCGAAGAGATTCCACCACGATCGCCGCCCGTGTATGGAACGTATCTTTTTTGGCGGGACGCCCAATTGGTTCTGTTCTTGTTTTCAAGAGGATGCGTCTGGTCCCAGAGACTTTTTCGTTGTTAGGCAGTTTGTGAATATCGATCCAAACTTTGACAGGTTGTCGTTCCTGTTTGTTTCCCCAACCACCGAGAAGACCAGGGCTGCCAACTTGCAGGAGGAGCGAGTCTTCTTTGACATCGAGGATTTTTGCCATGTTGTCAAGAACGTAGCCCTTTAACTTGATATGCAGCATCGAACTTGCAACACAAGTCGTGATTTCTGCATGGTGAATCCAGTCGGATTGTTTCTTTTGCTCTGTGGTTGGAGCAGTCTGAACCGCACTGATTTTTCGGTGGCACGTTCGGTTTCGGCCTGAGTTCTTGGCCTCATATAATGCCTTGTCTGCCGCTTTCATCAGTGATTCAGGATCATCATTTGGCTCGACTTGAGCAACTCCAAATGACGCGGTGACTCGCAGGTCCTCCCTCTCCGCGATCTTTGTTCCCATGATTGCGCGGCGAAGTCGTTCAGCTCGTTCAAGCGCAGTTTCTAAAGGAGTCTCTGGACATAAAATGACGAACTCTTCTCCGCCATATCGACTTACGATTTCTCCAGAATAGAGTTCGTCCTGAATCAACCGAGCCACATCGATTAGAACTCGATCTCCGACGGAATGTGAGAGTCGATCGTTTATCTCTTTGAAGTGATCGATGTCAAGAAAGACGATACTAAATGGAATTGTCGGTTCTGAATTCCACTTGTTGAATACTTGAATCATTTTATCGTCGAGTTCACCCCGGTTGACGACTCCGGTCAGTGCATCTCGAGTGGCTGCCATGTGAAGTTTACGAAATTGACCACGGTGTTTTTTGGATTCATTCCCATCGCAAATCAATTCTGCGGTGGCGACAACTCGCTGATTAAGATCCAGGATTGGAACTGTTTGAACATCGAATTCCTGATCGTTTCCTTCGAGATCTTTAAGCGTCAAGGCATGACAGTTGGACTGCGCACTTTGGAAGGCGACTTCGACCGGGTCCGGTTTAGGGCCGTTGGCAGTCACGACTGAGCGATGCCACGGCTGACCAATCAGATCAACCGCAGGAAATCCAAACAGCTTTGCTGCCCCCATGCTCCAGATCACAACTCGTCGCTTATCATCAATGAGATAAAAAGCATCGTACAGACTCTCCATTAAATGGAGATACTGAAAAAGCTGACAGAAACAGGCTGCGTTGGCTTTTGCAGAATCTGTTGTGGGAGCGTTAGCTTGAACAGCCGCTTCAGCCGCGGAGTTATCATGCAATCCACGTGATTCATGGCTGTCCAGCCATCTTTCTAATGCCGCAACGATGTTCCGATCGAACTCTTTCCCGGATTGTTCGTGGAGAATTTTCAACGCGCTCTTTTCATCAAATGCGGGGCGATATGATCTCGCTGAGGTAAGAGATTCAAAAGCGTCCGCAACAGCCAGAATCCTTGCCCCTAAACTGCTGGTTTTCTCATTCGAATCGTCAGTGTCGACTTTTACCCCATGAGCCTGGGCCACGATTTGAATGAGTTCCTGGCTGGCCTGAGTCGCCTGCAGGATTTCAATAGCGACACGATGGTGAGACGCGATGTATTCAGCTTCATCCGGGCTGAGGCGACCTGGCTTTTGCAAAATATGATCTGGAATTCCTATTTTGCCAACATCATGCAAAAGTGAAGCGATCTCAATAAGTCGAAGCTCTGAATCTTCCCAACCCAATCGAGATCCGATTCCGACGCTGATGATGCCGACTCGACGTGAATGCTTCAGCGTTTGAATATCTCGGAAATGAATCGCTGTAAGCAGGCGTCTTAATATCTGCGTATTGATGATTTCATCAATAGGGCTTCCCGATGGGGAATTCTCAACAGTCTGAACGATTTCGATCAACGAATTTAAGAGTCGAGACGACTCCATCGGATGTGAGTTCAGATAGCTCAGAGTGTTCACGCTTGGGGAGAGAGACGTGGACATAATTGAATTGACCTGTTCCTGTGAGCGGATCGAAGAGACGGTTTTAGTGATCTGCGGGCGAAGTGTTCTGGAATCCTGAAGCCTAGGTCAGGGAAGCGGCCCGTCAAACGCTCTTCGTCTTCATTGTGGACACTGGAAATCACTTGTACCGGTCGTAGGACCAACAGGTTGCAGTTGACGCGAGTCGTGAAGCTGGCCTCGCAGAGTAATCCTTACAACGCGCATATTCGGATGTTTTCTCGCTCACCGCTGGAATAAAGTTCGGTCAATGCGACTCTGTAGAATATGGATATTGAAATTTTTGGAGTTCTGGCTGATTTCGTTGCGCTGCTGCATATCGCGTATGCAGCTGTGATCGTGATTGGTTTGCTCATGATTTTGTTGGGCTACTTCTTAAAGTGGAAGTGGATTCGGAATCCCTGGTTTCGATGTATTCATCTGATCATGATTGCGATCGTTGTCTATGAAGCCTGGGCTGGGATCACCTGCCCACTGACTGTTTGGGAACGCGAACTCCGCACACTTGCTCAACAACCGTTTGATGGCGAAAGTCTCATAGGCAAGTCCGTCCATTTCCTGCTCTTCTTCGACGCTCCATGGTGGGTTTTCACAACCTGCTATTCACTTTGTGGAGCCCTGGTTTTGACGACTCTCATCCTCGTCCCACCAACGCTTTCAACAAAGAATGTTCAAACTGATCAGGCCGCCAGCTAAGGTAATTTCAATGCTTTTCGGGCCCGAGAAGTCTGCGTTCACAATTTCATGGTCTACTCTTCATGGTCTGCTCGCTACAAGGCGGAACCCGTACACCAGTTCGAAAGCTGCTCTAGCCAACGGCAAGTGTACCGTCCAAATCGAAATCGAGAGGCGGGATCTTCCCCTCTGCTTCGAGACGTCTTGACTCATTTTCGATCGCTTCAAAACTTTCTTTAAGCGTGACCAAAACTCGTAACCCGTTTTGTAACCCGTCGATGTTCTCTCTGGAGACTTGATGGAAAATGAATAAACAAAGTTGATAGATGTTTCGAGAGAGCTCGTCATGCTCAGGCTTAATTCCGTCAATGATCGCCAGGAGAAGCTTAATTGATCGGAGTTGAGACAGCGTAAATTCAACATGGTCTGCAACTCTCAATGCGTCAATTCCTGATCGCAAGGACAATTCTGTCTCTCGGTAGAGTGTCAATAACATGTCGATGCGGGTCCAGTTCTTTTGGTGGCTCTGACGATACGTTTGAAGAGGATTCATTTTCATTGCTACGGGGTAAGGGGTTATCCTGAAAGAAAATCCATGTGATGTACGAAGGTCGCTTTCATCAGTTGATAGACTCCTCGCCACGAGGCGGAATGCGTCCATCATTTCAACAAGGCTCTAGAGCATCTTTCGAATTGGTTTGCAGGTTCTGCCTCGTGGCAAACAGCATTTTTCCTAGAGAAATGCGTTCTTCACGGGCACACGGTAGAGCAAACTGCTCTAGCTGTTGGGAGCTTGACGGATTGCTGTGAACAACTCGTGATCAACTGGAGTGAGTCTTCAGCAGTTGATGACTCGAACGGTACGATCTTCAAGAAGCAAAAAAACTGCTTTTATTTTCCAATCTTCCCAAGGTTGCTGAGTTGTGAAGAGAGGAAACTGCTGGTGGTCTGGAGTTCGCTAATCGATGATTCGAGGGCAACGAATTGTGCAATCAAGTCTTGTTGCTGGTTGTCAAAAATCCGTTGTTGGCGGTCAATGGAATCGTTCAGGCTGGCAAGTTGGTCGAGGAGACTCTCTTTGACAGAGCCGAGTTCTCCCGATTCGATGTTTGTGAAGCCATCGATCAGTTGGCTTAAGCGGGTTCCGATTCCCGTGGGCGCGCTGGGGTTGGTGCTGAGATGATTGTAAGCAAACAGGTTTTGGAGATCGGACTCTGTGATACCATCGACTCTACCGGCGAGAACTTCCTCTAACCGTGTCGCATTGATGGTCAAGCGACTCCGGTTGTTGATCGAAATGCCAAGGACTGAAAGACGATTTGCACTTGTCCCAATTTCTGGGACAACGTCGAGTATCGCTGACCGAATTTCGTTCTGAATATCGGTAACAGTTCGGTCTCCGATCAATAAGCCGGCCTGGTCCGTTTCTGGGTTGAATCGAACAAGATCATCGACGAAATCCATGATGGCGTTGTAGCTGTCGACGAGATCGTTGATGGCTGTTGTTGCGGGTTCGGTATTGGGATTGACGCGGATTTGAATTTCTTGACCTGAATCAGCAGCGAGCAGATTCAATGTGACGCCCTGGATAAGGCTTTTCACTTCATTCGAGGCGCTTTGTACTGTCAGCGCTCCTGGTCCTGTTCCCAGTCGGACTTGGGCATCGGTGGCAGCTTGTACAGGATTGCCAAAATCAAAGGCGGGACGGGTGGCAGTTCCAGTGCTCCCGGCGAGGTTGTTCGTGATTGAAATTTGGTTTGCTTCACCAGTCTTATTGGCAGTCAGGAGCATTCGGTGTGGTGTTCCGGATTCCGAGCCATCGTTGACCAACGTTGCGGTAACACCCGCTTTGGCGTTGTTGATTGCATTCACAAGACTTTGCAGCGAGTTGTTTGATGAATCAACGGTAATGGTTTTCAATTCCCCGTCACCGACCTGAATTTCCAGTGTGCCTTGTGTGATTTCCGAGTCAGTTTCGGCAAATCCAGCGGAGGCGACTTGATGTGTTCTGGCAAGGCTGTCGATGTGAATTTGATAAGTCCCGTTGCTGGCATTTGTATTAGCGATTGCGAAGACTGCGTTCTCGTCGCTGACTTCAACGTTTCGGCTTTGAAAGAGATTCGCCTGCGGTCGAGAGAGTCGATCCGCGATGGATTGCAGCGAGACAAGCTGGACTTCCACCGACTCGTAAGCGGTCTGTTTCGCTTCGATGCCTTGTCGCCGAAGTTGCAATCGATCTATCTGACCTTTCTGGATTTCCAGCAGTCCATCGATGATCTTTTCAGTGTCAATTCCTGTGATCAGTCCATCAATCGTAATCATCGTCTCACCCGTTCATTTATTCCCGGAGTCGATTGCCTCGGGGTGACTTCCTGTTTTTGATCGTTCAAATCAACCCGCTGAAGAAATCTGTTCTTCAACGGGTCTGGAGAAAACATCAGAGGTGATTATGGACCCACAAGCTTGATTGATTACGCTCTCAAAGATTGAGAGATTCAATTCAGGCTTGAGGATCTGTGTGAAATTTATCCGAGGAGTGAAAGAACCAACTGTGGCAATTGATTCGCATTTCCAAGGACAGACGTTCCGGCCTGAACGAGAACCTGCTGTTGAGTGAAGTTGGCAATTTCCGCAGCGAAGTCGGTATCACGAATGACAGACTCAGCGTTGACGGTATTTTCCAAGGTCGTTCGCAAGTTATTCGCAGTGGAACTGAGCGTATTCTGTTGGAATGCTCCCAAGTCACCCCGCAGGTTCGAAATGTCGTCGATAGCTGCATCGATGACCGCAAGGGCGTCTTGTGAACCGGCTCCGGTGGTCACATCAATTTGATCCAGATTGGCAAATTGATTTCCGGCAACACCAACGCCTAGCGAGGACGGATTGACCCGATTGATTGAGATTTGAGCCGTTTGATTTGCATTTGGCCCGATCTGGAATGTTAATGAGTTGTCGGTCACTGTGACGCTACCTTGTGCGCCGGTGACAGTTTGAGTGGCATTGGCTGGATCACCTGCAAAGGAGAGTTGCAGTCCCTGAGCGGCTCCAGACGTGGCGGTCAGAGCGCTGCCAGATCCAGACGCCGCCACGCCATCAATTGTCCCGGCGACATCCAGTCCGGTGTCACTCAGGGTTGCAGTTCCGAAACCTGAACTGTCAGCAGCAGCTGCAATATTCGAAGTCACACTGATCGTTGCTGAAGCTCCATAGTTCGAGCTGTAAAGACGAGTGTTCCCACCGTTGTCTTCTGCGATGACACCGGTTTGATTGGAGAATTCGTTGATCCGGTCAATCACTTGAGATTGCGACAACCCCGCATTCAGGCTGATGACGGTCCCGTTGACAGTCAATTCTTCAGCGGCAGCCAGGTTGGATGTCTGTGCTGTTCCATTCGAAACGTGCGCTTTTTCGGCTGCTGTTGTGACAACAACGTTGTAGGAACCGGCTGATGTTTTGGATGTTGCTCCCAAAAAGCTCACGTCGGTGTCGTTCGGAGTTCCACCCACCCCAGCCGAGCCATCCAGCAATTTCTTTGTCAGGAATTGAGTGTTGTTGGCGATCCGATTGATCGTATCCAGAGCGTTGTTGATTTCTGCCTGATTCGCGGACAACGCATCACTATCATTGACCCCGGTGTTGGCCGAATCGATAGCGAGTGAACGCACCTTCACAAGCAATGAGTTAATTTCACTCAACGCACCTTCAGCTGTCTGAACAAGAGAGACTGCCTTTTCAGCATTCTGAATCGATTGCTCCAGACCGGCAATTTGAGCGCGTTGCTTTTCCGAGATCACCAATGCCGCAGGGCCATCAGCCCCCCGGTTAATTTTTAATCCTGATGAAAGTCGCTCGACGGAGGTCGTCAATCGTTCATTTGCTCGAGTCAAATTGTTCTGAGCGTTGAGTGATGCCACATTGTTGGCGATCGAAAGTCCCATCTTCTAACCTCTTTCTTGGTTGGTTCGTGTGGGGTGACCCGTTGCCTCATGCAACATCAAATTCCGCTCCGTGTCGTGTAAGTCGCCACGAACAGTTCAAAACACAAAGTCCTTCAGTGGCGAAGTTGCAACCGATTCCGCAACTTCGCGTGAAAACAACGCACCTGAGAGATAACGCTCTCGGGCGAGTTCGACGGCATTGTCATTCTGGTCTGGTAATAAACGGAGTTGCTCCAAGAATGACGAGATCTCATCAGGAGAGGCTGCCGAACGCAGGATTTCTGCGTTCGATTGATCTTTCCGGGCTGAAATCTGTTCATCGATGACCCTCGGGGAAGAGGTCGAATGTGGACCTCCCGAAGAGGGAAACGGCTGATGTTCAGTATGAACTCTTTGGATTTGCATCGTTTCTTCTCCAGCATGATGTGCCAGTGAAGTGATCGAAGCGCTTGAGCAAAACTTGCTCAAAGTTTTTTTGCTGAACTCGGTTTCGAAAGACGTCGATGAGATTGGCACGGTTAAGCAATTTTTAACGGCTGCAACATTCCTTACGTCGCGGACTGTTTCTTGAAGAAGCATGCCGTGTGGTAAACGCATGGCAATTTAGAACCAGTCCGAAAACCTCTGGAGTAGCCGCTTTCCTCAACATTTGAGAGAGCAATTTCAAGTTTCAGGATCAGTTCTAAAATGATGAGCAACAGACATGATGAGATTGCTAGAGCAGCTTGCTCTTCCGTGTGCCTGTGAAGAACGAATTTCACTAGTAGAAATGCTGTTCGCCACGAGGCAGAACCTGCAAACGAATTCGAAAGATGCTCTAGCTGATCGAAAGAGGGGATCAACATGCAGATGAGATCACGCTCAATAGGGATTGCCACGGCAATTTGCATCATCTTCGGAGTGTGCATCGGATTGATCTCTCAGCAAAAACTGAAGTATGCAGCTCTTAAGGTCGGGGAATCCAGCGGATTCCAGCGAGACAAAAACTCTGAACAGCACAAGAAGGTTGAGCCGAAAGATCTTGATTCCCCGGGACAGACGGCATCCAGTCAGCCACCTCTCCTACGCAATGTTCAGAGAGTTTCGCGTTCTACTCCAACCCTGTTAGACGAAGCGGAGCAGGCAATTCAAGATGCTCGCTATGAACATGCCGAGGACCTGCTCTCAGAAATTTGTAAGACACAAGGCTCTCGCGTGGACGGTCGAACATTTCTAAAACTTGCGGTCTGCCAGGAAACACTCGGGCTGTATCAAGAGGCAGTTGAAAATTATCAAACAGCGATCAGCCGAACCCAATCGCAGCCAGTCCTCACCGCAGCTCGTCTTGGTCGGGCGCGAATCTGGTCGAAAAGCGGAAAAGCACTCTCAGCACGAAACGACCTTCTTCGTACTTTGCTGACTCATCAAGACGTTCGCTCGGTCGCCGTCGAAGCAAGGCTCGTGCATCAACTCGGGCTGGTCTCCGCAGCGATCGCATTAAAGTCGGAAGCGGAATTGTCGTCTCTTTCAGACGATGATCTGAGCATTCCTCTGGAAGAGATCGCCGCCGAAAATTTCGTCAACGAAGTTCTTGTGACGTCTCGTGCAAGTCACTCGCAAATTTCGTCTAATGAACTCGTCCGAAACGTTTTGAGATTGGACAGTTCCTCCGACTCGATCCTTCTGGAGGTTCAATCTCCCGGGATTACCGTGAGCGACTTTCTTGTTCAAATCTCTGCCGCATCGGGAATTCAATGCGTCATTGAAGATGAATGTCTGGAGAGACTGTCTCAGCGAAACATCGCCACAAACTTTCAAGGACTACCCCTTTCGGTGATTTACGACTCAGTTCTATTCCCCCTGGAGTGTCGCTGGTCGGAACAGGGAAATGAGATTCATGTTCGGTCTCTGGAAGATGCAGATGTGAATGTCGAACTGGAACAAGCTGAGCGGTTACTGCGATTCGCAATGACCTCAGCACCGGAACACTCACTGGCCCCAATCAGTCTGACTGCACTCGCTTCGTTAAAGGCTCGGCAAGGTGATCGAATTGCAGCCATGCGGGGGCTCCAACGGACATTAGAACAATTCCCTGAAACGACGCATGCCGGGGAAATTTGGCTAAATATTGGAAAGTGTCATTTGGGAAAAAATTGGGAAGAGGCATTGGCGGGTTTTTATAAGGCTGCAGATCTCGGCGAGGGAGGCGATACCGGTGCCATCGCAAATCTTTACATAGGTCGGATTCATCTGCGAAATGCCTGCCCCACGAAAGCGGTCTCACCTCTTCGCATCGCACAGGACTTAACGGTCAATGATCGATTGAAAATGGAAATACTTTTGTCGTTAGCCGCTGCGTATCAAATGTCAGGGCAATACCCTGAGAGTGAGGAAGTGCTCGCACGATGTTTGCAGAACCGACACTCTTTCGAAAAACGAAATGAAATCACGATCATCTCATCCCTGATCGAATCAGGGGACATGAGTTCAAAAACGCGAACTCGGCGTGAGAGTGTCGAGTTGATCTCGGCATTGAGTAATCTTGATCTTAATTCGACGTTTGGCGAATACTGGTGGTTCTTAAGTTGCCGAGAATACCATGAACTCGGATTCAAAGAAGAAGCTCAGCGATTGTTTCAATCTCATCAGTCGCAGCATCTTGGGCTTCCAATCGAGAAACAACTTCGAACGCTGCTGTTCTCTGGATCGAGCGTTGCGAGTTTGGCTACTGATGAGATATGTCGTCAATCAGACGGGGCGTCGAACGACTCACTCGACATGATTTCAAGTCTTCCGCCGAACATAACGCTTGAGGAACTGCTTGAATTATACAAAGCGGTGATCAGCAATCCGGAGTCGTCTGGAAAAGTGAAACAGCAACTGCTTCAAAAGATTGGTCATGTCTATCAGTCGCAGGGGCAACACGACATGGCGATTCAGTGCTATACGGGAACTCTCGAAACTGACCTGATCGGCAACAAACCGTGATACAACATTGCTCGCCTTTCACATTCTCACTTTTTTTGAATTCGCTGACTATGAAAATTACGATCGTGTTCTTCTCAGTCTGCTTAATTTTTATCGCACAGCATTCGCTTGCTGCTCAGGAAGTCGAAAGCCCTTCGAGTTCATTGATTGATGAAGTTGTCGAAAAAACGAATCAGCTGAATTCTCCTCAGCAGGAGAATTTATTGGAACTGAAGAAGCAGCGGTTTGATGATCTGCAGAAACAGATGGAACAACTGACCGAGCGGTGGATGGAGATGAAGCGTGGCAAGAGTTCATCAACAAATTCTACTCATCCGGGGAAGGTCAAGGTGCCGTTGGCTCTTCCATCTTCTGGCGAAGCTTCAGTAGAAACAAAAACGGAGCCAGAGTCTGAGTCTGAGACAAGTACCAAGCCGAGTCCGGTCCATTCAGCGACGATGCCTGACAGAGAAGGCCAGCAAGAGCCAGGCGGGACAAATTCGAGAGTGCCCTCGATGGCGAAGGATTTGAACGATCAGCCGATCGACGATCCCTTGCAAACTGAAGCGGAATTACCTCCAGCGACTAACTTGGAAACGATCGGGGATTCTCAAAAGAGTGATGGGCCTATTGATCGGTTCGCACTTTCTTCAAGCCTGTTCGCGACGGGACACTACGATGAATGCCTGCGGGTTTTGAGTGCGATTGAGAAGACTGATTGGAGTCGCCATGAATCGCACTGGGCTGACTTTCTGCGGGCGGGGTGTTATCGCAAACTTGGTCAACTGGAGGTGGCCCAACAATTGTATCGCCGTTTGGTTTCCGATGAGGAGTCGGAGTGGATCGGAACGGTTTCGGGTTGGTGGCTCGACCAGATTCAAGAACAAATCGAGATCGACAGGAAAATTCAAGCGATCTCAGTTGCTCTGGAGCAGTGGGAAAGGGAAGTTAATGACCTCACGAAATGAACTGAATGAGCGTTCAGTTGAAAAGCACTTGCTTTGCCTCAATGCGTTGTACCTAAAGGGCCTGCAGATTCTGAAACGTTTTGATTCACAGGAAGGAGACGTCGATTGTGAATTACAGGAAGTCATGAATGCCATTCAGCAAGCAGAGGTGAACACCGGTTGGGCATCAGAAGAAATGTTTGGCTTGATACGGAATTCCGAACAGCTTTCAGCACTTGTCAAAGAGCAGGAGCGGCTCATTTCGATGTTACTCAAAGAGGTTGGTGTTCTTGAGCGGGAACTCAAATTTAAAAGAGAGCAGTTGCTTCCGAAACGGGATCATCAGTTTCAAGTGAAACAGATGAAAGCCGCCTATCAGAAGCATTAAGAGCGAACTCAAATTTGAGGTGGCGGGCAGTTCTTGGGGCAGTAGCATAAAATGTTTTGGCTTACTGCCTCGTGGCGAACAGTATTTTTACTAGAGAAATGCGTTCTTCACGGGCACACGATAGGGCAAACTGCTCTAATAGCATTGGCAGCGATCCGGGGGAAAAACGTGTCGATCATTTTTCAGTCGCAGTGCATCAACGAGTTGTTAGACCGAACGAAACGATTCGCAAAGTCATCTGCAGCGATTTTGATTACAGGTGAAACTGGAACAGGGAAGGAATTGTTGGCGCGAGCGATTCATGAATTCAGCAACCGCAGCAAGAATCCCTATTTGCAAGTCAATTGTGCTGCACTCTCAGAACAGTTGATTGAAAGCGAACTGTTCGGACATGAAACAGGGGCGTTCACCGGGGCGACTCAAGCTCGTCAGGGACGATTGGAAGTCGTTGAAAACGGGACACTCTTTCTTGATGAAATCGGCGAACTTCCGATTGGGACGCAAGCAAAATTGTTACGAGTCCTTGAAGAGCGTGAGTATCAGCGCGTCGGTAGCAATCAAACTTTGAGCGTCAACGCTCGCATTGTGGCAGCCACAAATCGTTTGCTGGATCAAGAAGTTCGAGAGCGACGATTCCGTGAAGACCTGCTGCATCGGATCAACGTCCTATGCCTCGATATTCCACCGCTTCGAGAACGTCGGGATGACATTCCTCCCCTCGTGACACATTTTCTGAAACGATTTCAGTCTGAAGGGGAGTGTCAGGTTCTTCGGGTTTCCTCATCTGTCATGAGGCAACTTTGTGAGCATGACTGGCCGGGAAACGTCCGTGAATTAAGGAATACTGTCTTGAAAAGTTGCGTGCTGGCTCAAGGGCCAGAGATCACCGCAGTTGAGTTTCCCACACTGACAGAACGGGCTTCGTTTGAAGACGAACTCCCTGCCAGTTTTTTGAAACTTCCACTTGAAGAGATTGAGCGACGTGTAATTTTAATGCGGTTGTCCCAGAACCAGGGGAACAAAGCCGCCGCTGCCGAAACTCTGGGAGTCACCTCACGGACGCTCCGCAATAAAATGGATCGTTATCGGAAACTGGGATATGTCGCCTAGCAAAAGAGCGGGGCATGTAGTTACTACAGTTTGCTCCGTCAGATTCCAATCCTGCTGAGTGCAGTTGCCACGCGTCCAATCACTTCAGCGAGTTTCGGGTAGGATTCTTCGAATTCATCCGTAAGACTCAGAAGTTGATCGAGGACGCCTTCTTTCTCAATTTGCACGGGCTCGCCATTTTCATCAGGCTCGGGCGTTTCCGTCGTACAGACTAATTGAATGTCTGTTGCCAGTTGTTGGATCAAGGCTTTCGTTTCAGTATCAACCAGTTCGGGAGACTTTGCGAGTTCCTGATGCAGTTCCGAAAGAGTCTCTTTAAGTTGTTCGCGTTCCATTTCCCTGTCTCTATTGACTGATTCGCATTATCAGAACTTGAAAAGTGACCGGACTTCCAGTCAATGATACCGATTTTAGAGCAGTTTGCTCTACCGTTTGCCTGTGAAGGACGCATTTCTATAGTAAAAAGGCTGTTCCCCGCGAGGCAGACCCTGCAAACCAATTCGAAAGATGCTCTAAAAGTCTTGTTGGAATTTCTTCTTTGCTCTCATAAATTTGCTCAAACAATTTGTTCTGGCAAACCCTGAAACAAGAAGAGTGATTTTAATAAATTGCAACGATTTCGCGGTTGTATTCGTGATTTCGATGTTACTCATCGTTGATGAGGGCGTCGAGATCGGTCGATTACGTTCTCCGCTTTGCTCGAGAATTGTACCAGGACCCATTGCCCCAGCCTCACAAAACTTGAAAAATCGATCGTGGAACCATAACTTGACTACGCAGAAACTGAAATGAACTGGGCGGAAAATGAATGAAACCAACCAGATCTTCCATCTGTCAATCCATTTTATAGTGATTCAACGCGCTCTCTTAGAGTGATAAGAGAATGATTGGGTGATGTTCAGCTCTCGATGCTACTCATTCAAGATGATATCGGTGAGAGAACGTCTCTGTTAGAGCCTCGCATCAATCGTAAAATAGTCCACTTAAAAAAGTGACAGAACCAATGACATTGCCTCTCTCTCGTCGAAGATTTCTCGCAGCGACCAGCTTGTTCGCTGTTGCACCTTATTCCCTCAGTTTTGGTCAGGATCAGGGAAAGAAAATTGTCTGGCACGATGTGAAGGACTGGGGAGTTGAAGGGAAAGGCTGGAACGACACAGCGAAGTTTTTCGATCGTCTCCCTGCCCGTGCAGAGGGGAAAGTTCGTACTCCAGTTTGGAACTTGAGTCGACACTCTGCCGGGATGTCAGTGCGATTCACAACGGATGCAACATCGATCCATGTCGATTACAAAGTGACGTCGTCGAGTCTGTCTATGCCACACATGCCAGCGACCGGGGTGAGTGGATTTGATCTGTATGGCCAAGATGAGAAAGGAGACTGGAAGTGGATTGCGGTGGTGAAACCTACCAAGCAGGCTGCTCAGGTGAATTTGATCACCGGTCTTATTCCAGGCAAGCGGAATTACATGATCTACCTTCCGCTTTATAACGGAACCGAATTTTTGAAAGTTGGAGTTCCAGAGGGAAATGTCTTCGAGCCAATTGAACCGCGACAAGAGAAACCAGTTCTGTTTTATGGAACTTCAATTACTCATGGAGCGTGTGCATCTCGTCCGGGAATGCCACACCCATCCATTCTCGGGCGTCGACTGAATCTTCCGATTCTCAATTTGGGATTCTCCGGGAATGGAAAGATGGAACCCGAAGTCGGAGAGTTCTTAGCGGAACTCGATCCAGCTGTTTATGTTCTCGACTGTTTGCCGAACATGGTGGGGCAAGAAGTCGCAGCCCGTGCCGAAAACATGGTCAAGCAACTTCGTGAGGCCCGTCCTGAAACTCCAATTGTGATGGTTGAAGACCGGACGTATGCCAGCGCACCTTTCTTGCAATCGCAGCAGGATCGGCATGCCGGAAGCCGCAAGGCATATCAGGCAGCGTATCAGTCATTGCTGGCGAGCGGAGCAAAATCTCTGTTCTACATCGATGGGAACAGTCTGCTCGGAGAAGATCGTGACGACACCACCGATGGCTCGCATCCCTCTGATTTGGGGTTCTATCGACATGCCGAAGCGATGGAACCAGTGCTTCGCAAAGCACTCAACATGTAAAAATGTGGTTCTTTAATTTTTTCGGACGAATAATTCTCTTCGCCAATTTGTGACTGAACCAGAAACTTGAACATGGCTTATTGATCGTTGAGAAACCTGATCCAGGAAGCTTCTCGTTTTAGAGCAGTATGCTCTACCGTTTGCCCGTGAAGAATCCATTTCTCTAGTGAAATGCTGTTCGCCTCGAGGCAGATCCTGCAAAACAATTCGAAAGATGCTCTAAAATAAAATCCCGAGCGATCCTAGAACAGCGTAAGCAATGAAGATGGCATAGAGTCCGCACAGGACAATTGCCTTCTTAAAGGTTAACTGGCGGTTATGCCACATGATTGCCAGTGTTGCCACAGTCAAAGCAACGAGGAGAATACGTAAACCGACAAGTCCGGCAATCGGTTTGCCATCTTGCAGCAACGTTACAGGCTGCCACCCAGTGAGATAACTGTTGACGAGAAGAGGGATCGACAGGCAGACGCAGATGTCGAAGATGTTCGATCCGAAGGCGTTGGAAACGGCACCGGAGTCATCGCCACGTCGGGCTGCTGCGATTGCCAGAAATGTATCGGGGACTGAGGATGCCGCAGCCGCCAAAATCACCGCGACGAAAAACGCCGGGACTGCAAGTTCTTTTGCAGTTTCGATAGTGACCTCAACCAGAAAATAACACGCCACCGCAGAGACAATGGTCGCTGTCAGCAGGATGAGTGGCGTCGAGAGATTATTGAGTGGGATTGAAAGATAACCAAAGAAGGCTCCAGCTTCGTCGGGGGTCTCTTCTTCTTCAAGTTCCTCACGGCTAATGTGCAGCCGGATTTCATCCTGAGCTTGCATGGTCAGCGTTCTGGAGACATTCAGCCCCTGTGCATGTAATGCGTCGATGACTTCTCCAATCTCGACGTCCGCTGATGTTTCAGTCAAATAGGACTTTATGGCTGCCATCTTCCTTCGAAAGACAAGTGCGTCATGATAGAGCTGATAGATATAAATGGCGTAAGCGATGAGGAAAATAATCCCCATCCACCAGTACATTGTGTTTTGAAACAGAAACAGAATCAGGAGCATTTCACAGGCGACAAACCAAACACCATCACGTGAGATGACTTCATCTTCGACATCAATCGTCGGACGTTCCTTGCGAGTGTAGGCGATCACCAGCGCGCAGAACGCCGGGATCAGAATCATGTTGTACACCGCACTTCCGGCGCAAGTCGCAATTGTCGAACCATAGCCTTCTGCTCCGGCAGCTTCGATAGCTTTGGCATCTCCACCACCGCTGACTGCCTGAATCGCCAGAACCACAAAGAAGATCCCGCTGAAGAGTTCCGGCATCGAACTGGCAATTGCATCGAGCGTCGCCCCACGGACCGATCCGGGGATTTGTAATTTTTGTCCCACCCATTGAGCTGCGTCTGCAAATGGATCGCAAGCTTGCCAGATCACAATGGAAATGACCGCAACTTCGAACATCAGAAACCCGAGTGTTGCCCAGGTCGCCTCTGTCGTCGAAGAGAGCCACCAAAAAGCAGCGAACGCGATGAAGATGACGATGGAGACTAGGAGACCTGTCTGGCTAGGTTCGTTATCGCTGTTCTCCTGGGGGGTCGATTCCGGTGAGATTTCAGTGGACATGGATGTCAATAGGGGATGGGTGAATGGCAGCAGATCTCGGTGATCGTGCAGGAAAAAAGCAACGCCCGTTCACAGGAACAGGCGTTTGTAAAATTTATTAGAGCATCTTTCGAGTTGGTTTGCAGGTTCTGCCTCGTGGCGAACAGCATTTTTATTAGAGAAATGCGTTCTTCACGGGCACGCGGTAGAGCAAACTGCTCTAGATCTAACAACGTCTGTACAATTGAACGTAACCTGAGTAAGTGATAAGCATCTAAGAGATCTTATTCGAGAATTCTCAACACTTTCTGCGATCGTAAAGATGACTTTTGTAATTCAAGGGCTGTTCTCTACCATGCAGATTTGTGAGACCAATGTCAGCTTAACTCTTTTATTTAAAGACGCGCAGTGTCAAATTGTTGGGAAATCGAGGATAACATGGAAGCTCTGACCATTAAAGCCTCAGCTCGTCACGATTCTCAGCCTTTGTTCTTATAGACCATGACTTTAATGATGGTTTTTGCGCGGTTGTCTTCGATTTCGAGCTGGCGCATCATTTGGTCGATGAACTCTTTTTCGTCGTTTTCCACGACACCGTCAGCGAGGACGATGTCGCACGCGTTGACAAAAACTGTTTCTCGAAGTTCCGGAGGAATGGCGGGGATTGATTTTTGAATCAGTTTCTCCGGTCCTCCTTTCTTGAGCACGCCAAGCAGTCGATCCATCATACTGCCGAAATTGGAATCGGACAGGCGAGAGTAAAGTTTCATGCGGCCCAGAATTTTCATTACCCCTCGGACTTCCTCGTCCGAAGTATGTCCATCACAGGCAGATGCGGAAATCAGAATCCCTGCAAATCCTTCCTGTGGGCCAAACGATTTTTCTGAGAATGCATCTGAATCACCGAGGACGTCATCAAATAAAGACATAATACCGATCCTGTTAAGTTCAGGGAGAGCGTATGAATGTGCTGGCTTTCAATTTTCGCTGTCGTTGATGGGGGAGCCGGTGCTTCAGGCTATCCCCGGTTTTTGACAACCATAATTTCGGCAATCACCTTGGCGACCGGACCTTCGAGGTTCAATTTCTTTCGCAGTTTCTCGATGAATTCTTTTTCGTCATCCTCGATGACTCCGTCTGCCAGGACAATGTCGCAAGCATTCGCAAACGCTGTCTTTTCCAGACCGGCAGGAAGCTGCTCGACACATCCATCAATTAAGAACTCGACTCCTTTCTTTTTGATGACTCCGTAGAGCTTATTCAACATTTGGTTGAACTGCTTGTCGTTCATACGTTCGTACAGTTTCATGCGGGTGAGCGCGACGCACAAGCCGTTGACTTCATCGTCCGCGAGGTGTCCGTCGCAAGCTGTCGCACCCATCAGAATTCCCGCGAAGGCTTCCTGAGGAGAAAGTCGTCCGCCTCCGTCCATGCCGCCGAAGAGCGAGTCAAAAAGTCCCATAAGATGTGATCTCCTCAGTTGTCGAATCGATATGTTTGTCCGAAGCAGGTATTGAAATTGGTGAGCGTCTGCTCCCTCCGAGTGGAAACCAGACGCTTTCTCTTAAGTTTGTAAGGTATCCCCGAACGTTGATCTGTTCAACTCTCCGAATACATTAAAATTCAGTCAAAAAAATCTTGAACAACTGATCAAAAGTCGAGTGAATCAGAACCATTTCAGCAGTCTTGCAGGTGCTTTGGGCAACCTGCAGATTTCAAAAACTGCGAAACTATTCTGGCTCGAAGGGTGTTAAAACAAACAGGAGACATCTTTCGTCAATCCCTCAAAGAACGGAATAAACATGCTTCGGTCAGCTTATTGTGCGGCACTTCTGGTTGCGATTTCCTTCAATACGAATTCCGTTGAGGCGACTGACTGGGCACGGTTTCGTGGCCCAAATGGTTCTGGAATCAGCGAAGATGGTGCTGTCCCAGTGACCTGGAGCGAGAGTGAGAATCTCAAATGGAAAGCAAAACTCCCCGGTCCTGGTTCATCAAGCCCGATTGTCGTTGGCGACAAAATATTTCTGACGTGCTGGACCGGGTATGCAACGAGCCGAGAAAACCCTGGTAACATCGATGACCTGATGCTGCATCTGGTCTGTGTGAATCGAACGAATGGTGAGATTCAATGGACGAAACCGATTGAGCCGACCGGTTTGGAAGAAGAGTATCGTGGAATGTTCGCGGAGAATGGGTACGCATCTCACACTCCCTGCTCTGACGGGGAACGAGTTTATGCATTCTTTGGAAAGACTGGAGCTGTCGCGTTTGATATGGAAGGCAACCAGCTCTGGCAAACTTCACTCGGAACAGAAAGTGATCCTCGCGGATGGGGTTCCGCATCGAGTCCAATTCTTTACGGAAAGATGCTCATTGTCCCAGCTACTTCGGAAAGCAAAGCGATTGTGGCTCTGGATCAGAAAACCGGCAAAGAGATCTGGCGGCAAGAGGCCCAAGGTTTCACAGGAACGTGGGGAACTCCTGTTGTCGCTCAGCTTGAAGACGGAAGCGAACAACTTGTGATGGGCGTTCCGTATGAAATTTGGGGGCTGAGTCCTGAAACCGGAAAATTGAAATGGTACGCCGAGACTGTCGATTCTGACTCAATGTGTTCGAGTGTTGTGGAACACGACGGGATTGTCTACACAGTGGAAGGTCGAAGTGGAGGGGCGGCAGCTGTCAAAGTTGGGGGCAAGGGAGACGCAACCAAAAGCAATGTCCTTTGGACCGGTCGAAACCGTGGACGAATTTCGACTCCGATCTATTTTGAAGATCGTCTTTACTGGATCAGCAACGGAGTCGCCAATTGCCTCGATGCCAAATCGGGCGAAGAGGTGTATCAGGCTCGAGTCCAATCCTCCTCAGCTGCTCCTTCCGAATCGAATAGCTCGCGCGGATTCCGTGGACGTGGAGGACGTGGTGGTGGACAAAGCTACTCTTCGCCAGTTGTCGCAGATGGAAAGATGTACTACGTCAATCGGTCGGGCGATGCGGTTGTCGTCGAACTCGGGGCTGAGTACAAACAACTTGCGACAAACAAGTTCGAAGATGATGACTCCGACTTTCACGCGACTCCAGCCATCAGCAACGGCCAGCTCTTTATCCGCTCAAACACTTACCTCTACTGTGTGGCTGAATAGCAGTCTCTTGGAAAATAACTTTGAAAGGTCTTTCGTTGTCGCAGCGATCCTTCGGCCGAAAGAGAATCTCTATCCTTCGTTGACTCCTGCGCGATATTTACAATCGCTTTCTGGCTTGCGGTGATCTGCGTTATTCCTGCGAGAACCTTCGTTTCACAGGGAAGGGAGTACAAAATACCCCTGCGAAGGTGGTCAACAAATGACTCCGGTCTAAAGTAAAGCAAGTCCAGAAACTTGTGGAAGATTCATTTCTCAGTGCTTGAGAGAGTAATCTCAGGTTTCAGGATCAGTTCGAAAATGTCCATCGTGGTCAGAGCTAACAATAGATCCTTGTGGAGTTAATGAAATGGAAAAGCGAATGTTCTACTTCTGGGGAATCGTTGGGCTGTCTGTCTTTGTAGGATTGACCTGGACCGTCACCGCATTCGCTGGCTATGAGTCGGCTGAGTACGAGGTCGTCGAAAATGATGGCAATATTGAGATTCGCAAGTATCCCGATCTGACTCTGGTCTCTACAAAATCGGAGACCGATTCGGAAGGTAAAGATGGCAGTTTCATGCGATTGTTCAGTTATATCAGTGGAGCCAACGAATCGGCCCAGAAAATTGAGATGACAACGCCTGTTTTTATGGAAAGAGGCGACGCAGAAACGAAAGCGACCATGGGCTTTGTGGTGCCTCAGGATGTAGCGACAGCAGGCGCACCGAAGCCTCAAGGAGCGGGAGTCTCAATTAGCAAGAGAGAAGGGGGGCGATTTGCCGTCATTCGCTTCTCTGGAAGAATGAACTCCGAACTCGTGAAGAGTCAGGAATTGAAATTGCGGAACTGGATGAAGTCGCGAGAGCTGGAAGGGGAGATTTCTTCTGAATCTGCAGGATATGATCCTCCGTTTACTCCAGGCCCGCTTCGTCGAAACGAGGTTCTTATTCGGCTGAAAGAGATTACGCCCCCGGAATCAACTTCTCCCAACTCGGCCACAGACTGATTCTGTTTCTCAGAATAATTGAGCAGTTTGCACTACCGTGTGCCCATGAAGAACGCATTTTTCTAGAAGCAGTCTCAAAACCTATGGAATTGCAACCTTTCTCTGTACCAGAGAAGTGAACAGCAAGTTTTGAGACCAGTTCTATTAAATATGCTGTTCGCCACGAGGCAGAACCTGCAAACCAATTCGAAAGATGCTCTAGCTGACAATTTTTACGCTCTATTCACTCTCTGATTATTGTCGGACTCCAGCGTTTTGAACTGGTGATAAATCGCTGAGAGCGAAATCGCCATGCTCGGGATCTTGAAACATCGGAGGCTTTCCGTAGCTGCCATGTTCTTCGGTGGTGGGCAACTTGAGCTGAGAACTACGGTCAGGGTTGTCGAGACAGTACCAGTGGTTGTTTGCAAACTTGAACGTCTCGGGATCTGTCTCTCCGCCAATGTTGACGATCGTGCGAACTTCGTCTGAACGAAACGCGACGATATTGTTCGAGAAGACTCCGTTGCGACACCGAATAAATTCTGGTCCCTGCGATTCTTGGAGAATCCGCATGACCCAGCGTGTTGGTCGGTATATCGTGTTGTACCTCACAGTTGCCCCATCTGCTCCGACAAATGAGATCGGGGACATCGATCCGATAATCGTGCAGTCTTCAACTTTAATCCGCTTCGCTTCGTAGTTCGCATTCCGAGGCCGAAAGAAATCTTGGCCGGTACTCCCACCAATATTGACAGCTCGGCTTCCGGCATTTTCAAAACGGCAATGATGCAGGACGATCTCTGAAGAGCCCCCTTTCATTTGTACTCCGCTCGCGGCGATGTCGCTGCGATACCTGAATAAGCAGTTCTTGATTTCCCCTTGGTGACAGCCGACCATGTCGATGGCTGATCCGCGGTCTCCCCAACGTTCAATCTGGCAATCCTTGATTACGAAATCGTCGATCCCCGACATTTTAATTCCGTCACGATTTCCTTTTGGTCCAACATCCTTCACGTGAATTCTATCCAGGACAACAAACCTGCCGGGAGGGTTCTCTCTTCCACCGTCGTCAATGTTGAGACCGTTGCCAGTTGCGCCCTGCAGGACGAGATTTCGCAGTTCGATATGCGCTGGACTGCGAAGGTGAATGCCCGAAGTGCCGCCGGTGATCACAGGAGGCTGACGAGGATCACGACCTTCCAGAATGATCGGCTTCTCTTTCGTTCCTCGAAGATTTTCGAAACTCAATCCGCCACGATATTCACCCGGGGCGATGAGTATTTTGGATCCGGGTTGCGCTCGGTTGATGGCGGCGATCAATTCCGTCCGATTCGCGACTTCAATCTCTGACACATCCTGCTGTGCGAACAAAGACGTCGAAAAACATGTGAAGAGAATCGCGATCGTCTTCGCCTGGGGAAAAGGATGTCTGCTGACTCGAGTCACTATGGCCTCCAATGAAATTTTGATCCAGCAACAATTATGTCACGACGCCTTCATCCAAGGTCGGATCCAAGCGACTCGCAATTAATAGCACAAAAGCCCTGCCTGAGGAATTGTCTTCATCGCATCTTATGGACTCCGGTGCTAGGATGGGCGTCTATGCAGAGTCATCATGCACAGTCGAAACAGACCAGGGAAGTCACGCGTGGCTAACGCTGCCCACATCTCCGCCCAGATGCTTAGAGAAGGGCGCCGTGCGCTTGCGGAGATTGTTTGTTCTCGTCTTGGTTTCACGGAGTCTGACCAACAAATGCAGCCTCGTTCCGCACTGTCAACGCATAGTGTAGATCAAGCTGAGACTCAGATTCACATTCTGGCCGCATGTCTGGAATTCTCAAGTCCGGCACTTCTGGATGACTATGTGCGGTGGATATCGAATTTGCCCAAAGCGGTCTCTCCGATTCAGTACGACATTTCGAGTTTTCTGGAAGAGTTGATTCGCATTGTAGAAACGCAGTTTCCAAGCGACGTTACAAGTGTCGTCAAAACCTTCATCGACAGAGCGATAGACTCGCTTCGAGATGAACCAACGGAAGGAGCTGCTCTCTCATCTGGCAGCCATCCGCATAAAAGCCTTCAGCGTGACTACCTTGCATTTCTTCTGGCCACGCGCCGAAACGATGCTTTAGAGATCGTTTTGCAGGCAGTGGGTTTGGGAGTCGACATCGAGTCAATTTATCTCCATGTCATTCAGCCGACTCAGCAGGAACTTGGCAGACTGTGGGAAACAGGGAAAATTAGCGTCGCCCAAGAGCACTACTGTACCGCAGCGACTCAGTTTGTGATGTCTCAGCTTCAGCCATATTTTTTTAGAGATCATTCCTCGGGCAAGACTCTCGTGGCGACCTGTGTTGGTGACGAACTGCATGAAGTTGGTTTGCGGATTGTCGCAGATTTATTTGAAGTCAGTGGGTGGAATTCGGTTTATCTGGGAGCAAATGTTCCGGCTGAGAGCATTGCTCAAAGCATTATCGCCAACGGGGCACAAGTGCTTGCAATCTCAACCACGATGACACAGCATCTCTTTAAGCTCGCAGATGTTGTAAGTGTGGTGCGAGCCAATCCCGGGTGTGAGAATGTGAAAGTGGTGGTTGGCGGCTATCCGTTTAATGTCGATCCATTTTTGTGGAAACGTGTTGGAGCGGATGCTCACGCGATTGACGCGAAAGCTGCCATCCAGGTCGCTAATCAATTGGCAGGCTCCGAGAGTCAAGCACCTGAAAACAGACCACAGCGATCGATCTCGCAGAGTATCGAAGAGAACATCCCGATGGTCTTCGGCGAATCGGATGATGATCTGAGCCGATTAAATAACAGCCTGATTACTGTTCAGCGAAAACTGACGAAGGCAAACGTTGAGTTAGCTGCGTTGAACAAAGCGAATCAAGAGAAGGCTGATTCGCTTGAGCAGGCAGGCCGTCGCAAGGACGAGTTCCTCGCCATGCTCGCTCATGAATTGAGAGGTCCATTGGCCCCGATGGAGCTTGCTGTGGCACTCCTTCAGATGGATGACCTGCGACCGTCCATCGTTGCGGAGGCCCGCGAGACCATGAAACGTCAACTGCACCAAATGAGTCATTTGATCAGCGATCTTCTCGATGCTTCGAGAATCGCTCACGGCAAGATCGAATTGAAAAAAGAAACACTCGATTTGGCTGCCGTCATTCATCGAGCCGTCGAGATTGTACATCCTCTCATACAGGACAAAGCACAAGAGCTGACTCTTGACATCCCAGCCGCACCTATAAAACTCATCGGCGACGAGATTCGATTAGCACAAATCTTTGCGAACTTACTGACGAATGCCTCGAAGTACACAGATCGAGAAGGCTCGATCTGGCTTTCCATTAGGCGAGTGAGAGATCAGGTTGTTGTCAAAATTCGGGATAATGGGGTTGGTATTGAAGCAGATTTACTGCCCAACTTGTTTATAGCATTCACTCAAGAACAACGCTCAAGGCAGTACTCAATGGGAGGGCTGGGGCTGGGATTAAGTTTGGTAAAGCAACTTGTGGAACTTCATGAGGGAACCGTGAAGGCCGAAAGTGAAGGTGCGGGACGAGGGAGTCTGTTCTCAGTAACGCTCCCCTCACTTGAAGAGCAAGAAGACGTTCAGAACATTGAATTGAACGAAACGCAGGAAGCAGAAATGGACCAGCCATCTCGCCGTGTACTCATTGTTGAAGACAGCGCAGGAATTGCCAGAATGACGGCGATTCTCTTTAAGAAACTTGGGCACCTTCCGGAGATCGCTCTTGATGGCGGGACAGCGATCAAGAAATACAAAGAGCTGCAACCGGAGATCGTCTTACTGGATTTGATGCTTCCAGATATGAGCGGACTTGAAGTGACTCAAGAGATTCGGCGACTTGATCTGAACAATGCGACGCTGATTGTGGTTTTGACGGGTCATGGAGACGATGAGCATCGCCAATTGGCAAAAGAGAGCGGATGCGACGAGTATCTCGTTAAGCCTGTTGATGTCCGAGACTTGAAGGAGCTGGCGACTCACCCCAAACTCATGACGACCAAAGATTCTCGGTAACAATCCCGTTTTCGTTGTGGTTGTCAACGTCGATGACGTTTACGGTGAGATTGAGAATACGATTGACGCTCTCAACAGTGGGAGTATCACTCTTGTTCATTCACGGCAACGTCCACAATTTCTGCTACGATTTGCTTTAAGGGCTCGACCCCTTCTTGAACGATGGTTTGCGACAACTCTGCAAATTCCTCTGGGTCTTCTCTGACCGCTTCCAAGGCTTGCAATCCCATCGTTACGACGCCCAGGTAGGTTTTCATGTCGTGTTGAAGTTGCCGGAGTTGGTCTTTGCGCCCCTTATTGGTTGAGGGTGAGAGGTCCTTTTCTGAACTCATCGGTGTTGTCCTGTTGCGGAAGGCTAGAGCATCTTTCGAATTGGTTTGCAGGATCTGCCTCGTGGCGAACAGCATTTTTACTAGAGAAATGCGTTATTCACGGGCAAACGGTAGAGCAAACTGCTCTATCGGTTCGTTTCGGTCATTGAGTTATCGAGGAGTTCTTGAATTGTGGCTGGTTCCGCAGGCTTGACCAGGTGATGGTCGAATCCTGCCTCCTTCGTTTTCAGCTTATCTTCTTCTTGTCCCCAACCTGTCAGGGCGATCAGTGTCATCCCATTGCTCCACGGTTGAAGACGTATGTGCCGGGCGGCTTCGTAGCCGTTCATCTTGGGCATTCCGATGTCCATGAAAATCACATCTGGCATAAACTCTTCAGCAATTTCGATTCCTTCTTCGCCATCGTGGGCTTTGCGAACCTCGTTTCCGAGCATCTTGACGACCATGCCTAACATGGTTGCTGCCGCTTTATTATCGTCCACGACGAGCACCTTTCGCTTTGTTTTTGGACTCGTCGGTCCCTCGTTCTGATCAGCGATTGGTTTTTCATCGTTCCGTTCCAGGAGGATCGGAAGACGCACACTGAACAGGCTTCCATTGCCTGAACCCTCGCTGTGAACTTCAATTTTCCCGTCGTGCATTTCCACCAGCGACTTGACGAGCGAAAGTCCGATACCGAGTCCTGTGTAGCCTTTCTCTTGCGGTCGGTCGATCTGAGTAAACATTTCGAAGATGCGATCGAGCATCTGGGAAGGGATGCCGAGGCCGTTGTCCTCAACCGAAATGACAACGTCATTATTCTGTCGTTCTGCGGACAAGCGGATGCGTCCACCTTCGGGGGTGTACTTGGTGCTGTTGTTGAGCAGGTTCGATAAAACTTGCGTCAACCGGTTGGGGTCGGCATCCAGGTAGATCGGCTCTTGAGGAATGTTCACTATCAGTTTGTGGTTTGACTCGGAGACGAATGGGCGAGATGCTTCCACCGCACTCTGCACAACATCGGCCAGTTCCACTCGGCACTTGCGGAGTTCGAGCTTGCCTTTGGTGATGCGGGAGACATCGAGCAGGTCATCGACCAGCATGATTAACTGTTGCGTCTGCCGCTCCATTGTGCAGCGGATTTCTTCAATCGTGTCAGGGTCGTCCTTCGACAACTTCATCACTTCCAGGCCAGTCCGAATCGGAGCCAGCGGATTGCGAAGTTCGTGGGCCAGAGTCGCCAGGAAATCGTCTTTACGACGGTCAGCTTCGGACAATCGGACAGCCAAATCTCGCAGTTGGTTCTCCTGTTTCTTTCGGTCGCTGATGTCCTTAACGGTTCCCAACATGCTGGTTTCATTAGAGATCGCAGTCTGGTAGTGGCTTCCGTGCCCTTCAATCCAGTGAATTGTCTGATCTGGCCAGATGACACGGCACTCAAAATCCCAATCTGATTGATCCTTCATTGCTTGATGAAATTTATGATCCACCACTTCCTTATCTTCGGGGTGAACATGACTCAAGAAAATTTCATAACTCCACTCGGGGAGAAGCTCGTCATAACCAAAACACTTGTCATGCGTTAGAGAACGGTGAGCTGTGCCGGTCACGAGATTGAGAGCCCATTCGCCGATTTGTGCTGTTTTCAGAACGAACTGTAACCGGGTAGCAAGTTCCTGAAGTTCCTCTCTTAACTCTCTTTGTTCGGTGATGTCCATGACCGTGCCATCGAAGCTGACGAGCCGGCGTCCTGCTTCCGTTTGCTCGAAGTTCGCACGTCCCTTGCCGAACACCCAGCGGATCGCCCCGTTCGGGTGAACCACTCTGTATTCCTCAGTGTATGGGGAGGGGTTGTCAGGCCGAATTGCTGCTGCCACTGCATCTCGAATTCTGTCGCGATCATCGGGGTGAAGCGCTTCGAATGCCGCTTCGTATGTAAGCGGGGCGTTGCTGCCGTGAAAGATGATCCGAAATCGGTCGTCAGATTCGAGATGGTTCGCAGCAGGATCGATATTCCATGCTCCGAGTTCTGCAGACTCCATCGCGACTTGGAGTTGTTCTTTGCTGATTTTCAGCGATTTTTCGACTTGCTTGCGCTCTGTGATATCTACGACAACACCTGGGAGACGAATAGCTTGTCCCGATTCATCTCGCTCTACCCGACCACGGGCGACAACCCACCGGATGCGTTCATCGTTCCCAACGATTCGATACTCCGCTTCGTAGTTCTCTTCCGACTCCAATGCCTGTGCGATTGATTTTGTGACCCATCCCTTGTCGTCAGGGTGGATTGCCTTGAGGTAAGATGCGAGATCTCCGCGTTCCTGCTCATCGGGCGTGACGCCGAACATGCGCGCCAAGTTCGGGTCGGATCGGACAACATTCTTAATGGGATCGAACTCCCAGGTTCCAATTTCTCCGGCGGTCAATGTCGATTCCAGTCGGGAACGAGCTTCCCGCAACTCATCCTCCGTTCGCTTGATCGCACTGATATTCGTGTTTGTGCCAAACCAGCGAACGATGCTGCCGTCTGTATCTCGAAAGGGAACAACCCGTGTGAGGAAAGGCTGGAACTTTCCGTCCGCTCCACGTATAGGAAGTGTCATGTCGAACGAGTTGCCGGTTTCCAACGCACTTCGCCACTGCTTAATGACTTGGGGCAAGACATCAGGCTCAAGCACTTCTTGCCATCCCCAGCCTGCCATTTGCTCGAATGTCGTGCCGGTGTATTCGTACCAGCGGTCGTTGTACCAATCGATGTGGCCATCTGGCTGTGCCATCCACGCCAATTGCGAGATAGCATTCCCTAGCTGAACGAATCGTGTTTCGCTATCGCGCAGTCGCTCCTCAGCCTCCATCCGCTCAGTAATATCTCTAGCGATCTTGGAGGCCCCGATAATTTGCCCTTGTGCATCTCTGATTGGTGAAATCGTCAATGAAACGTAAACACTTTGACCATTACTTCTGAGACGCACCGTGTCGAAATGTTCGACATGCTGCCCAGCTCGCAATTGTGCGATAATCTGATCTTCCTCCGCGATTCGTTCTGCCGGGATCAGCATGGAAATATGGCGACCGACAGCCTGCTCTGCGGTATAGCCAAAAATCCGCTCGGCGGCAGCGTTCCAACTCTGAATAATTCCATCGAGAGTCTTGCTGATGATGGCATCGTTGGACGAGGTAATAATGGCTGCCAAGAACCGAGAATGTTCTTCTCGTTTAGCATTCTCCCGTTCCAGTCTCCTTCGCTGAGTGACATCACGAAATACAAGCACACAACCAATCACGTCTCCTTTTTTTGAGCAGATCGGAGTCGCACTTTCGTCAATTGCCCGCTCGGTGCCATCCTTCCCAATCAGGATTGTATTGCTGTCCAGACCGACAACTGAACCTTCTCGAAACGCCTGTGTCGCCGGGTTTTCCACGGGTTGACGAGTGTTTTCGTTCACGATGTGAAACACAACGTCGAGCAGTTGACCAGTCGCTTCAGAGTTCGTCCATCCTGTGAGGGACTCAGCGACGGTATTCAGATTGACGCAGCAACCATTCATGTCGGTCGTGATGACCGCATCTCCGATGCTTGCAAGTGTCGTTCGCAGTCGCTCATCTTGCTCTCTCAGTTGTTCCTCAGCCTTCATACGCTGGAGGACCATCGCTGTTTGATTCGCAACCATGTCGAGTAACAGCCGATCATGTTCGGTCGGAAACTCATTGCTGCGAGAGCCGGCGATAAGAACTCCCAGATCCTCGGCGAACCCGACCTGGGTGACCGCCATGTGGAGTTTTCCATCTCCAAAAGGATCGGAAATCGTTGAGGTTGGAGCCCCTTCCTCTGAGCTTAATATCGGCTGGAGTGAAGCTTGAACCGTGTCAACGATCGCGGGATCGGAGCCATTTTTGGTCCGGACAACTTCGAACAATCCCTCACTTTTCAGCCCACGCAACTGGATGTAAAGCAAGTCTGCCGACAACGTGTCAAACAGAACGTCGACTAAGTTCCGGGCGATCCCCTCGGGGCCTAGTCCGATCCAGTTTGCAGGCAAGGTCGAGAGGGCGACCAAGTCCCGCACCGTCCGTTGTAAGCGGCGATTCTCCTCTCCGGGATTGTTCTCTCTAACGTGCATTCCTGACCCAGCAATTGTTCTCAGATCCGAGTAAATTTCCGGACGCTAGAAGCTGGGATTCTAGCACGTGCGGAGTGAGATCACAGCTGTCACGAGTCTCTAAATTTGAGATCCGTTGCCAGATTTTCTCTTCTCCATTCCCTGACTGGGAGCGATCTGAAATCTCTTTTATCCCGCAGATTTTGTCTCACGGGCCGGGATGTTTTCATCGCCATGCACAGAATGCCTCGAATTTTCTGCAGCAGTGGCTTGGCTGAAATGTTAGAGTGCTGTCATCAAACTTGACTTATTTTTCCCACTCAACGCCTTGCCGGTCATGAGCCGTTTATGCTGATGTTAAAGGTGTGTGAGAAACTGATATAAAACGGAGCAATCATGACTATTCGCCGTACACTTCTTCTGATGGGGTTCTTCATCGCCATTCTCTTCAGTCAATCCGATGCAGATGAGAAAGCTCGACCGCTGATCGTCGCTCACCGTGGCCTGTTGCACCACGCGCCAGAGAACACGCTGGCAAATTTTCGGGCGTGCCTCGAACTGCGACTCGGATTTGAATTCGATGTGGAGCGAACCAAAGATGGGCACCTGGTGTGCATTCATGACAGCACAGTGGACAGGACCACAAACGGAACTGGAAAAGTCTCTGATTTTACGCTGACTCAAATCCGTGAACTGGATGCTGGGAGTTGGTTTGATCCGATGTTTGCTGATGAGAAAGTACCGACTCTCGAGGAAGTCCTGAAACTGGTCGCCGAGTATAAACAGCATCGCGTCTTGATTGCCGTCGATCTCAAGACCGGAGGTGTCGAGCAGGAAGTCGTTCAGCTCGCAAAGAAGCACAATGTACTGGGGCGATTATTGTTTATTGGTCAGACAATCTCAGACTCAAATGTCAGAGGGCGACTCAAACAAGCATCGAACCAGGCAGAGACTGCCGTCGTTGCCAATAACACAGAAGAATTTCCTGCTGCCCTCGCTGCCACCGATGCTGATTGGGTTTACTTTCGCTATCTGCCACCGAAAAGGCAGATGGAAGCGGTGCGGAATGCGGGGAAACGATCCTTCATTGCCGGGGCGACTGTTGCCGGCAATCTCCCTGAGAACTGGCAACACTGTGCCGAGGTGGGATTGGATGCGATTCTGACCGATTATCCGCTGGAATTACGACTGTCACTGATTTCGGAGACACGGTAGTGCAAATCTGTTCAAAGTCATGCTCCCCATTTGGATTCTTCCAGAATGACATTCACAGATTAGAGCATTTTCGATGCTTGTCGTGTCCGGGTAGTTCGCTTTCATAACTTTATAGACGGCTCGAGACGAGGCAAAACGTAAAGATCAAGATAGGATTTGCTCTAGCGACCTCTCAAAGAGCGACCTCTCAAAGAACGGGAGAACTTCGAGGGAGGTTGTGCGATGTTCATCCCAGTCAGGTGGACTCGTTCGAGAACTACAGCGCAGATTCAGCATTTGCAATTTATGGCCTTCGTCGCCCTCGGTGGAGAATAATTAAAATTCTGATAACGCCCGTCGTGTCACTCCCTAAACACGAAACTTGCATCCTGAACGGAGTGTTTGTGGGGGTGTCGTACGGGTATTGATGGTGAAGCGACGTTGATGGTATGCTCGCTACTCAACTAGAGCATCTTTCGAATTGGTTTGCAGGATCTGCCTGGTGGCGAACAGTATTTTTACTAGAGAAATGCGTTCTTCTCGGGCACACGGTAGAGCATCCATGAGGAAGTTTCTGTCAAGTCGGGAGTGAGACGATTGCGGGATTTTCCAGGCATC
>NZ_JBLWTN010000020.1:0-103925 GCF_048270125.1 Thalassoglobus sp. | reverse complement strand
TGCAATGGATTGACGATCACGGATGAAATCAAAGTGACGATCGCTGCGCTGGCTGCCCTCTTGTTGTTGGGATTTGAGAATCGCTACTTCGATATGGTGCAATCGATTCTGGTGTACCCTGATTCGTACGTCCGGAAGGGTCAAGTGATGCTCTCGCATGGGCTGCTCATTGAGGGAGACTCTCACCTGGAAGGTGAAACATCCTACCGAGGACCAGTCATCCTTTCTTGGGACGACACTTTAAGAGGCGGACAACGCATCACCGGCCGAGACAACCTCGTCTTGCATGAGTTCGCTCATCAACTCGATATGGAAAACGGTCGCATGCCGGATGGTGTCCCACCTATTGAGAGCAAAGCACAGGCATCACGCTGGCTTGCTGTGATGGAGTTGGAATTCGACAAGCTGAAGCGGGCCTGTCAACGTGGGGAGGCGACTTTGCTCGATTGTTACGGAACAACGAACACCGCAGAGTTTTTCGCGGTCTGTACCGAATCTTTTTTCGAACAACCGCAAGCCATATACAGGCATCACCCCGACCTGTATGAGATTCTAAAAGAATTCTACAACCAAGACCCGAAGTCTCGCGAAACAGGGATCAGTAGAAGCTTGTAGAGCAGTTTGCTCAACCGTTTGCCTGTGAAGAACGCATTTCTCTAGAACTGATCCTGAAACTTGAAATTGCTCTCTCAAACGTTGAGGAAAGCATCTATTTCAGAGGTTTTCGGACTGGTTCTAGTAAAAATGCTGTTCGCCACGAGGCAGAGCCCGAACACCGATTCGAAAAACGTCAAATGACTCCTTCCCTACCCCTCTCTGCATGGTTCTCTTTACATTGAAGGTGACGTTTAAGCATCAGGAATCGTTGACTACGACCATGAAGCTCGAAGGGACGATCAGCGGAGAGGTCGACGGGACAGCTCATACCAGGAATTTCAAAGAAGAAGCCCCGGCCGCGAGTCGTTCAGCCTTTCATAACTCGGCAGAATTTGGGAGAGAAACATGTGGTGGAGAGCGGTCATTGCAGGTCTTGTCATCGCTGGGGTTTCGCAACTCGCTGATCGCTTTCCGCGACTGGGAGCGTTATTGCTGACACTTCCAGTTGTCAGCATCGTTGCGTTTGTCGCTGTCTGGAATAAGGAGCAGGACCTCGCCACTGTCTCTCGGCTCGCGCGGGAAACACTGATTCTTGTTCCACTCGGCCTCCCCTTCTTTGTTCCTCTGACTTTTTCACAACGCCTCGGAATCGGGTTCTGGGGGTCATTTGCCTTGGGGATTTTTCTCGCCTCGATCACCATCGGCCTCTGGTTCTGGCTTGGACCTCAAGCCACTGAATAGCAGTTCATCGAAGATGGCTTTTCACTTTCTTCGTCAGAACATGGATGCTCTGGCAGAATCACAGTTCGATTGTTGAATTCTCTACAACGACCAGGTCATGTTCGAACTTTTGATTGGCTTCTCAACAGATGCTTGAACGTCGGTGATCGATGTGCCACTCCTTCATCTCGCAACTGCTCGATTTCAATGTGTCTCAGTAAGCTCTTGCCAGTTGCAACTCTTGGACAGTATTCACTCAAATTTATCATTGTTGATGCGTAGCGTTGTGTCAGACTGCGTGACCTTCTACAACTCAGAAAGCACGAAAGTACTCAAGTTGCTCTGGCGCTACCCGATAACGATCGAGACGTTTTTTGTAATACGTACTTGAATTAGGGAGGGCCTGTCCGGCGTTCTTGAGCAGCGTTCGAAATCATGTTCGCGATCCGCCTTGTAGAGACGCAATATTATTGACGGAACCCGTTGTTCATGGTTAAACGGTAGAGCAATTTATTCTAGACGGAACGTCTGATTCGTTCAGATTGGAGAGACCGATGAGAAACCGAAGCGTGTTGAATTTGATTCTGTTCATCGTGATCGGAGTTGCCTCGAATGCGGCGCGCGGTGACGAACCGCAGCAAGGCGCAGTGAAAAAGGCTGACCTGGGTGACGGAGTCCTTCTGGAAACGGTGTTCATTCCGCCAGGCACATTCTTAATGGGAAGTACACAAGAAGAGAAAAACTGGGCGACAGGAATCGAAGGTGGTGCTCAGGCTGGGACTGAACGGGAGTCGTACGAAGGCGAAAAACCTCGATCGATGTCAGTGAAGTACGGCTTCTGGATGGGACGCACGGAAGTGACTGTCGGCCAGTTCAAACAGTTTGTGGAAGAGAGTGGATATGTCACTGATGCAGAGAAACCTGGCGGGCATACTCAGTGCTTCAATCCCAAATGGACGAGTTATAATCTGACAGGTGAGGTGACTCATCCTTGGGAACCGATGGAGGGGAAGAGTTGGCGCGATCCAAATTTCCAGTTTCCATTGCGAGATGACTTTCCAGTCGTGTGCGTCAGCTGGACGGACGGACGGGAGTTCGCCAAGTGGTTGACGAAACGTCAAAGTGAAGCGGGCCGTCTGCCGGACGGTCTGGTATACCGTTTACCAACAGAAGCTGAATGGGAATACGCCTGCCGAGGCGGGAGTCAGGAGAGCCACTACTTCTGGTGGGGAAACGAACTCAGCGAAGGTGAAGGACGACTGAATATCTCGGCTGTCGATTTCCTGCCTGATCGAAAGCAAAAATGGCCTCTCTCCAGTGCGCCATGGAGTGATGGATTTGCATTTGTTTCCCCTGTCGATCATTTCGGAAAACGTGGTCGCAATGGTTTTGGAATTGCCGACATGTGTGGCGGAGTTTGGGAAGTGATTCTGGATCACTTCGACCCCAAAGGAGGTCACGAAGAACTCTTCACTGTTAAAGAGAATCCGCGTCCAGTTTGTCGAGGTGGCAACTACTTCGATGTCCCCGGCAACGCACGCTGTGCGGTTCGCCTGGGACTGGCCGGTCCTCACTACTCCGACTCCCGCGATGGTTTCCGCATCTGCCTGGGACCTCCGCGAGACCATCAGTGATTCCTGGAGTATTTCCCATTCTTCCCGTGCCTATGGAGTTTGCTTTGATGACTCCATAGGCTGCTTGCCACAAAGCTGAACGTAAAGACTAATATTGGAAATGCTCTATAGCATTTTTCGAACCGGTGTTCGCGTTCTGCCTCATGAAAATGAGTGATTCAGCTTGTGAAAAGTACCTTCACGGACAAAATACACGAATGTGTTTTGGCTGACCTCGTTTAACGAAGGAATTGTGCGTAGACCGGATTTGCTGACTCATCGGCGTAGCGATATCCCAGTGTGTTGATGAAGTCGCTGAATGCAGGCAAGTCTTCATCGGAAACCTGAATGCCGACGAGAATGCGTCCATAGTCAGCACCTTCGTTGCGGTAGTGAAACAGGCTGATGTTCCAGTCTGGGTGCATGCTCGAGAGGAATCGCATCAAAGCAGCTGGTCGCTCGGGGAACTCAAAACGGTACAATCGTTCGTTTTCACAGAGCGGGCTTCTGCCACCGATCATGTATCGCAAATGCTGCTTCGAGAGTTCGTCATCCACCAGATCCAAAGCAGCGAACCCCTGCGCAGCCAGTAACTGGCTGATTTCCGGGACTTCTCCACGATGCCGAATTTCCAACCCGACCAGAACATGGGCTTCGTGCTGATCACTGATGCGGTAGCTGAATTCCGTCACGTTGCGTTGGCCGATTGATTCACAAAGCAACTTAAAGCTGCCGCGTTCTTCAGGGATGGTGACTGCGAACAATGCTTCTCGTTCGCCTCCCGCATCCGCCCGTTCCGCCACAAACCGCAGCCGGTCAAAATTGATGTTGGCTCCGCAGGTGATCGCCACCAGATTCTCACCCTGTAGAGCATGCTTCGCAACGTATTGTTTCAGCCCCGCGATACCCATTGCACCCGCTGGTTCCAGGATGATCCGGGTATCTTCAAAGGCATCCTTGATGGCGGCGCAGACGGAGTCTGAATCGACTTTTACGAAATCATCAACAAGTTCCCGAGTCATGCGGAACGTCTCTTCGCCAACCATTTTCACCGCTGTGCCATCAGAAAAAAGGCCCACATCTTTCAGCTCAACCCGCTCGTTGGCAAGGATCGATTGCAGCATCGCATCAGAATCATTCATCTGGACGCCAATGACCTTGATTTCCGGTCGAACCGCTTTGATGTAAGCCGCCACTCCAGAAATCAGTCCTCCACCTCCGATCGCCACGAAGACAGCATGGATCGGACTTTGCAGCTGCCGAAGGATTTCCATACCGACTGTCCCCTGCCCCGCGATAACGTCTGGGTCGTCAAACGGATGAACGAAAATATACTCATGTCGCTGTTGCAGTTCGAGCGCATGGGCATAAGCATCGGAGTAGCTGTCGCCATGCAGGATCACCTCTCCACCCAGTGCGAGGACCGCGTCGATCTTCAACTTTGGAGTTGTCACTGGCATGACAATATGTGCTTCGCATCCCAACCGGCGGGCACTGAGGGCAACTCCTTGAGCATGGTTCCCGGCGGATGAACAGACAACTCCGCGCGAAAGTTCAGCTGGAGACAGGCGGGCCATTTTGTTGTAAGCCCCGCGCAACTTAAAGCTGTGTACTGGCTGCGTATCTTCACGTTTCAACCAGACCTGATTCCCAAGGCGATCCGATAATTTGTTCGCCGGGTTGAGCGCTGTTTCGATTGCGACATCATAAACTTTGGCGTTCAGAATTCTTTGTAAATAATCCAGCAGATGTTGTTTCATGATTATCGCAATTTCGAATGAGTGTTCGCGTTCTGCCTCGTGGCATACAGTATTTTTACTGGTGAAACGCGTTTTTCACGGGCACGGGAAACACGAAAGTGTTCCAGCAAATGAGTCAGTATGTGAAATCATCGATGACCCGCCAAGAATATCAAGACCAGCACAACCTCACCACGAACCGCCGAGTTGCGACGTGATGCCAAAACTCAAGTCTCAATAATCTGGCAACACTCGCGGTCTGCCAGTCGGGAGCATTCAAATCAACCTAATGCTGCACTTGAACAGGCAGAAGTGACAAAAAAGTTTTTGTTGGTTGGATGACTTCTCAGCGATTATCTGCTGGCATCACTCAATGTGAGGTGATCAATCGATAAATAAAGCTGCTTCAATCGTGATCCCCGGTCCAAAGCCGATGCTAAGGCAAGGAAGTTGACTTTGTTCTTCGAGCATTCGCTGAATAATAAAGAAGACTGTGGTGGAACTCATGTTTCCAAAGTTTTGGAGAACGTATCGCGAATGAGATAAGGCTTCGTCGGGAAGTTGCATCGCTTTCTGAAACGAGGAGAGGATACGAGGCCCGCCCGGGTGAACCGCCCAGCTCTTGATGTCGTCCAGTTGAAGTTCATGTTCCGCCAGCCAGCCTTCTAACCACGGCCTCACGTGTTCTTCAATCAATTGGGGCAACTTGGGAGACAACGACATCTCAAACCCCAGCTTCCGGACCTTCCAGGTCATCATGTCATCGCTCTCGGAGATGACATGTGAAACCGAATCTTTCGCAATCCATGAGGTCGATTTCGACTGCTGAACTGCTTGCCCTGCCCCAACGAGAGCGATTGAACCATCTGCGAATAATGCATTGGAAACAATCTGATCGGCGCCTCCCTGATACTGATAATGCAAAGAGCACAATTCCGTGGCGCAGAGTAAAACGCAGGCGTTCGGGTCGCTTTCAGCGATGGCTCTCGCGACACGAAGCCCGTTCAGCCCACCGTGACACCCCATGAATCCGACATGGGTCCGTTGCACAGAGGGCAACAGAGGAGTTTCCCTGAGTAAAAACAAGTCGAATCCGGGAGCGGAGAAACCAGTGCATGAGACCGTCACGAGATGCGTGATTTGCTCCGGTGAGATGCCTGAGTCCGCAATGGCATTGCGAACCGCTTTCAAGGCAAGTGGACCAGAAAGTTCTTCGAAGAACTCCATCCGCTGAGTGATTGAAGGTCCTGAATACTCAGGACTGCTGCTACGAGGAAGGTACAAAGTCTGCCGTTCGGATAACGATCCATCGGAACTGTTCAACACCGCACTGTAGCGTCGCTTCACCCCGGTCCGTTCGTACAAAACCGGTAACAGCTTACGTTCTCTTTCCGTTCCGAGAAAAAAGTGTTCAGCGATTTCAAATCGATCTTCTAATTGATACGCATGCTCAGGGAGTGCGGTACCGAGTCCAAGTATTCTCATGATGAATATGATTTTTCTGAAGGCTCTCCGTGGATTGATTTGATAATCGGAGTTGCCAGAAAGGGGACGAATCGCAGCACGACTAAGGCTGTTGATATAAGCTTGGGAAACCGCATGACACGTTTGAGAAAGCCGATACTCCACTGCCGTTGAGAGACAGCTTGTCGATAAGTCTGTTCCCATTGTTTAATGAGCTTGTCGTCCCAGCGTTCGATTGCTGAAAGCAATACTGGGAGTCCTGCTTGAGCCCCGGAAAACGCCCAGGCCATCCCTTCTCCCGTAAAAGGTTCCACATACCCCGCAGCATCGCCAAGGATAAATAGCCTCTCTCCCGCAACGTGACTGCGGCGACGACTCAGCAGCGGAGTTCCCGTCCACTCAGTCGAATCGATTCCACCTGGGACTGGAAAACCAACTGACCGAATCAGATCAGAGATGATTGCAGACAAGTTTTTGTTTTTTCGAATCGTGTCAGACCGTAAAGCTGCCGCCAAATTTAATCGACCATCTTCAAGAACAACCAGCCCCACATACCCTGCCGGACCGGTCGCCATGTAGATGGTCTGAGATTCATAAAGTTTAGAGGACGGAAGAATGGTGGAGAAGCCAATTTTGTTATGTTGAGCGATCTCTTCAGCTCGCGCATCAGGTAAGATGCGGTGTCCTAATCCTCCACAAGCCAGCACGATTTTGCCCTGTACAGTTTGGCGTTGGTTGTCCTGACTGATTGCGACTTCACGGATGTTTCCGGGATGTTCAAGAATCGTGGCACTGGCTTCCTGAAGAAAAGTTGCGCCTGCCTCGATTGCGCGTTTGGCCAGCCTTTCATCCAGTACGGATCGCGAGATTGTCAGGCCGTTCGAAGTTTTCAATCGAAGCTGACGTTGGTTCGCTCCCAAGACGAAACTTTCGCAATTCACCGCTCCGGCCAACACTTCTGCTAAGCCGAGTTCAGACAAAGTTTGCACTGCACGACCACTCAGGCAACAGCCGCAAACTTTCTCACGCGGGAATCGCTTTTTGTCAATCAGTAAAACTTTTTGACCACTCTTTGCCAACAAAAACGCCGATGTCGCCCCTGCTGGACCGGCTCCGATCACAATGGCATCCCAGAGAGTCTTTGTAAGAGAGATGAGCGGCTGAGATTCTTTCACGAATTTGCCGATGTTGAAGGTGTCCAGCGCAGCAGCATTCGCTCAGGGAAAAACTTCTGAATTCGTGCAGATCCCAGGTCGGCACATTGACTGATTTCCCGAAGTTCTTCGGGAGTGAAAGCTGCCTCGACAGAAAGTGGTCCATCAGTGTGAACAATTTTCGAAGAAGAGAGGAGCCGTGTTCCCAGCCAGGCAAGGAGATGTCCAGTTCGGCTGCGAACCAGATCACTCACCAGCATCTCGTGTTCTGCTGCGGCGGACATTTTCCGAAGGACACTCACTGCGTCTGGGATCTCTAAGTGATGTAAGAAAAGTGAGCAGAAGACGACATCATGGGGCGGCAAGCGAGCATCACCGAAAATGTCAAACTGTAATGTTTCAAGGTCCACACCAGCTTGAGTCGCGTTCGCTTGTGTTTGTTGAACAGCGGTGCTGCTGATGTCCAGTCCCGTCAATTTCAGCGAAACGTGATTTCGACGTGCTCGCTGACCTAGCTCCACGAGGACATCACCGCCACCACATGCGACATCGAGTACAGTGAGAGGCCGCTCAAGACGTCGGCTGAGCTTTCGAATTGAATGCCAGAGCTTCCTCGTCGTCATCGACACTTTATTGATGCGCCGCAAACCCTCCAGAGCCTGACGATGCTCTTCAGCATCAAGTTCTGGATCATCCATCAATTCTGCGACTAGATGCCGTTCAAGAAGATCAGGGAAAAGTTGTGTATGCATAAAGATCAGCTATCACATTATTCGAATTGGTGATCGGTGCTGTCTGGTGGGGGTAGTCTGTGAAGTCATGAAATTAAAGTCATGAAAGTGATCTACACGGGCACGGCAAGCATTCAAAATGCTTTGATCAACGATTGTGTCGCACGGCTCGGTTGCGAGATTACTTCGGTCTTTGAATTTCGTTCCATTGTACGGAAAAGTCCAGAACCAAACCATTCGCGTTCTGAATCCATAAATCAAAGTCGACCGAAACTTGATAGCATTTTCAAATGGAGCTTCGGATACTGTTCCATGGTGAACAGGTATTTCCTGGCAAAGCGAGATCGGCAGCGACACGCAGAAAGGCGAACTGCTTTCCATTGGGATCAACACGTGAAGCATAATTCGTGTCCGATTCCCAATAGCATGGGTCAATCATGCGGAAGGTGGAGTGGTTCTGAGCGAGATTCGATGAATAGAAGTTCGGTGTCGACCGGAATGTTTTCAAACTTCTGGTTTATCCCTGAAGGCCAGCGGACAGTCAGTTCCTCGACAGCCTCAGCCGAGCCAATTCCAATGACGATCCGTCTTTCGTTGGATGCCTGGAATCCGTCACCAGCGGCCAGTTCGCGGACGAGACGTTTCCCACCAGCTGAGACTGTAACGACACTCCCGATGGCATCGCGGCTGGACTCGGTCCCTCGAAGTTGAAGGCTGACGAAGTGCCCCACGTCTTCGGTTTTATTCGTCAATAAGGCAAACGGGACATCGAGATGTGAGACAGCAATGTCGTCTCGGCCGTCACGATTCCAGTCCAGTCGGGCGAGTCCGCGACCGAGGTTTTTTTTCTTGAAGTATGGGCCCAGAGTGTCAGCTGGAACTTCTGTGAAGTTCCCCTGCCCATCGTTCGAGAAAAACTGAGCAGGCATCTCATATGGAATCCCTTCGGTGCTCAAATCGTCGATATGACCGTTTGTGACAATGAGGTCAAGATCGCCATTCAAGTCGGCATCAATGAACTGCGTGCCGAATCCGAGCATCTTTAAACTGGGATGATGAAGTTGACTCGCTCGAGTTGAGTCCTCGAAAAGCCCATCAGATGTCTGCCGGTAGAAGGTGTTGGATTCATTATGGAAATTCGTCACGAACAGGTCGATCAATCCATCATTATTCGCGTCTCCCGCTGCGACTCCCATACATGCTTCGGGAACTCCACTTTCGTTAATCGCCAAACCACTCACCAGTGCCTGATCCTCAAATTGAAGCTGTCCCTGTGGTGACGTCGCAGAGTTGACCAGAAAGAAATTCGGCACCGCGTCATTCGCCACAAACAGGTTCAAGGCCCCTGCTCTTTCGCCCGACATGGCGACAATTCCTAACCCTTTTCCATCGACCAGTTCGATTCCCGAAGTGTTAGTGATGTCAAGAAAAGTCCCCTCTCCCTGATTTAAATAGAGTCGATCTTGCGCACCCGGAAATTGCCGCGGAGAGCAACTTCGTGTTTGATTTCCTTCTCCAGAACAAATCCGCGTGAAGATGTCTGCTCCACTCAGATAATTCACAACGTACAAGTCCGGGAGGCTGTCTCCATTGAGGTCAGCGAGAACGCAACTGCTCGACCAGTCGTTACCCGCCGTCCCTGTTTGTGCTGTGATCTCTTCGAAGGTTCCGTCGCCATTATTCATCAAAAAACTGTTGCCGTGGAGATTGGCGATATACAAATCGGAAAAGCCATCGTTGTTAAAATCCCCAACTGTGACGCCGTTGCTGAACTGAGAGTCTGTTGTTCCGGACTCTTCACTTACCTCCACGAAACGAATGCCATCGATGTTTCGGTAAAGGCGATCACTCCATGAACCGCCGGAGTTTCCATCTGGCTCGTCGCTCCCCTGGGAGAGATAAAGGTCCGGCCAACCGTCATTGTCGAAGTCGACAACAGCGACTCCACCACCATTGAATTCGTACATCCGTCGCGTTTGGTGTTCACGCGGGGCACCGTTGTAGAAAGTCATTTCGATGCCGGCCTCAGCAGCCTGATCCTGAAAATGAAAGTTTGTTGCAGCGGTCTTTGACTTCGCCAATTCGGGAGTTTGCGGAGTCGACTCTTGAGCATTGAGTGCAGGAAGAGGAAAATCCGACAAGTCCACAGCGATTGCCGGATTTGCTTCCGCGACAACTCGATCAAGAGAGAGGGAGGAGACTTCTGGCCTGATGAGTCGAAGCATCTGCTCCGGCCATCTAATTTGTGGATGATGCAACTGCATCAACGAGGACCACCCAAAGACCTCCCACTTCATGCCGAGAGAATTTGCCAGTTCGGCCGCCTGGCGAATGGCGTCAAGGTTTTCACCGGTCCATGCTGTGCTGACGGTTGTGTAATACCGCTCCAGTAATTTGGAATGGTCCAAAAATTTCTCGGCGTCTTCTTCGTGATCTTCCACCCGTAACAACTGCGACAACTGGTACGATGACTGAGCTTGTGCGGGATCGATTTTGAGTCCTTCCCAGAAGCATCGGATCGCTTCTCGCGGTTTTGAATGAGCTCGCGACCAGTTTCCGATCAGCTTCCAGTAACCGGGATGTTTCTGGATCTCTTCAGAAACAGAATTGTGCCAGACTACGAAATCAGAGTCTCTCTTCTGTTCGAGCAGAAATTCCCCGAGTTTGACCTGCGCTTCCAGATCGCCGGGACTCAAGCGAAGGCAAGTTCTTAACAGTTTCTCGGCAGTTGTGAAATCCTGTCGGTCCGTTGCCTGTCGTGCCATCCCGACAAGGATGAGGGGGTCTTCTGGAGAGGATTGATAGAATTCGGCAAGCTCGTCAACGTTTTGCAGCAGGGAATCCCCGTCACACAACAGGTAAAGATCGATTGGGCTCGCCTGGTTCGCCCGAATTAATTGCAGGCGATATGGTATCACTTCCCAGTTTCGTCCGCCGATCCCAAGCAGGTATGCGATCCGATGGATGGCGAATGTATTCTCAGGGTCGACTTCCAGTACGCTGCGATAAACCTCGGCCGCTTCGGATGCACGCTTCAGGTGCGTAAAAAGAATCTCGGCGGTTTCAAGTTTTGCTGTCGTTGCCAGCGGACCCGCATCATTGGGAATTTGTCGAAGATACCCAAGTGCTTTCTCGAAATCTTGAGTTCCAGACGCGGATTGCCCAGCGATCAGCAAGGCTTTGGGGTTCTGAGGTTCGAGACGCAACGAGCGTTCCGCCAGAGATAATGCTCGAGTGAAATCTTTGCGGTCTAAAGCAGACCTGGCGCGTGAGATCTCGTCGGCCGCAGAACGCTGAGAGAGAGAAAAACCAACCACAAGAACAGTGATGGCGATGAGAAGAAGAGCGCCAATCACCACCACTCTGCGTACGGATCCATTGTGCCCTGATGGCGACGTAGAAGTGGTGGTCATGGATGCTTCTCAAGCTTCGTGTCCGTGAAATGATCCCGGTGTCACTCAGCGTCAGGGCGATAATTCAAGGGGAATTTTGTTCTTTCCTTCTTCAATTGTCGCGGTCAGATCTGTTGTTGCTTCACTTTGGTATTTTTGAGGAACGCCCTTTAATCCCGTGTTGGCATCTGCTTTCGGATTGTCTGAAGGAGGATTGTCTCCCAGTCCAACTGCTGTCAGATAAACTTTATACTGTCCAACTGGTAAAGGACCTTCAAAAGTAAATTCACCGTCCGGCGTCAGATCTGCCGAACCAGCAGCCCCTAAGGTCGCTGATGTAAATGTGATTTTTCCCGGGAAAACAGGTTCCCCTTTCAGCTTGACGGATCCGGAAACTTTTCCGCTGGGAGCCTTATCACCTCCGCCACCACATCCAGCCATGAGGCACAAGTTTAGCAGAACGACGAGAGTGAATCCAAGATTTCTTGAGTGGTAAGGCATTCGATCGGGCTTCAATTAAACTTTTAAACGGTTTGAGTAAAATATCAATTCCGGACTTCTGAGCGATCTTTGGAATTCGATAGCAGTTTTCGAATTGGTGTACAGGCTCTGCCTCATGGCGAGCAGCCTATGAAGTCATGAAAGTGGACTACAACAGGTGCGTCAAGCATTGAGGATGCTCTGATTGAGGGTGAGTGGCTCATTACCACTCACCCTCATCAAGCTGTTTTTCGCCTCGAAGGTTCAGCGTTCTTAGAACTCGCCGAGAACCTGTCCATCTTTGGCACTACCGAGTGCTAACAGAGTGGTGATATCGAGGTTTTCAGAAAGGAAACGTACAGAACCGTCAGCCATGACGATTTGAACTCCACCAACATGCTCTGAAGTGAGCGGACCGTTTGAGTTGTAGGTCTGATCGCCACCTGGAGGAGCAATTGCTGGGTTCGGGCTGTAACGAATTGTGCGGACACCTGTTCCCCAGCTATTGATACTGGAGTATCCAGCCCAGCCACCATAGTAGTTGGCTCGGTAGTCACGATTGTTGATCAATCCTGATTGTTCTCCGATGATCATTGTGTTTGAAGAACCATCTGTGGCATCTCGCATTCTTGACACGGCACCAACTCGCATGAGTCCGTTATTGCATGCATAACCACCGTAGATCTCTGTTCCACAGTTCTGGTTGTAAGGAGCCACGCCGGAGTACGACCCACTGATGCCGATGTAATCCATCGTCATTGCTGTCTCGTTTCCAAGTGAAGCATCCGGAGAAGGTTTTCCGTTGTTCGTGACAGGGCTTGTCGAAATGTTGAAACTGTCGGTAGTCGAAGAAGGACACTTGTACGCGGGGATGAGCTGATTGTTCAGCGCCTGGTTGGCGACTTGCCATCCGGCTGCAGAGTTTCCGTTTCCAGAAGCATATCCACGAGTTGGCTCTGGAGTTTGAGTTAACTGGTTGTACAACGGAGCTTGATCAAGGTAAGGCAAGATCGAAGCTCTCCAGTTTGCTCGGTAGTACGGAGTTTGTGCACCGATCGGGAAGGTCGAGTACACGTCGTGATAGTTGTGTAGAGCCAGCCCCATTTGCTTCAGGTTGTTCTTGCACTGGGTGCGGCGAGCCGCTTCTCGGGCCTGCTGCACTGCTGGCAGCAAGAGAGCGACTAAAATCGCGATGATTGCAATGACAACCAACAATTCAATAAGTGTGAATCCTTTGGAGGTTCTAGTTCGATAACGTTGCATTCTCTCAATCACTTTCGGTGAAAATCTGTTTGAAAAGTAAACTTACTTAAATTTAATGGCCTGCCTATTTAGCAGGCATCAGCCTAAAAGAATTGCCAGGAACTTTTTGATGTAAACGGTTTCTCCGCAAATTTGTTGAAGAATCTGTATACACCTTCTTTAGTATCAATCTGAATGCAAATTAGATGCCATTTAAGGCCGGTGATCATCCTGGATGATTTACTCTAATGTCATGCCAGCGACAATCGTCAGAATACGTTTTGTGTGGCATACCAGTCGCATGAAGAGTTGCCTGATTGTTTATGCGATGGTCTGGTTTACTCGTAACCTGGCTTAGCGAAAATCGAGGACTCCCAATCTTCTGAGACATGCGTCACGAGAGTCTCACTGAATGTGAGGATCTGAAGAGATGTTTGTGAAGAATCGACAACAGAATCCCGAGCAAAATTTATGTCCTTCACACTGAATGTCAACCCCCGAAATGGTTCAGAGCCTATAGAAAGAGGAGATCAGGAAGTCGATCTGGTCTCCCAATGTCACAGGCGAAGTGACCTTTTTGATTAACGCATCTGCCTTTGCCGATGTGCTTGTGTCACTGCGTAGCTGTGTGTCTATTGAACTCCGGACGATCTGTGAAGTTCTTCGATTTTTTTAATTTTCTCGGAGAGAACTTTACCGATAGAGAGGCTGCTCCAAGAGTTTTTTGACTTTCATACTCCGATACGCAGCCTATGAAGCTATGAAAGTCGTTTTCATAGACACGCAGTGTAGAAAACTGCTCTGAAAAGTGGGCTTGCTCAATCACTCATCGTGAACGGAAAGTTTTGGAGGTCAGAACTTCTGTCACGATTGTCTGAAGCCCGTAGTCATCAGCCTTCACACGCTCCAGAATGTCTTCGATCTCGAATTGATCGGTCCGTTCCATGTGGCGGCCGGTGGAGTAGGTGAGCAGTTTCTCGATCAGGGTTCGGGTGAAGAGGTCGAGACGACTCTTGACCAGGACTTGCTTGAAGCTTTCAAAGTCTTGATATGTTTCCCCAGAGGGAAACTTGCCGGTTGGATCGACCTTGGGAGCCGGCTTTTTTCCTTTCGGAGCAGGATACTTGCTGCGCCAACGACCGATGGGGTCGAACGATTCGAGTGCATGGCCGTGTGGGTCGATGTTCCGATGACAAACGTAGCACGTTTGGTCAGTGCTATGGATTGACAATCTCTCACGAATCGAGGTCGCACCACTGACGTCAGGTTCGATGGCAGGAACTTCGTCAGGCGGTGGTGGCGGGGGCATTCCCATCAGGTTTCCCAGTACCCAGACACCGCGAGTTACTGGAGATGTCTCCACGCCATTGGCGCTGACGGTCAGTACGCCCGCCATACCCATGAGTCCTCCACGCTGTTTGTTTCCAGCCAGGCTGACTCGCTGAAAGCCATCGGCCAGACGGAGTGTCTCCTGTTCCGGGAGTTGATAGAGTTTTGCCAAGTTTTTGTTGACGAAAGTGTAGTCGGCATCCAGAAAGCCAACGACTGATCCGTTCTCGTCAAGCAGCGAACGGAAGAACAGACGAGCTTCCTGCTTCATCGATTCGGGTAAATTCTGAGCGTAGTATTCCCAGGCAGACTTTCGAGGTGGTGGGAGGTCACCGATGTTTCGCAGGTTGAGCCAGCTATCCAGAAAGCCATTGACGAATTCATCAGAACGCGGGTCATTGAGCAGACGAAGAACCTGTTTTTTTAATTCCTTCGTCTCCGTCAAACGCCCGGACTCGGCAACAGCGAAAAGCTCGTCATCGGGAGGTGCTGCCCAAAGTGCGTAAGAAAGCCGGGAGGCAAGGTCATACGACTGCAACTCGTTTTGGTCCTCTGGAGTGATCTCGCTGAGGTAAAGGAAGGATGGCGAACAAAGCATCATCTTCAGGGTGTCGAGTGCTGCCTGACGTGGTGTGGCTTGGTCGGCCAAACGTTTATTGTACAGAGTTTCAATCCGTAGTTGATCGCGTTCATTCAGCGGACGCCGGTAGGCCCGTTTGGCAAAGGCATTCAGTTGCTCAATTGCGTGGTCTTCCTGAAATCCCTCTTCCCCAAACACTGCAAGCTCTTCTTTTCCGCCGCCTGGTTCCTCAATTGGTCCGTGGACTTTGATTTCTCCAATCTTAATATGCGGCAGTGCACCTTCCCGAAGAAGTGAAGTCCGGCTGACTCCGACTTTGGGGTCTTTGAATTCATCTTTGTAGCGTTTGTTTGTTTCAATGACTGAAGCCCGTGACTCATATGGGCCATTCGGAAAGATAAAACGAGGTGTCTGTCCTGCTTCAAGCCAGACCCGAAAGCTCAACCACTCCGGCTGGTCATCCGGGACAACAGCACTGGCCAGGATCGGTTCGATGGCCTGCGGGTAGTGAATATGTCCTTTTGTCGCGTCGCCGGGAACGACTGCCAGTTGAAAAGGCTCTGAAAAGTCGATTCGAAAAATCTTCGGATCGTAGTGTGTGTCACGATGCATCGCTTGAGCATTGACTTCGATGTCATAAAGCCCTGAGACAGGGACTCCCTCAAGGAAATCCTCGATATGTCCATATCCACCTTGCCGCGTATCAGTGTTGGGCTGCTCGTAAAGGCAAAGATATTGATATTTGAAGACTGCCCTGTGTGCGCCGGACAGTTCTTCGTATTGCCGAAAGTTGTCGGTGAAGTGCCACGATTTTGGTTTCATGGCAGGTTTTCCAAGACGTGTCTCGACCAGTCGATTGGCTGCTGCAAAGTATTGATCAAGCAGGAATCCCGATGTCACCAGAGACTTGCCGATGTTGTCCATCTGTTGGCTGGTCTCTTCCTTTGGGAAGTCTGCCGTTAACCCGAGCGTGTCGACGCGACGATCAAAAAGAGTCGCCAGAGTGTTGACGTATTCGCGATTGGAAAGCCGGCGCATGACGGTACGTCCTCCCGAGCTTTCAAATTGACTTCGAGCATCTTGGACGCTGCCCCGCAGAGCATTGATCACAACCAGTCGCTGTTCGTCGGTCGGCTGGTCCTCGTCGATGGGTGGCATATTGCGGAGCGTCAGTTGATCAATGATTTCATTGGCGGTGATCAATTGCTGCTCGGATTTGATCGGCAGCGAGAACGATTCGAATTCGCGCTCGCCATCGGCAGTGCTGGCGTCATGGCATTGGATGCAATATTGGCCTAGAAATTTGGCAACGACCGCACCATGCTCGGATTCCGCACCGCTTTCCTGAGGACTCGCTTCCGCACCATAAGCCGATGACGACACTGCGACGCAGATGGCGAGAATCCAACAGGAACGAAATGTTCCGCGACAATCAGAGACAAGAGAAGAGATGCTCATATTTATGAGAACGTTCCAGTACTAGTGCCGAACGATTCCTTCTGAACGCCCATTCGCTGAGCGATGTCAAGGAAGAGATTGCACAGGGGAACTTTTCCAGGTCCACTGGATGGTGTCTGCTTAAATTCTCCCTTTCCATAGCCACCGCCAGCCAGAATAATCGGCAGGTCGGTGTTGGTGTGAGTGTTGGCACTGCCGATACCACTCCCAAAGAGTACTGTTGTCGAATCAAGCAGTGTTTGCTCGCCATCCTGCATTCCAGCGAGGCGGGTTAAGAACTTGCCATAATGCTTCAGTTGATACTTCTCGAGAGTTACCAAGAGTGCGACAGTATCTTCGTCGTTGCCATGATGCGACAGGCCGTGATAGGACTTTTCGATCCCGAGGTGCTGAGGCAAAAAGCTGCCGCCGATTTCCAAAGTTGCGATTCGTGTCGAGTCTGTCTGCAAGGCGAGTGCGATCAACTCATACAGCATTGGAAGATCTTCGACCGTATTGAGGTCGGCTGGCTGGTCAAAAGGTCGCTGCGGTTTGGGTTGATCAGCCCAGCGCTTGCGGAGTTCCAGGCGTTTTTCAACGTCGCGGATCGAACTGAAATACTCGTCGAGTTTCGCTTTGTCCTCGTGATTGACACGTTTCGAGAGCGATCCCGCTTCCTCGCGAATTGAATCGAGAATGGAAGCCTGTAATGAGTTCGCCTGCACTTTCTGAGCGTGACGACTTTCCGAATCGGTGACAAAGAGTTTTTGAAACAACTCCGCCGGGCCAGTGATCGGTGGGACGCGAACACCTGACTTGGTCCAAGAAAGCTGACACCCGCCATGGATGCCACCTTCTGATCCAACCGTGAGTGATGGAAATCGAGTTTGGTCTCCTACTTCATCTGCAATGAATTGGTCGATGGTGACGTTACCATCCGATCGGTTTTTGGACTCGTGGTGCAGCAAGCCCGAGAGAAACGTATGGACTGCGAAGTGACCACCGCGAAGGCCGTGATCAAGCCCGCGATAGATCGTGATCTGATCTCGGTTCTCAGCGAGAGGCTCGAGCAACGGCGTTTCTTCAAAAGCTTTGCCCTTCGTTTCAGGGAAGAAATGTTTCTGCTGAAACCCCAGCAGGTTCCCTATCGCAACGAATCGGCGAGCTCCAACGCCCGCGCCGCGCGACTCTGCGACAGCAGATGTCCCGTTGATCGATCCAGCCATCAAGGATGGCAGCCCAGGTAAAGCGAGAGATCCTGCAACGGATCGAATGAAAAAACGGCGACGGTCGATGGTTTTGTTCATGCTGGCAGCCTATTGAAAACAAAGGAAAACCCACAGTTTTCTGAAAATGCTCGATGGCTCTCAAAATATTTGATGATTGAGATTGAGGAGGTTTCAGTCTGCAGCTCTTGGTTCTTTCAACACGCAGCGAGTCGCGGGGGGGGAATTCAAGGGAGCAGACCGGAGGATTCTTGAAACACTGAGGTCACAGTATTCGTGAGGACTAAGTCAATCGCTTTGAAACTAGAGTCCGATTCTACCTGAAACCGAGACGCATTCAAATGGAGAGATGTGAGAAGAAATTAGACATGCGAATTTGTTGATTGGTTGTCATGCAGTGACGTTTATACAGGCGAGAACGAGCGTCGTCGCTCCGGAACGCTGTTGTGTGCGGAACAGATGTGTCTTGAACCGGCATGAGATATGGGAAAAAAGGCCGCAGGCAAATTTTTTCAGAGGCTCTGCCGAATTCGAGATCGAAGTCAGCGAAAATTGGCTAGGCGATGCGATACACTGTGATGCGAGGCGATGCACCGTGATGCAAGGTGGGACACTGTTGAGTTCATCGTCGTTATCGTCGCCATCTCTTCGGCAGTGACTCTGGGAAAATTAGATTTAAGCTTCGCTTCAGCCTGACTTATCAACATTCATTGTTGCGTCTTGGTCTCTGCTATCTAAGTTCTGGCTGCATTGCTTATTTGTGAATCAGAGATTTCTAGAGCTGCATTAAATAAACTTTGATGCATAAGCATTCACTGCTGTGTTTGAAGGTGCGGCCGCCAGTCGCATTAATGTAGCTGCATTTGCTGATGGGATGGCAAGGCTAGGTGATAGACAACTGAATCAGGGATTCTATTCGGAATTTATGCAGCTGTTTCCAGTCGAGCAGGTTAATTTTTCGTGAGAAACTGATGGCGGTTGAATTGACTTTCAGGCTTAGTCAATTTGCGAATCCTACTTGACTTTTTTCTATTTGAGGGCTTTAATTATACAGCGCAAAAGTGACAGCTCGTTGTCATTTTGAGATGTTTTTTTCAAACTACGAATGAGCTTTTCTGTATTCTTTACTAGTCCCTACCCTTGTTCAGTGCATCACAAGCATCCTCGCAAATTTCCTTCCCCAAGATTGTTGTCCCACGGTGTAGCTGTCGTGTTGAGCAACGCCCCGCCAGATTTTTAGAATTTATTTTCAATTAATTCTAGTAGATACTCTTCGATATTCTGTGCGGACCTTGACGACCTGTCCCGGTTGGTTGCGAGTCAAATGCATTCTCAAATGATGTGCTCATCAGTGGAGTGGCTGCATATTAATTTCATCTTTGAAGAAAGAGCCCCCATGACTCAGATCTCCACGATTTCTGAACAGAAACCTCGCCGCATGCCAGGTTTCACCCTGATCGAATTGCTGGTCGTTATTGCGATCATTGCGATTCTGGTTGCCCTGTTACTGCCAGCTGTGCAACAAGCTCGCGAAGCCGCTCGGCGATCACAATGTAAAAACAATTTGAAACAACTCGGGATCGCGATGCACAACTATCTGGACACTCATAGTGTGTTTCCGTACGGGCACCAGCAAGAGTTGTATGCTGGGCAAACGAAACGACGAGATTCCTGGTTCCAGAGAATTCTTCCATTCATCGATCAAGCGCCTCGGTACAACCTCTACGAAAATTATCACACGGTTGATCCATACAAGGCGGAGTACATTCACCGAATTACAGACCAGGACATTGTTGGCCCAGTTCCAAGTGCATCGTGTCCATCCGATCCAGAAAGTCCAGGACGAGGCGGGAACGGAGGCACAGTAGCTTTCCAAAGTAGCTATGCTGTTTCTGCCGGAGCTGGTCAGACAATCACAGTCGATCCGACGACTCAGAACATTACCGTCACGAATATGAATGTGGCAAATACCACTCAGTCAACCGGCCTGTTCTATCTGAATTCCAAAACTGGAATTAACACTTGTCGTGATGGAAGTTCCAATACCCTTCTCTTCAGCGAAGGAATCGTTCGAGATAGTACTAAAGGAGGCTGGGGAGAGTTGGGTGGTCACTGGGGCGGAGCTCCACATGGATCGTTCGGGTTCTCAGTCGCGGAAACGCCAAACACCACAGTTCCAGATCGCGTCTACAGCTGTAAGCAAACTTCGGTGACTGGTGCTCCAAATCTTGCCCCTTGCGAAAGCGGTAACGCTGGAGGCTTGTCGGGACGCTGGAACTTCGCACGAAGCTATCACACCGGAGGCGTTCAGGTCACTCTCGCAGATGGCTCAGTACGATTCATTTCCGAGAACCTCGATCGTCAGACCTGGTTGAAGCTGGGTATGCCGCAAGATGGTCAAGTCATTGGTGAGTTCTAGAGCTTCTTCGAAATAGACGTTCACGTTTTGTGCCATGGTGTACGGTCTTTCTTTTCTTTAATGAGAGACATTTTCGCGGACATTCTGGAAGACGAACGTGTTCTTCACGGGCACACGGTAGAGCAAACTGCTCTAAGTCGATCATTTTTTGAGAAGGGGCCGGTCTATCTGTCTGAGATCGGTCCCTTTTTTTGTTCTGCGAATCGGGGCGTCCTGGTTTTTGCAGAACAACCTTTGGAGATTTCATCTGAGAGCGGATGAGAACGGAATTGGCCTGCTTCTGTTTTTGCGACCCGAAGACTTGAGCTATTTAGAACAAGTCCGAAAACCTCTGGGATCACTGCTTTTCTCAACGTTTGAGAGAGCAATTTCAAGTTTCAGGACCAGCTCTAGAGAAATGCGTTCTTCACGGGCAAACGGTAGAGCAAACTGCTCTAGGCTCAGTTCTAATTTAATCATTTTTCAATAATCACATCTGAAAGCACAACATGCGTATCAACATTTGTCGTTTGTCAAAGTCCTGGAATCTGCTCGCATGTGGATTGGTTTTTGCCTCTTTATCACTCGCTGGATGTGGAGGAGGAGAGACAGGTCCCAAGATGCATACCGTAAATGGTACGGTTACGTTCGACGGAAATCCTGTTGAGAAGGGACGGATTCAGTTCCGTTCGATTGATGGCGGGAAAGCTTATTCTTCTGAAATCGTAGAGGGCAAATATTCTTTGCAAGCCGAGGCTGGTGAAGTGAAAGTCGAGATTGTGGCTTCAAGGAATATCCCGGGGAAATTTGACAATTCTAACCCAGATGAAGAACCACAACCCGTTGGAGAAATGTACATCCCAGCGAAGTACAACACGAAATCAGAGTTGACTGCAACAATCAAAGAACATGGTGAAAACTCAATCCCATTCGATTTGAAATCATAATTGAAGAGTCGATTGCAAGGTTACTTGCGGGCTCCATTAAACATTGTAGATGTCGTGGATTGTGTTTTCGCTTGAAAGCACAATCCACTTTTGTTTGTACTCGCTGCCTCATGGTGATCTGTGATTTTACTGGTGAAACCTATATTACGCGGCGATGGCAATTATTGAGAAAGCTCTGACAGACGAGTTGGCTTTCATCAACATTGCGGCATTGATCTCCCCCGAGTTGTGGTCGTGCAGATGCCACTGAGGCTACGTCAGTCAGCAATCAGAGCAACTTGTTGACGTTTTCTGGCGGGCGACCGATCACAGCTTGATTCCCCTGTACAACAATTGGTCGTTCGATCAGTTTAGGGTTTTCGACCATCGTTTGAATGGCTTCTGCCCGGGAGAGTGATTTCTCTGCCAGTCCGAGTTCTTTGTAGATCGGTTCCTTTTTTCGCATCAGGTCCTCCGGCTCTAAGTCGAGCATCTTCATAATGCGATCGAGTTCCTTCGCGGTCGGTGGGGTCGTCAAGTACTCGACGACTTCCGGCTCGATGCCAGCCTCTTCAATGAGCTTTAAGGTTTGACGGCTTTTCGAACACCGAGGGTTGTGATAGATCTTCATGGCTTACAGTATCGCTTAAGTCAGTGGGTCGTGGTTGTCGGGGGTGATGTTCAGAGGAAGGTGAATCTCATGCACGCTGGTCAGGATTATACCAAATGAGACTTGTGAAACATCTGTCTTTTGCCCCAGAGAGGTTGATGGAATGATCTCGTAATTCGACGAAAGATGCCAGTCGAATCGAAGCGGGCTCTCGATCGTTGATGCCTTCTGTGATCACAGGATCAGAATTCGGAGGACATGCCAATGATGATAGTTGACGGTGAACCTTGTATGCTTCGATAGACCTCTTCACTTGTTTCCGGTTGCGATGATAGCAATTTTCGAATTGGTGTTCGCGCTCTGCCTCGTGGCGAGTTGTCTATGATGTCATAAAAGTGAGTTTCACGGGGCACGGCAAGTATTGAACTGCTCTAAATTCCGAGACACATTCAGTCGAACAGGAAGCTAGCATGACAGGCCGAATTCTCTTGACCGGCGCGACAGGCTACGTGGGAGGTCGCTTGCTGACGCTCCTTCAAGAACGCAGACACCTTGTCCGCTGCCTGAGTCGGCGCCCCGATGCTTTAGCCGATCGTCGAAATGAAACGACTGAAATAGTTCAGGGCGATGTTCTGGACGCCTCTTCGCTCAAAGCGGCGTTTGAGGGTGTCGACACTGCTTACTACTTTGTCCATTCGATGGGGGCCGAGGGGGACTTTGAAGAACAGGATCGGGTGGCAGCCGAAAATTTTGCTCAGGCTGCGGTGGAAGCTGAAGTGAAACGGATCGTCTACTTAGGTGGCTTGGGGAACCCCGACCATGACTTGTCCAAGCATCTCCGCAGTCGTCAAGAAACCGGGAACGTGCTGCGATTGCATCATCCTCAGGTGGTCGAGTTTCGAGCCTCGATAGTGATCGGCTCAGGGAGTCTTTCATTTGAAATGATTCGCGCTCTGGTAGAGCGATTGCCAATTATGATCTGCCCCAAATGGGTGAGTGTCAAAGCGCAGCCCATTGCCATTGAGGATCTTCTGCAGTACCTCATGGCGGCGCTTGAGTCGCCTCAAGGTTCGTCACAGGTATACGAAATCGGCGGTCCAGACCAAGTCTCATATGGCGAGTTGATGCAAGAGTATGCTCGGCAGCGAGGATTGCGTCGTTGGATGATCTCGGTTCCTTTTCTGACGCCGTACTTGTCCAGCTTGTGGCTCGGTCTGGTGACTCCGGTCTATGCACGTGTCGGACGGAAGCTTGTGGGGAGCCTGCGGAACCCAACTCTCCTGTCGGATAACTTGGCGATTCAGACCTTTGATATTGTTCCGCGATCTGTTCCTGATGCGATCCAGCGCGCGCTAACCAATGAGGATCGCGAGTTTGCCGAGACTCGCTGGTCAGACGCCCTCTCTTCTGGTGGCTCGACAAAAAATTGGGGAGGCGTCAGATTCGGATCGCGTTTGGTCGATTCGCGAAAAGTGACGGTGTCGGTTTCTCCGGAGAATGCGTTTGCTCCCATCCGTCGCATTGGAGGGAAAGTAGGCTGGTACTATGGGAACTGGCTTTGGTCTTTGCGTGGGTTTCTGGATCTGTTGGTCGGAGGGATCGGCGTCCGGCGTGGCCGTCGTGATCCAGAGCATTTGCGTGTCGGCGATGCCCTCGATTTCTGGCGAGTCGAAGCCTGTGATGAACCGAACCTGTTGAGGCTTCAGGCTGAAATGAAACTGCCGGGACGGGCCTGGCTCGAGTTTGAGGTCACACCATCTCCAGAAGGAAGTGAGATACGCCAGACTGCAATTTTTGATCCTGTCGGCTTATCTGGCTTGATGTACTGGTATGGAATCTACCCGCTACACCAGTTCGTCTTTGCAGGGATGCTGCGGAATCTTTCGCGAGAAGCGAACCAGTTCGCCATCGTTTCAAAATCAACACAGGATGACGGTTCTGGTGGTTCTGACTGTTCAAATGTAGCGACCAAAGAAGAATCATAAATTGAGATTTTTCAGACCCATGTCCCCGTTCTACGTCGCAGAAAGAGGCTATTCTGTTGGTAGAAAGAGTCTTCGCAGGGAAGCGATTGAGCAGATCTTTTAAAGATGTGCGCTCTGTCTCGCAGAGAGAATCAATTCAGCAATTCGAAAGTGCGATAGCCCTCCGGACTTCAAAATCAGCCTCTAAAAGGAACCAGCTATGAATACAGAACTCCCCTTAACACCAATCCAGGCGATTGCCTCAAACTGGTGGGTTCTGCTTTTGCGTGGCGTTTTGCTTGTCTTAGTCGGAATTTATGCACTGTTCGCACCGGGAGTTAGCCTTCTCGCCTGGGCACTCGTGGTGGGCTGCTATCTGATCGCTGATGGCATCATGGCGATTGCTGCGGGCGTTGTCGGATGGGGCGAATCCCGTGGATGGATGATTATCCGCGGAGTTCTGGCCATACTTGTTGGTGGTTTTGCAGCGATGCATCCAGCACTTTTCGGAGCACTCGCTGGGTTTACCGTGATTGCGATGCTCGGCGGTTGGTCGATCGCTGGTGGGATTCTCGAAATCGTTGTGGCAATTCGCGAGCGAAAGGCTATCGAGGGAGAAGGCTGGATGATTCTCAGCGGCTTCCTATCGATTCTGTTCGGAATCGTCCTGTTTATGGCGCCCTTGGTGTCACTCGAACTTTTCATCCGAATGAACGGAGTTTTCGCGATCATGTTCGGATGTGCTGCAATCTTCTTGTCGTTCAAGCTAAAGAAGCTGAAATCTGTATAAAGACTGCCTCTCCGGCCTTCTCAACTTCATTCAACAAACAGATCGTTGCCACACGGATTCTGCCTTGTGGCGAGTGGTCTTTTTCGTTGTGAGATCGCTCTTCGCAGACACGGGAAGTGTTGGCTAGAGCATCTTTCGAATTGGTTTGCAGGATCTGCCTCGTGGCGAACAGCATTTTCACTAGCGAAATGCGTTCTTCACGGGCACACGGTAGAGCAAACTGCTCTATGTTCTATTCTTTCGCGGCCAGTTCTTCCCAGCGATTGTAGAGTGATTCCAGATCTTTGCTGAGGGCTTGGAGTCGGGCTGTTTCTGAGGCGATTTTTTCGCCGTCCTGTTTAAAGAATTCTGGATCTGCCATTGCAGATTGTAAGCTTGCCTGAGTTTGTTCAAGATCGTCAATTTTTTGCGGAATCTCTTCAAGCTCTTTTTTCTCTTTGTATGACAGCTTCGGTTTTTGTTCGTTCTCGCGAACTCTTCCTGAGGCTCTGTTTTTTTTGGGTGATGTCTCAGGTTCTTGCTCAGATGGACGCTGTCTCAGGTAATCGTCGTACCCTCCGTCGTATTCGCTGACGGTTCCGTCGCCGTTGAGGACCAGCGTACTTGTCACCACGTTATTGAGGAAAGCTCGATCGTGGCTGACCAGTAGGACCGTGCCGGGGTAGTTGCCGAGTAAATCTTCGAGGAGTTCGAGAGTCTCTGCGTCGAGATCGTTTGTCGGTTCGTCGAGGACCATGATGTTTGATGGACGTTTGAAAATCCGGGCCAGCAACATGCGATTCCGCTCACCACCCGAGAGATATCTCGCGGGGCGTCTGGCACGTTCGGGTGTGAAGAGAAAATCTTGCAGGTAGCCCAGAACATGCTTTTGTTTGCCGTTGATTGTCAGTTGATCCTGTCCTTCGCCGACATTCTCAGCGACGGTTTTTTCATCATCGATTTGTTCACGAAGTTGATCGAAGTAGATGAGTTGCTGGTTTGTTCCTTGGCGAATATCTCCCGATGTTGGAGCTAAGTCTCCCAGGATTAATTTAAGAAGCGTACTTTTTCCGACTCCGTTGGGGCCGACGATGCCAATCTTGTCTCCTCTTGAAATCGTTGCAGTAAAATTTTTGATGATCGGGGTGTTTGCTTCGTAACCGAAGGTGACGTTTTTGGCTTCCATCACCAGTTGCCCAGAGCGGTCCGCCTCACCTGCCTGCATCTTCACGCTGCCGGTTTTCTCGCGGCGCTGGCTGCGTTCGTTACGCATGTTCTTCAGTGCTCGCACGCGTCCTTCATTTCGCGTTCGGCGGGCCTTGATTCCCTGACGAATCCAGACTTCTTCTTCCGCCAATTTTTTGTCGAAGAGCTGATTCTGTTGCTCTTCAGCGTGGAGGAGCTCATCACGTCTTTTGAGGAACGTCTGATAGTCGCACGTCCAGTCAAAGAGCTTGCCGCGATCAATTTCGAGCATGCGGGTTGCCAAAGCCTGCAGGAAGATTCGATCGTGTGTGACAAACAGGATCGTTCCCTGAAATTTTTTCAAGAAGCTTTCCAACCAGTTGATGGAATCAATATCCAGGTGGTTTGTTGGTTCATCAAGCAGAAGCAAATCCGGCTCGCGAATCAGCGCCTGTGCTAGCAGCGCTCGTCTTTTCATTCCCGAGGAGAGCTGAGCGAATTGAGAGTCGCCGGAGAGGTTCATTTGCGTGAGGAGCCGCTCCAGAGTTTGCTCGACTTGCCAGTCTTCCTGGTGGTCATCCAGTAGGCCTTCGCGAACAAGTTCAGCCACAGACTGAGTGGTTCCGTCGGGGACTTCCTGAATCAGTCGGCCGATTTTTAAGCCGTCCGCAAGTTTGAGTGTTCCATTGTCGACTGGAATCTCCCCAGCGATCAATTTCATCAATGTGGACTTTCCGGCTCCGTTGCGGCCCAGCAAGCCAATCCGCTCTCCACGTCCGATTTCCAGATTGATATTTTCTAACAGCGACGGTCCCGCCCATGTGAAGGAGACGTCGCGCAAACTGATCAAGGACATGAATTTTAACTCCAGTTGCGACGATTTCAGTCGCAATCAAGATAGGAAGAACGGCTTAATAGCTCGGTGGGACGACAGTCTATCTGCTCAGGCAAACGGAGCAAGTGCGTCGAACTCTACGAAAAGCCATCGGTCGGAGTTTCTAGCCGATCAAGAAAAGAGGTGCCAAATACGGCTTCCGAAGATGATCCCCAGAACAGTTGCCGCCGCAATATTTGTGACGAGGCACGCTGCGGTACCCAGTCTGAGCATTTGATGGACATCTTTTCTCAGGTGGTGCTGGAACTCCTGAACAAGAAATTTTAGCAGCTGGTGAAAGAGTTCTACCGAGAGTGTAAGGCCAAAGGTCAACACCAAGGCAATCCATTCGATTTTTTCGATGCCAAGAACGGCTCCTGAAGCAAGAGTCATAGAACCCATCAACACGTAGACAAATAGTGTTGAGTCGGTCCGCAAGCCGAGGCGAAAGCCTGTTTCTGCGTCTACGAGCCTTTGCCTCCACGGGGCACGGCCAGGTTTAATGATGTGCATTTCTTGGCTGGGGGGAGTCGACATGGTCTTCGTCAATAGGAAGAAAGGGTAGCGGAATTTAACTTTGATCCCAAAGTTGGGTCAAGGTGCACTTTGAGGCACTCTTTTGACGCAGATGTCATCAAAGCCAATTGAGGTGTGCTGGCGTGCTCATCTTTAATCCGTATTCCGTTCCATAAGTTGTTTTGAATTTCAGGCTCTTAATCTTCTGAAGCTTGGGGGCGCAGTCGATGCTCTCGGCAAACGATCTTTATCGGCAAGTGCATCGTTGGTGCTGTCCTGCAAGAAACGGGAAATGAGGTGAACTCAGAGAATGACAGCGAGTTCGAAGTCGGCGGGAGTTGAGTCGGATTGGGGATTTGGGAAGCTGGTCTCCGCATAAAACAGGCGAATTCGCGTGCAGTGCAGAGGATTTCCGAGTGTGCAAATAGTGCAAATCGATAATAATTTTGTAAAAAAAACATGAACATTTGTGGAATGTCCTCAACAGCCGTCTTCGTTAGAACCGATATCACCTGTACACCGGAAGCAACTTACGGTGAGAAATTAACATCATGAGAATCAGAAGTCGTTGACGTAAACCCTTTTGTATTCACAAGATCAAGTGATTCTCGGATTGAATCACCTTCATTTCAGCAAGACGCCGCGTTCTCACGCGAAACAGCACCAGGACGGTCGCTAAGGAGAATTCCTATGCGATCCGCACTCACTCTTTTTCATTCGCTGGCCTGCTTCAACTCTTCTGTGCAGACGCCATTGATTGCATGCACCGACCTGAGCTATGATCGGCAGTTCCTGCCGACCGAAGTCTTCTTCGAAAACGGCAATGTTATTCCAAACTCTGGGGAGGCCGAGATGGACCGAAAACGGCCCGATCGCACTCAACCTCATCAGGACAATCTCGATTCCGAGGCAGTTCCTTCAGCCGAAACGCGTGAAGAGCGTTTGGCAAGGATCCGCGCGGAAATTGATTCAGGTGTGTACGAGACTCCAGAGAAACTAGAAATTGCTATCAGCCGTATGCTTGGAGTGATTACGGATTGATTGCGAGAACGGCACATGTGAAAGTGTCATCAGGGGGATATTGTGTCTGAATTGGAAGCGGTTTCTGTTGCCGTCTCTCCAAGTGAGAAGTATCGAGAATACCTCGCCACGCAACGATTGCGCATGACGCGCGAGCGTGCGATTATTGTTGAGGAGGTTTTTGCAACCCATGAACACTTCGATGCAGAGCAACTGATACAGCGACTGAATTTGAGACAGGATGGAAAGCGAGTGAGCCGTTCGACGATTTATCGCTCGATCAAGCAACTCGAAGACGCGCGTCTCATTCGCAAAGTCGCTCGCCAGGATGATCGTGACCTTTACGAGCACGATTACGGTTACCCGCAGCACGACCATCTCATCTGCAAAAAATGCGGCGAGTTAACTGAGTTTGATAACGACAAGATCAGTGAACTCCTTGAAGAGGTCGCGCGCGGATTCGGTTTTCGCATCGAGGGACACCGATTAGAAGCGCATGGCTTGTGCGACAAATGTTGTCGTCGCCCCAGAGAACGCCCAAAGAAACTCAACTTGATTTGACGAAGTTACGCTGGAGTATTCCAGTGAAGCTAGAGCAGTTTGCTCTACCGTTTGCCCGTGAAGAACGCATTTCCCCGGTAAAATGCTGTTTGCCACGAGGCAGAACCTGCAAACCAATTCGAAAGATGCTCTAGTGAAGCGACTTGTCTCCGTGAAGAGTGGTTTTCATGTGATGAAGCCCTCAAATCCACGAGGCAGCAGGCGTTCATCGACCTCAAAAATGCTATCGGAGACGTAACGTTTCCTGTTGGACGGGAGTTCTATTTTAGAATTCTGCCTCGAGAACTCCTATTCCTCGGGGATTGAAAAGAATCCTCCACCAAAACCGCCTCCACCTCCTTGCATGCCCCCCTGCTTGCCTCCAATGGGGTCGCCATCAGTTGTGAATATCGGGGAGTCTCCGTTTGTGATCCGGTTGATGGCCTCCTGGATCTTCTTGTGTATTGAACGGTGGTGGGTGATGATCATTGTCGATTGATCGATGAGGACTGGCTCAGCTCTGGCGTTGTCAGTTTTCGTTCGCTGGGATGTCACCAATCTTAATTCAGGCTTCGCAGGGAACATGAGGATTTGTTCCAGGTTCCGATTTTCCTTGTCCGCTTCAGCAAGTGCTTTTGCTTCCGGGATGAGATTCCAGAGTCCATTAAAAAGCTTTTCGGCTGTTGCGGTGTCGAGTTTGTAATAGTGAGTGAAAACATCATCTTCGACAACCACTTTCTTACGCGGTTTTGATTTTGTCAGGGCTTCTCGATAGGCGTCCAACAGGCTGCGAACTTCCTCAAGACTTCGGTTGGTTTGGCGAATAACAAGTACTCCAGGTTTAGGGGAAGCAATCATTCCGCCTTCCTGGTCAATCTCAAACCATGGTCCGACTGTCTGTTCCTGAACCGCTTCGATCAGTGCATCTGATTCCGATTCATTCCGACATAAGTCTCGGACATCGTACACGGCTGTGCGTCGTTGCTCTGATGCCTTGAGATCGGTTGTGATGAGAATCACGCCGTTGTCTAAAGTTGTGGTGAGATCCAGTTCAGCAAAGAGCAATCCCAGAACCGTTTTCAGGTCGCGATCTTCGATCGAGAGTGACAGGCTGTCGCGCGAGCTGATCCCCTCGTTGGCAAGCTCATGAGTGTCCAGGCGAATGTCGAGTTTGTGACGGTCTGAGAGAAGGGCGACGACACGAAAAATGGGTTCTCTCTCAAAATCGACTGAGACAATCTGCTTCAGTTTTTCTCGAAGTTCAAAGTGCAGCTCCGGTTCCGACGTCGCAGTTTCGCGTCCATACTTTCGCAAGGCGCTGAGCAGTCCTTCTAGCTCGAGGTGGACATGGTACGTTTGTTTAACGAACAGGACATCTCCAAGAAGTTTGACATCACCCCCCTCCTGATCGATTTCATACCACGCTCCGCCGGTCATCTCTTGAATGGTGTCAATCAAACTCTCTTCGTCGTATCCGTTGTCCAGAAGATCTCCGACGACATACGTTTTTGTTCTCATTAAGTCGTCGGCAGCTAGTGTCGTTGTGATGCGAATGACTTCATCTTCGATAAACCAACTCAGCGAATTGGCGTTGAGTCGATTCAGTAAAAAGTAAATCGGAGCGTCGTTAAGCGTGTCTGAGTATTCATCATGAATCGAGAGCCCTTCGTTGGAGAATTCCGCTTCATCGATGACGACAGGCAGGCCGGTTGTTTTTTTCAGCCATTCACGAAGTTCTTCATATGATGAGTTGTTGAAATTCACGGATGCCTTCTGAGCAAGCTTTGGATGAATCAAGCTGACTGGATCAACCGTTTTTGGCTCGTCTGGAATCTCTGGAACTTTGGGGCGTTCCGGTGTTGCCTCTTGTGCGTAGAGAGGACTTCCCCATTGAGCCCATAGAAAAGTGACTCCGAACAGAATTGCCAATGGTGAGGAAACTGGTGAGTAGAGCGTCTTTCGGAGCATAATGGTGTCTCATGGAGTTGAGTTGAATGATTCTCGTTTGTCATCCGACGACCGTATCATTTTGAGTCATTGACTGGGGCATGTCGATAATTTACCTGAGTTTTTTAATCGACTGGCCAATTCGCAAGTGCGAAAGATCTCTGGACGCACAGCGGCTGCATGTTAAGATTTGGGTGACTCAAGCCAGTCTTGTCACAATGTCTGATGGTCAAGCCCTTGGGGATCGAGAGATTGGAAGCTTTCTGCTACCAACCAAAGTGAATCAAAACTTTTTAGAACTGATCCTGAAACTTGAAATTGCTCTCTCAAACGTTGAGAACAGTGGCTATTCCAGAGGTTTTCGGACTGGTTCTAAGTATTATCCCCGAAGCATCTCAAAGAACTGATGACGCCAGGTATTGCCTCGATGCAAAGCAAGTAGACATTTTGTAAGGTCTCTGTGTGCGGCCGTAACAACTTCCGAGCGTCCGCAATACAGGCCCCTACACTTTTGAGAGAGACTGTTGTCGTTGTGTGAATGCGTGAAGACAGACTGTTCTGAGCAGAATGTCTTTCGGAGCAAGATCGATGTTAAGGCGTAATTTATTTTCCCGAGGAATCGGATGCCCATCCTGAAAGAAGAGAAGTCAATCTATCCGGAAAATCTGTTTAACGAACAGTACCAGGAAGAACGACGCGAGGAAGGAGCGCGCTGGTGGGCAGTCTATACGATGTCCCGTCGCGAAAAAGAGTTGATGCGGCGACTGCTCCCAAAGCAAGTTCCATTTTTTTGCCCGATCATCGGCGTGCCCAAGCGTTCTCCTCAAGGGCGCGTCAGGACGACATTCTCACCGTTGTTCTCGAACTACGTTTTTATTCATGCTACAGAAGATGAGCGTATTCAGGCCCTCCAGACCAATTGCATCTCAAAATGTCTGGAAGTCAAAGAAGAAGAGAAACTCGTCTTTGATCTTTCCCAAGTCCACACTCTAATCAGTTCCAAGCAGGAACTGCGGCACGAATCGCGTCTGGAAGTTGGTACGCCAGTGCGTATCAAATCGGGACCCTTTGAAGGAATCAAAGGAGAGATTGTCGAGAGAAGAAGTGAAGCCCGATTGCTGATCGCGGTCAATTACTTACAACAAGGGACGTCGATAGCAATCAAGGATTTCGAAGTCGAAAAAGTCTAAGTTGATCGATCAGCGGCTGTGCTTCGAAGCTTATTGGATCGGGAGATACAATTCTGGGCGTGTCACACGGGGGTTGTATTCCTTCGCGGGATCTTTTTTCGGCTCTTTCGCCGGTGGCACAGCTGGCGGAACAAGCGGCGGAGCGACTGGTGGTTTTCCATCCAGCTCTTGCGGCGTCTCTTCCATTGGAACTTCAGGAATCGGGACGAGAGGCAAATGTTCTCTCATCTCTTCTGTGACCTTTGACCAATCAATTTCTGGTTCTGCCTTACTTGCCTGAATGTGAGGAGCAACATGCACTCGGCGGTGATTATGAAGTCCTTCAGTGGTCGCTGCCACTGAACCCATCCACCATCCATCGAACCAGGCTTTGGTTCGCATTTCTGCGTTGGGGCCACTATTGGCAGCACTCCAGTAATATCGCGGAGGAATCGCTGGCGGACAATCCTCTCCGTCTAGTCCGGCACTGTGACCAGCTTTGAAGCCCTTACGGAAATCTTTCTGAAACGGCTGATCGACCCAATAATGGCGATGGTCTCTCCACGCTTTCTCTGTGAGCTTGTTGTCCTGGCTTGTGATCAAGCATTCATCGACACGATCACGCAACTGAACGCAGCCAACCTGCATTGCGAGGCAGAGGAAGAACAAGGATTTCAGTGTCGTCCATGACATGTTGAAAATCGCTTTGATTAATGAGCCCTATAAAGTGGGGGACTGTCCATTGTTGGAAGATCTCTCACTCCCTGATATTCGTTATCGTATTTCGGCTTATCGACGATTGAGCTGGAAGAACTCAACCAGAATTCCGAACAACGAATATCTGCGAAATGTTCCGGTTGCAGAAGCTTGAGGGTCTGGCTGGTTTGCGGGAAGAACGGTAGTGTGGGTAGGCTATGTTCGCGTTCTTCTGGAAATTGATTCAGGTACGAAATTTAGGCTCATGATTTTGAAAAAGCGAAATTCCAGGGTGGTTCTGAATAAAGCGTATGCACACTGTCTTGTGGGCAAAAATGATTCATCACAAGAAAAGCGATTTTCACGGACACAAAAATCACGAAGGTATTCCAGTTCGCCAAAATTGGCGACTTTACTATTTCTGATCGCTTCGGCTGTTGCTCAGCCTCTCTTCGCTCAGGTGACAAATTCGAAATATGGGCAGGCAGACTCTTTCCGACAGTTGGACGAGATTCTGCCAACACCGACCGAAGCGCGACTCGGCTCGGGAGCGCCTGGTCCACTCTATTGGCAGCAACGGGCAGATTACGCCATTCAAGTTGAAATCGACGATGAGAAAAAACATCTCACCGGCTCGGAAAAAGTAACCTATCACAACAAATCGCCGCACACTTTGACGTACTTGTGGCTGCAACTTGATGCAAACATTTTCGCACCCGATTCAGATTCCGCACTCACCTCAACGGCGCCATCCTTGTCACGGATTTCAACCGATAGCTTGAAAAGACTACGCACGCGAGAAGCATTCGATGGTTCAATGACGGTAACGAAAGTTGTGGACGGACAAGGGCAACCGCTCAAACACACCCTTGTCAAAACAATGATGAGGATCGACCTCCCTGCTCCGCTAAAACCTTCAAAGTCATTTTCTTTTGAAGTTGACTGGAACTACGCAATCAATAACAGCGACCTGGTTCCGGGGCGGACCGGCTATGAGGACTTTGAGAAAGACGGAAACACAATCTACGAAATCGCTCATTGGTTCCCACGACTTGTGGCCTACACAGACTACGCAGGCTGGCAACACAAACAGTTTTTGGGCCGAGGAGAATTTACCCTTGAATTGGGGGACTACGAACTCAGTATTACAGTCCCGAACGATCACATTGTCTCTGCGTCAGGGGTACTTCAGAATCCTGACGAAGTCTTAAGTGAAGCCCAGCGACAAAGGCTTGAGACTGCAAAAAACGCGACAAAGCCGGTCTTCATCGTGACCCCTGAAGAGGCTGAGAAGAATGAGTCTTCAAAGCCGACCGGAAAGAAAACCTGGGTTTTCAAAGCTGACAATGTCCGTGACGTTGCCTTTGCGACATCACGAAAATTTATCTGGGATGCGCAGCGACACAACGTCGAAGGCCAATCCGTCTGGGCAATGTCTTTCTATCCCAAAGAAGCGGAGCCGTTATGGAGTCGATATTCGACGCACTCCATCATCCACACGCTGAATGTTTATTCGCGTTACACATTCCCGTACCCCTACCCGGTTGCGATTTCGGTGAACGGACCGGTATACGGAATGGAATACCCAATGATCTGCTTCAATGGTCCGCGACCTGAAGAGGACAAAACGTATTCAGATCGGACGAAGTATGGATTGATATCCGTCATCATCCACGAAGTGGGACACAACTACTTTCCAATGATCGTCAACAGCGACGAACGGCAGTGGACCTGGATGGATGAAGGATTGAATACGTTCTTGCAGTATCTCGCCGAACAGGAATGGGAAGAGAAATATCCCTCCCGGCGTGGTGAACCGAGATTGATCGTGCCTTACATGCGAAGTTCGTCGCAAGTCCCCATCATGACGAATTCAGAGTCAATCCTGCAATTCGGGAACAATGCGTATGCCAAACCAGCGACAGCTCTGAACATTCTTCGGGAGTCGATTCTCGGTCGAGAGTTGTTTGATTTTGCCTTCAAAGAGTACGCCCAACGCTGGAAGTTCAAGCGTCCTGCACCTTCGGACTTTTTCCGAACGATGGAAGATGCCTCGGGTGTCGATCTCGACTGGTTCTGGCGGGGTTGGTTCTATTCAACAGATCATGTCGACATCGCCATCAACAATATTCGTCTGTACACACTGGCATCTCCTGACCCCGAGGTAGAAAAAGGCGAGAAGAAACGGGAACGCGAAGAAGAACCGAAAACCGTTCCCAGTCAGCGAAATAAAGATTTGCCCAAACGGGTCGATCAGTTTCCCGAGCTGAAAGATTTCTACAACGATTTCGATAAGCTTGACGTGACTGAGGATGATAAGAAGGCCTACGAAAAATTCTTGAAGTCTCTTGATGAAGATGAAAAAGAGTTGCTTCTGGAAAAGCGGAATTTCTATATCTTCGATTTTGAAAACATCGGCGGGTTGGTCATGCCAATTATTGTCGAGTGCCATTTTGAAGATGAGACAAAACAGGTTCTGCGTATCCCTGCGGAAATCTGGCGACATAACAATCAGAAAGTCTCAAAGCTGTTCATCACTGCGAAAACGATTGAGTCGGTTCAGATTGATCCACATTTGGAAACCGCAGATACCGACGTTGAGAACAATCACTGGCCGAGAAAAATCATCAAGTCTCGATTTCAGCTGTATAAAGAAAAGAAGTCGAAGAACGAAATGCAAAAGGCTAAGTCGCTTCAAAAAGAGGCCTCAAAAGATGAGCAGAAAAAGGATGAGTAAAATTGCTTCACTTCAATCAATCATGAAGCGTTCTTCCATGAGATTTTCAAACACGAATCGATGTGCTTTCTTTGCAGTTCTCGCATTTCTCGCCATGGCGAATACGAGTCTCTTTGCACACCCGTTTCACTTCAGTTCGGCAGAGATGCAGTGGAATGAAAAGAACCGTACTTTTGAAGTTGCACTCAAAGTTGACCCGAATGATTTAGAACAAGAACTGCGACGGCGTACGAAAAAGAAACTCGTTCTTGAGAAGCTGGGATCGAATGCTGTTGTGTTTGAATACATCGAAGAAGTCTTCCAGGTTGAAAAGGGTGGGGAAAAGCTTAAGCTGAAGCCGATCGGCTTCGAGGTCGAGACGAAATCGGCATGGATCTATTTTGAGTTTCCAGTCGCATCCCCTCTCGGTGATCTCAAGGTGACGAATCGACTTCTTCAGCAAGCTCCGCATCAAACGAACACTTTGCTCTTTCGGTTTGAGAAATCAAAGATCTCGACTCAGTTCAACGAAGAGGCTGTAGAGCAAACGTTCAAATGGGACGCGACAGCCAAGACTTTCGTTCTTAAAAAGAGTTTAACGCCATGACGCAGAAAACGATTCGCATTGCAATCAGTGGAACTGGCTTCGCTGGGGACTACACCGCGAGTACTTATTCGATGATCCCACACAAGAATGGGATTCATATCGAGTTGGCTGGAGTCATTTCGGGAAGACGAGAGAACGCAGAGAATTTCGCCGCACGGCACAACGTGACGAATGCCTTTGATTCCCACGAGGAAATGCTGAAGTCCGTTCAACCAGATATCGACAACATCTGCTGCGCAAATTTTGCTCATGGTCCGTATGCGACGGAGGCTGGTCAGGCTGGCGTTCCGGTGATCGTGCTTGAGAAGCCGCCTGTTATTTGGCCAGGTTATCCCGAGGGGCGAACTGCCGACGCAGCGACCCGCAAACAGGAGTCAATGGACTACCTGGCAACAGTTCTGGATGCCGTCAGAGCCGGAAAGTCGAAACTGCTTTATGCCGAAGATTTTATTTACGTGGACGGGGTCAAGGGGATTGTGGAGCTTTTGATCGAAGCTCAGAAGCAGAATAAGGGGAAAGTTCTGTATCAATCCGGCGTGTGCGCTCATCAGGGGTCACATGCACCGGCGTACGATACGCCCAGCAAATCTGGTGGCGGAGCCCTCTTCAATAAAGCCTGCCATCCGTTGGGACCTGCTTTGTATTTGAAACAGGTCGAAGGAATTTTGAACGGAACCGGACCGATTCGTCCCGTACAGGTTTCGGCAGCTGCGCTTCAAATTTTAAAACACCAACCAGAGACAAGTCACGAATTCTTTCGACCGATGCAAAACGTCGATGACTTCGGACGTATTACTGTGATGTTTGAAGACCGGACGATCGCAGAAGTTCATGGGCATGATCTCAGCATTTCTGGAATCCGCAACGAATTCTCAGTGATTACAGACTTTGCTGAGTACGATGTTCGGATGAACCCCAATAACGAAAATGAATTGTTCTTACCCAAGGGGACAGCAGCTGGAAATATTTTGCTGCGAGAAAAACTATCGACTCCACAAGGAACAAGTTTTCCTCGACCAAATCAGACCTACTCGCACGGATATGTCAACGAGATGAACGATGCCGTTGACTGTGCCCTTGAGTCAGACCGTTCTCCACAATCTGGACCAATGATGGCTTGGGACACGATGGCTGTCTTGATGGCAAGTTATGAAAGTGCAGAAGCTGACGGTCGTTTTGTTGACATCAGCGAATACACAGTGCAGGGACGACAGTTCACGGAAAACGAAATTCCGGACCCGCACCGACTCGGGAAAGTGTTCCAACGCCAGTAACAGGCAGGCAGCCGGGATCGCACAGTCAGCGTGTGATTCAATCAGTGCGCGAGCCCATTCAATTTCGAGTGATTGATTCGTTCAAGTTCAGGATGACTCTCGTGACAGTCGTCCAGGCTGCGAGTTCTTGCTGATCGAGTTGTTTCTCGGACTGATCCGTTTCGAGATTCAGGCCGACATCAAGAAACGCAGCCACGCTCTCCTCTCTTTCTTTGAACTGCTTGCGGTTCTGCGCGAGAACTTCGAGGAGAACCTTCGATTCAACTTCGTCAGGCAAGCGGGAGACCGCTCTTCGGAAAGCAGATTCGAGTCGCTGCTGGTCGGTTCCATTTGATTCTTCAAGGATACGAGCCGCAAATGAGCGTGCCGCTTCGATGAAAGTTGGATCGTTCATCAAGACCAAAGCGGCCAATGGTGTGTTTGATCGCGGACGTTCGGCAGTGCATTCTTCTCGGCTGGGAGCATCGAACGCTTTCAGCATCGGATGCAAAAACTGACGTTGCCAATGAACGTAAACCCCTCGGCGATATTGCTGAGAATCTTGATCTGGTTCGTACTCGCGCTTGGGGAAGTTGAGGTGCCGGTAATATCCCGGAGGCTGATAAGGATGGCTGCTTTCTCCGCCATATTTCACGTTCAATAGTCCGGAGACCATGAGTGCATTGTCTCGAAGAACTTCTGCGGGGAGGCGGTAAGCACCTTGTCTGGCGAAAAGCTGGTTATAGGGGTCTTTCTGCAGGAGTTCGGCGCTCGCAATGGATGATTGTCGATAAGCTTTGCTGAGCAGAATTTGTTTCAAAATGTGTTTGACATCCCAGCCACTTTCAATGAATTCGAGCGTTAACTCATCAAGCAGTTCAGGGTACGAGGGAGGAGTCCCCTGCCCTCCAAAATCGTCGAGAGACCTTGAGAGTCCAGTCCCAAAAAGGAGATACCAGTAACGATTGACCTGGACCCGCGCAGTTAATCCGCCAACACCAGCTTCTGTTGCTGTCAGCCAGTTTGCGAGATCGAGTCGATTGGCGCGCCTCGATTCATGATCAAGATTCCCTAGAAACTCCGGGACGGCCGGTTCGACAATGGGGCCGCTATCATCGAGCCAATTTCCTCGCGGAAGAACTCGCATTTCTCGCGGTTCTTTGGCAACAGTGACCATCGTTAAGCGAGCCGACTCTTCGATTTCTTTTTTCTCGGCTTCCAGAACTCCGCGACGTTTCGACTGAGACATTGGAATCGTTTCGAGACTATGCTCAATCTCGACAAGTCGTTCACGACCACGCTGCGAAATGACTTCAAGTTCAGGGGGACGGCGAGTGGGAAGTGCATTGCTCCCGATGTAGAAGTGTTGATCTTCATCGATGTCGGCAAAGAAAGCGGCCAGCGAATAAAAGTCTTGAATGGTGTACGGATCGTACTTGTGTGAATGGCATTGGGCACACCCGACAGTTGCCCCCATCCAGACGGAACTGAGATTGCGGACCCGGTCAGCTGCGTAGATCGACAGATACTCTTTCGGTTGCACGCCCCCTTCATGAGATGTTTGCAGCAAACGGTTGTAGCCGGTGGCAATCTTCTGATCGATCGTTGAATCTGGAAGTAAATCGCCAGCGAGTTGTTCGCGGGTGAACTGATCGAAGGGCATGTTGTCGTTGAACGCTTCAATCACCCAGTCTCGATAAGGGGAGATGTGATGATCCTGGTCTCCGTGGTATCCGACTGTGTCGGCGTAGCGAACGAGATCGAGCCAGTAGATCGCCATTCGTTCCCCAAAGTGATCAGAGGCTAACAGCTTGTCGATGATGTCGCGATAAGCTTTTTCTGAATGGTCGGAGACAAAGGCGTCTACTTCCTCAGGGCTGGGGGGAAGCCCAATAAGGTCAAAGTATAGCCTGCGAATCAGGGTGACTGGTTCTGCTGGCGAAGAAAACTGAAGTCCTTCAGCGACCAGCTTCTCCAAGATGAATGAGTCAATGAGTGTTGGCGTTGAAGCCTTCTCATTCGTTTTTGATTCTCTAGGTTTGGGAGGGACATAAGCCCAAAACGGTTCGTACTTGGCCCCTTGTTTAATCCAATCGGTGAGGAGTTTGATTTCTTCCTCTGAGAGGTGTTTCTCAGAATCGGCAGGAGGCATGCGGAGTTCAGGGTCTGGGTTCAGCAAGCGTGCAATCAGTTCACTCTCTTCCGGCTTTCCAGGAACGATGGCGTACTCATGTGCAGCTTCTGACTTGTCGAGCCGCAAATCCGCCTGACGGTCTTCCTCGTCCGGTCCGTGACAGAAGAAGCATTTGTCCGAAAGAATGGGGCGAATATCCCGGTTGAATTCCAGATCCTCAGCAGTCACCGAACTGACGATGGCAAACGTGATGGAAATCACAACAGCGGACGAGACGAATAAACGCATCATAATTAAGTCAGATTGAATGGCGGGCAAAGTTGTCCCGTACCTTCATTTTACACTCTTCGGGAATCGGAATTCCAGAGTTGGCAGCAAACCAACCGATGCAGTGGCACAGATTCAATATTGATCATTATGTTCTGCCTTGGGCGAGATCTCTATGGTGACATGTAAAGTACACAATCTGGGCATGGTCAATATTGAAAATGCAGGACACACGAAAAAAGCCCGCTTCGAATGGAAGCGGGCTTGAGCGAATTAGTTGGCACAAACAAAACTAAAGGTGGTCTCGAAATCTCAGTGATTCAGAACGACTTCAGTAGTCGTGAACAAAACGAAGACTGCACCAATAATCATGGTGGGACGAACTACTACTGAACTTCAACACCTGAGTTTTTCAGAGCGAAGACTGCACCGCGATACGCTGACAATTTAGGTAGTCGTGATTTGGTCGCTTGCTTCCAATATCCAACAGCATCTTGTTGACGATCACGTCGCAGAAGTTCCATTCCGATGAAATAGTATCCTTCGCAAAGCTGAGCAGCTTTTGCGTCTTGATTGTCGGGGTGGACAGATTTCAGCATCGTGGCTGCATCGACTTGACCGAGTTGGAACAGGACTAGCGAATCAATCCAGTCGCGTGAACCTTCTGGCTTTGACAAGACTTCCTGGTAGTCAGCTTGCTTGTAGGTCCCTGAGCGAATTGCACTGGCGAGTTTCCAGGGCAATAAGAATCGCATCTCTTTTTGAAGCGTTAGCGCCTTATCAAACGACTGGCCTGCACTCGCGAAATCTCCGGAGAAGAATTGAGCAAATCCGAGGTCAGCAAATGCCATCGGGTTTTGCGGAGCGAGTTCAGCGACGCGTCGATAGTCGATGAGTGCTTCGTCGACTTTGTTTTGATTTAAACGGGCTGTTGCTCGAAGACTTTGCGCACCAAGCTGATTTGGATCAACAGTGAGTGCCTCCGTAAGTGCTGCTTCGGCTTTGGCAGAATCACCCGCTTCAAGGTAAGCAAATCCACGATTAATATAAGCGGGGATAAACCGACCATCGAGCTTGATTGCCTGAGTGAAGTCAGCGACGGCCTCTTGAGTTTTTCCTTGAGACTGCAGGAACATTCCCCGGTTGTTGAAAACAATCGGGTTTGTTGGAAACTTTTCAACGACGCTGGAAAACGCTGCGGTCGCTTCTTCTGGTGTTTTCGAAGTCGCAGCAAATTCGGCAAGTGCCATGTGGGCTGCCAAATGTTCCGAATTGAGTTGAATTGCTTTTTTCAAGTCTGCTTCAGTCGCTGCGTTATCTTTCAACCGCATGTCTGCCTGAGCACGTTGATAGTACAAGTTTGCAGTTTGCTCCGCTGTGAGGTCCTCTCGTTCGAGGACGGAGTCAACGACGGTTTGAGCTGTTTTGGCATGGTTGACCTTCCCTTCCATGTCAGCCAGGTTGCTCATTCCATAAATATACGGAAGGTAGTATTCCGCTTTTCCCTTTCCTTCGTGGCGAATCGCTTCTCGAGAATCAGCAATTCCCTGACGGATAAATTCCACTTTTCCAGTGACAATTCCCATTTCCACGTGAGCACTACCACGCAAGTAGAGTGCAACATGGTCGTTAGGAGATGCTGCCAAGACTTGATTCGTTAGCTCAACCGTCTTAGGAAAATTCCGTTGACGATAAGCAACATCAGCTTGCTCTTTGAGAGCTTCCAGGTTGGCTGCGTTATCATCCTGAGCCGCGAGTTGGCTCCCAAGTCCAAGAATGGCAATACAGAGCAGCGCTCCGCTAAACTTCCGAAACATCCAAGATCCCTCCCTGAGGAAATTCCAAAATCAGTTTGATTTGAATTTTTTGCGCACCACACCCTGATGAAGTGGTCTGGTGTGCCCCGCTGAAATCGTTTCAACGGCGATAATCAGGCAGGGTCGTACCTAATGGCCCATTTTTCATCAACCCCAGTATCGGTTCCTTGCGAATCCAGCGGTTGTCCCGGTGGTTCGGTGATCTCGCAAATCGTTGAAAATCGTGTACACTGTAGACTCGTAAGTTGTTCTATTGGAAGATGTTTAGTCTTTTTGCTGACGAGAGCGTCGTCCTGTTTACCAAATTTTTGAAAATTGCTCTTTCGTGTACACTCAGCAGTGATCACTGTACGAGATGTGAGCACCTTGAATCACAATTGATACCTCATGTTTGTTGATCGCGTTGAAATACTCTGCCAGGCCGGAGACGGCGGAAACGGGTGCATGAGCTTCCGTCGAGAAGCGCACGTTCCACGAGGTGGTCCAGATGGGGGCGATGGTGGCGATGGCGGAAGCATTTACATCAAAGTTGACTCAAATCTTGGGAGCCTCTCCAACATTGTCGGGCATCGGCACTGGAAAGCTGCTAAGGGACGTCAGGGCGAAGGCAAGCTGAAAACTGGGCGTAGTGGTGAGGACGCCTATGTTCTCGTGGCACCTGGAACGCTGGTCAAAGATCTTGAGCACGGATTTGTGATCAAGGAACTGCTGAAGGATGGTGAGTCGCTGCTGATCGCTAAAGGGGGAAGAGGTGGGCGTGGAAACAAACACTTTGCGACTTCCACCGACCGTGCTCCCAAACATGCCGAAGAGGGCTCTCCCGGAGAAATTCGCGAGGTCATGCTCGAGCTGAAAGTGATCGCCGATGTGGGGTTGATCGGGAAACCGAACGCGGGAAAAAGTACGCTCTTGAGCCGTCTCTCCCGGGCAAACCCAGAAATCGCAGCCTACCCGTTTACCACGAAATACCCCAACCTGGGAATGGTTCGAGTCGGGTACGACCATGAGTTTGTCATCGCTGATATCCCCGGTCTAATCGAAGGTGCACATGAAGGAGTCGGTTTAGGTCACGAATTCCTCAAGCATGTTCAGCGGACACGGCTGTTTGTTCACCTCGTCGAGCCGACGCCAATGGATCAGACCGATCCTATCGAAAACTATCATCAGATTCGAAAAGAGATCTGCCTTTACGATGAGACGCTCGAAGCTCGGCGTGAAATCGTTGTGGTCACCAAGTGTGAACTCCCCGATGCTCAAGCCTGTGCTGAACTCTTAAGCGAAGACCTCGGTCGAGAGGTGTTGCTCATCTCGGCAGTCACCGGTCAAGGTCTCCCGGAACTTGTACGGTTGATCGTCGCTGAATTGGACGAGATCGACGGCAAGGGAATGTTTTGAGAAGCTTTATCGTGATTGTGAAAATTGCTTTCAAAACTTTGTAACCAACTTTAACCAGCTTCGGCGTGGCAGGCGACACACTGTTGTTTGAGATTCTTCAGCTGCTTTGAAAGTTGTTCTTGTTCGCCATCGGTTGCAAGTGTTGCTGAGGTTTTCGACGCTTCAATAAATTTTGTACGCAACTTCTCGCTCAACTTCTTCAGGCGGGCAGACTCTTTGAATTCTTCGGACATTGCCACTGAATGTTCCACAATCAATTGTTGATTGGGGGTTACAGACTCGAGTTGAGCTTCCACGATACCGAAATGCTCCTCGATTCTCGTCATGATGTCGGAGAGTTCATCAACGGGGGCAATCTCAACCAGTTCGACTTGGGGAAGTTTTGCGTCTTCGCTCGGACTTAAGAGGCGGTAGTTCCCAACATCACGAAACAGACCAACGTACTTCGGGTCAGTCCCAACCTCTTTGAGGAATTTGATCGCTGTCTTGGAGGTCATTTCCTTTTGGGCAATTCCACAGATCGCAGCCGCTGCCGGCCCTCGATGTAATCCGTGATGACAATGCACAAAAATCGGTGACTCGCACTCCTCAACAACCTTCGCCAGCTTTCGCGCTGAATCGCGCGGAATGCCAGAATAAGGCAAAGGAATATGCACATACCGCAACCCGTACTTCCGAGCTAATTCAACACGCGGAGTCGTTCCGTCAACGCAAACGATCGTCTTGACTCCATACTTCTGAAGAGCAGCGAAGTCTTCTTCACCTTCCGGTTGAGCTCCACTGAACAGCAACTTGTTTACTTGTCGGAAATTTACAATCTTGGGGGCGGGAGGCTTCTGCTGTTGTTCCTCCGCAGTCAGGATTGAGATCGACCAGACAAGCATGAAGGTCAGCGAAGTCACTCCTGAAAGGATGATTGAAAGCCTCCATGAGAAGAGATCGTATCGTCGAGACATGAGCGGCTGTTGAATTTTGGTTTGCATACTTTGATTTGATCGTATTATTTCTGTTTCTGCAATGATCCTGAAGTACGCGTGCCGATCTCAATCTGTTTGATGAAATTTAAATTAGAAATCGTATTCACTGAATTTTTATATTCCACCATTTTCGCCAACCCTGAATGAAGCTCGTCAAGAGTTTGTTCAACCAGCTTGAACACCAGCGAACAATGAAGAGTGCAGGTAAAAACAACACTAGCACCCATGGGAGGACCCCCACCAAAACGATTGCAAGAGTCCGGATGAATACGACCAGTCGACTGATTGAGACGCTGAACGTTCGCTGGACTTCTGCCATAAATCCTAACTGCTGCTCTGGCTGGTAATCACGGTATTCTTGAACGTGTAGCGTCACGGTAGAGAAATCGACTTGGTGAGCGAGTAGCCGCATTCGTCCTTGCATGCTTTCCAGCTCCGTGCGGATTCTCATCAATTCTCTTTCGACAGCCAATGTCTCTTCAAGCTTTGCAGTATCTTCTTCCAGATGCTTGAGCATGCGAGACTCTTCTTGTTTCTTCGTGCGAATGCGCCCTTCCAAGTCATAAAACTGAGCGGTCACTTCGGTTGAGTTTTCATTTTGAGACTGCAGTTCTCCAAGTTTTCCTGCTTGATCCAGAAAGTCAGCATACTTCCGAATCGGGACCTTGATGACCCATGTTCCGGAACGTCGAGTTCCTGAGATTCCATCCAGACTTGAGCTGGCAACATAACCGTCGTGTGCTTTCACGACATCTTTGACCCGTGCCGGAATATCATCAAAAGAGGTCACCTCGATGCGGAGTTCGGACTCATAGATGATTTTTCGCTCGACCGCTGAATCTTCACTCACTTCGGGATCAAGTGAACTTCCCTCTGTTGGGACTTGATTCATCGCGATTTCATTGATGTCGCTGACGTCCTCTGAACCTGTCGATGCGAACTGTTCTGACTTCGAGAGGGGCATCGATTCGGATGAGCCACACCCAGAAGCAGAGACGCAAAAAATGATGGTCCACAAAGAGACAGAGCAGAAGAGCGAGATCGCTTTCATATCATCCTCCAAGAGTGAGTTGCTATGAAAGTACAGATGCGCCAGCTAAGGAAAAATTCCCAGTAATTTCCTATTTATGGAAAACCGATTCGTCAGAGAATGCGATCGTGAGGCAGATTCGAAGCAACTTGAGTTTATTCCATCGGGATGAGGTTTCGCAGATATTGGATGGCTCGCATTGAATCTCCGACCTTGTCGTTTCCAGTTGAACGTCGGACGTTTAACCAGCCGGAGTATCCCATTTCTTCGATGAGACCCGCGATCTCGTCCCAGTCGATCTCACCTCGACCGACGGGAACCTCTTCGCCGACTCCATCGACGTCCCGAACGGCGTCTCGAATATCGATATGCTCAATTACCTGGTTGAGTTCGCGCAACTGCTTTCCTGGTGATCGGCCAGAAAGAACCCAGCTTCCCAAGTCGGCATCAATTGCAATCGGCCCGGTTTTAATTTGATTCAGAAATGAAAGCAAAGTCTCAGCGGAATCACCAGCTGGGATCACGCAAATCGTCACACCGAAGTGGTTCGCGTGAGTGACCAAATCTCGCATGATCGGAAAAATGACCTGCTTGGCTTCTTCTGATTCCAGATCGGGAAGGCGACCGAGTCTCATCGTCAATGTTCGCAGCTTCATCTGTGAAGCAAACAGGATTGCATTCCGCACTGCTTCAAGTCTTTGTTCAAGGCGCTCATTCTCAAATAAAGAACTTCGCAAAGAAAAATGTGCAGAAGCTGGTTGAAGATTTCTCTCGCCCAAATAATTTTGAAGTTGCCTTCGCGCGGTCGAACCATAGTCTGCAGGTCGAAGCTGACTTCGCAAATCGAACTGGACGCCCTGAGCTCCGATTTTCATCGCTGTGTGCAAAGCACTGCGAATGTCCTGATCGAACTCGTAAGTTGCAACGGAAATTTTCACGCGAAACACAATTGAACCTTTTGATCGGTGTCTGCAGAGATGTTCTCGAACTTCTCTGAGGACGTTTGGTTTTCAGTAGCGACCAGGTGACGTTGAGCCGCTTCAGGAGACATCATAGCTCTCTGCATGGTGTGTCAATGATGAGAGAGGTTTCTCCCTTTTGTACCAAAACTGACAATCTGAATCCTGAACTGGTGTTCGGCAACCGTTCGCCGGATAGAATAGTTGTTCAAAGCAGATTCAAAGCCTGTTCTGATCCTCTCTGCTTCGTGGCAAGCAGTTTATGAATTCATGAAAATGAGCTTCACAGGGTAAACAGGCATTGAACGTGTTTTAGAACTGATCCTGGAGCAAATTCACGGTAATTTAGAGCATCCTTCGAATTGGTTTGCAGGATCTGCCTCGTGGCGAACAGCATTTTGACCAGAGAAATGCGTTCTTCGCGGGCAAACGGTAGAGCAAACTGCTCTACCGGGAACATCGCCGCATCTTTGGCGGTCGTTTAATCCCCAGAGAGTCACCGTGGGCGAAATGGGACACCGAAGACCTGAGAGAAACTTACTTCAATACCTGAATTTACTCTCTTAATCACTGAGAAAAATTACCATTCCACAAGTTTCCGGACTGGCTCTAGTGTTATAAAAAGTGCGGTGACCTTCGAGGGGCATCCAACATCGTTCCTGAAAGTCCGACATCGATTATGTCCATGAAATTGAAGAAGCTAATTGAGTACCTTGGAGAGTTCGCACCGCTTGAACTCGCTGAGGATTGGGACAATGTCGGTCTGTTGGTCGGGGATGAGAATGCGGAAATTTGCCGAGTCTTGACCTGTTTGACTCTGACTCCGGATGTAGTTGTTGAAGCGATTCAACATCAGGCGGAGCTCATCGTTTCTCACCATCCGATCATGTTTCGGTCGATCAATAAAATTACCTCGCAGAACAGCGAGGGACAGATGCTGCTCGATCTCGTCTCAAACAAAATTGCGGTTTACAGCCCGCATACTGCATTTGACAGTAGCGCACTCGGCATAAACGAACAGTTGGCCACGGATCTTGGGCTGACGTCGATCAAACCGATTCGACCAATCGAGAGTGAATCTGTCCCGTCTGGATCAGGCAGTGGGCGATTTGGAAAATTAAATCGCGAAATGGAGTTGGAGAAGTTTCTTGATCACGTGAAGCAGACTCTTCAGATTCCGTTTCTGCAATACACCGGAAACCTCTCGCAGAAGATTAGTACCGTCGGTGTCGCCTGTGGTTCAGCTGCCGAATATTTGCAGGACGCAGTACGCCTCGGTTGCGACGTTCTGGTTACCGGGGAAGCCCGTTTTCATGCCAGCCTTGAAGCTCGAATTCTTGAGACGGCAATGGTCCTTACCGGACACTTTGCATCTGAAAGACCAGCGGTTGAGCGGCTTGCCGTTTTGCTGGCAGAAGAGTTCCCAAATCTTAAAACCTGGGCAAGTGAAGTCGAATCAGACCCTGTTCAATGGAGTGTCTCATGAATGACACAGACGTAACCAAGTCGAATCACGAAGAGGTCCCAGAAAAGGGACCCCGTCCACTTCCTGAAGTTCTATTGTGGCGGGCACTCCGTTTGAGATGTCCTCGTTGTGGAGAGGGGCGTCTCTACCTAAATTACATCAAAATGAATGACTGCTGTTCGAATTGTAACTTGAAGTTGAAGCGAGAACCCGGTTACTACCTGGGAGCGACTTACTTTAACTACGGTGCCACGGTTCTGAGTATGTCAGCCATGTTTTTGTTCTTCCGCCTTGGGATGAACATCTCGGTCGATACGATCCTTTGGCCTCTGTTCTCGTTTTGTCTCGTCTTCCCACTGCTCTTTTTCCGGCACGCACGTGCTTTATGGTTAGCCTTCGACTGTCAGTTTGACCGCTCGGTTCTTGATGAGAAGTGAGCCAGTTACGACTTGTGTGTCGTATCTTCAGCAGATTCTAGGCGGTCAATGAATTCGTCCGTCATTCCGGCTTGCTGGCGGGCTTGGCGTTGGAAGTCTTCACCACGAGCTTTTTCGGGGCGAAGGGGCCAGTGGAGATGCTTTTCGAAAGCTTCCCAGTCTGAGAGTTCTTCTGGTTTCAATTTGCGAAGCCACTCGAGACCGAAGCGGACGTGTTCGATTTCATCATCATGAATCGCACGCATGATATGCGCGCTGCGTGTATCTCCGACGGCATTGAAGGCCGTTTCCAGCTCAATCGTATGATCCAGATTTCTGCCTTCAAAAACGAGTGGTAAGCCGGCGAGGTAGTCGAGGACGTTTTCGAAGTCCATGGCCTTCTTCCAGATGTAGCAGTTGACTGGAAGATCACCAAACTGAACGCCTAACTTGGCGGCTCTCTCGGCGTGCATCCGAGTGTGTCGTTGCTCATCAACCATGATGCGCGCGAGCCCATGGCGAAATTCGCTGGGGGCATCGGGAAAGGCGAGAAGTGTCCAGGCCATCACTTCAAGTGCCTGCAGTTCATGATTCGCAAGAATATGATGAGCGACCGCTCGTTTGTGAGGGTCGTTGAGAGATTGTGGCGACGGAAGTCGAGGGGCGGCGCGGCGTTCGGCGAACTGTAAGTTCGGTGGACGGTTCGGCTCTTCTACACGCACTGCCTCGCCGGGGAAGTCATCAGTCATCTCGGTGGAGATTGCATTGACTTTTTGAGCGAGTTCGGTTGAGAGGAGAACGCGCTCGGCGAACTCTCGGATTTCCATAGCTTGCTGTCCAGAATGAATGTTCGTCGGAGACATCAGGTATGACCGTTTGAGCATCGTCACTGAGTGACTCTCTCAAATACTGTCACTGAGTGACCCTCGGAACAGTCTCACCAAGCTGTCATCAATCTGGGCATCTTACGGGAATAGGAATTCAATTCCAACGACGAGACCTTGAGCATAGAAGTTCGACAACTCATTCCGCGTGCCAATGATCGGAGGATCATTCACAGAAGCTGGAGCGTTGTAGTCAATATTGTCGTACGCTCGAGAGAATCCTGTTCCAGCGAGAAGTTGATATGAGAGTACAAGGTTCAGGTTTTCCGTTGCTTGATACTTCCCGTAGACCGAAAAGTCGATCATCGGAGCAAAGCGAGTGTTCTCGTCTGTGCTTGTCACGGGAAGTTCGTCAGCTGTGAAAATCTGGGCAGTGTCAACTTGATCCTGAAGACGGTTGATTCCAAACAGGAATTTGAAGTCGGTTCCCAATGTGAAACGTTTCATCTTACTCTCAGCGCGGAAACCAACTTGTGGGCCAAAAATGTGGTTCTGAGAGAGTGAGTTGATTCGGTGGTCCAGAATGTTCGTTGGATCATTTAATGGATCAGGAATGTCCTGTCCTGTGATCGTCAGTCTTTCTTCCATGTTGAGATATCGAAAACCTGCGATGGGGCGAATGAGCATCGATGCATTGGGAGTCATCGGATTCGCAATCAGGTTGGTCTCCATTCCGTAGATGTCTGTGGTCAGAGTAGCTCGCATTCCCTCGCTGAAGAGAATCATGGTGTTGTTATTCACAACCCCATTGTTCAGCAAGGTGACAGCTCCGATGAGTGTTGTATTCTGGAATGCAAAGTTGTCCACGAATGGGTTCACCTTCACAAGGTCGTTGAATTCTTCCAGAACAAATGCACTCGCTTCGAAATCTCCAATCGTCAGGGGGATTCCAAAAGTTCCCCGAAATCCGTTGAGTCCTGATTCCTGGGCTTCCCCAATTCGTGGAACCACAGCGACTGTTTGAGGACGAGCTCCGAGAATGCGGTCTTGGGCATCTAACCGGCGTAGTCGATCAACTCCAGAAAGATCATAGGGGACGCCAGCTGCGTTCGGGGCGACAGGTGCACCAAGAAGTGTGTCGTCGGCACCTCGGATTTCCCAATGCAAGACGTCAAAGCGAATCCAGGCTTTGTTGACTTTGTTACTAAGAATGTTTCCCAGTCGTGTGTCCGGGCCGAACATCCATCCGCCATCGTCGGGCGTCAGTTGTGCATGCGGACCACCGGGACCACCCCTGTAATAGCCCTCTGATCCCATCCCAGCGTATTGCTGTGAGGGACCGGGACTTCCAAGGTACCCAGTATTTTGAAATCCTGATTGCGGATATTGCCCCTGTGCAAACCCTGCCAATGGCAGGAAACTGCTGATGACAAGAACAATTCCGCTCAACCAACGAGTCATAGTGCCGATCCTGGTCGAATCTTTTCCGCTGTTCCGTTTTCCGCAACTGGCAAATGGAGATATCACAGGCATTTGATCTTTGCGGTCAATGGTTCACGTTGTCCAAATATGGGGTGTAGCGAGACCATTCGGTAGCGCACCTCCACTCCGTGTCACTTGTATCGGCTACGGGGAAATGAGAACTTGGGTGAACTTTGAGGATTTTGACGATCGAAGCGGTTTTGACGAACGGTTCAGCGACTCGTTGAGAGAAGTCGTGGCGTTACAAGTCTATTTTGTTAAGAGATTTACGTCATTAGAGTGTCTTTTGGATTGGCGCACAGGTTCGGCCTCGTGGTGAACAGTAATTTTATTGATGAAACTTGTTCTTCACGGGTGAACGGTGCAGCAAACAGCTTTAGAGCATCTTTCGAATTGGTTTGCAGGTTCTGCCTCGTGGCGAACAGCATCTTTACTAGAGAAATGCGTTCTTCACGGGCACACGGTGGAGCAAACTGCTCTAAGCAGGCGGCTGTTTTGTCTTCAAGATTTCCTGATAAATGGAGAGCATCGACTCGGTCATTTTTGAGGCGAGGAAATTCTCGCGGATGTGATCTCTTCCAAGTCGCCCAATTTCTCTGGCTTGATGGCGATGAATTAGCAGCTCATGAAGTTTGGAGGAGAGTTCTTCAACGTCAGCTGCGGGGACGAGGAGCCCTGTCACACCGTCATCCACAATATGTGCAACGCCATCAATATCTGAGCTGACGACTGGCAACCCGGCAGCCATCGCTTCGAGCAAGATCAGCTTCGAGCCTTGTCGCAATTCCGGAAGGACAAACAGGTCAATTGCCTGAAAGACCTGCCGAAAGTTCTCAAGATGCGGGAGAATCGTCAGCGACTGACTGATCTTCAATTCCTCTGCGAGTTGCCTCAGCGACTTTTCTTCTGGTCCCGAACCTGCAATGAGAAAAAGAACCTCGGGATGCTTTTCCAATATTGCCTTGGCAGCCCACAAGAAGTGGTTCAGCCCTTTCTCCTTCTCGAGTGGTCCCGCTGTCCCAATGACCGGTGGGCGATCTTCGGGAAGAATCGGTTGAAGGTCTTCTTCTCGAGGAATGTTGACGCCGTTTTGGACAACACTGACCAACTCTTCCGGGAGTCCGGTCTGGTTCAGTAACTGCTGTCGAATCGAGTCGCTGACAGTAATAATTCTCCGGCACCAGCGAAGATCGACTTCAAACTGACCATCGGCGGGAGGAATATCTTGAAGGTGCAAGACGTACGGAGTTTCGATTTCTTGTGCGAGCCAAGCCCCGAGCTGGTGCATGTGACGATGCTGAATATCAATCAGGTCCGGCCGATTCTTCAAATATTCCCGTTTGGTGAATCGAGCAGAAATTCGGGACAGGATGGGAACCTGCAAGTATGGATCGACATAGATAGAGTTTCTGCCGATCTTTTCAGCCAGCGAAGGTGGTGGAGTTGCGGAGAGAACTCGGATTTTGACAGCATCCTCGGGCAGAGCCTGAATTAGCGACATTGATCGCTGATAGCGTCCGCGAAGTTCGAAACTTCCAAGAATGAACAGGAGATCAATCGCTTTTGTCGCCACAATTTACAATGTATTTCTTAAGGAGGAGCCCGGTCGAAGATGACGCGAGTTGACCATCGGAAATCGCAGTAAGGCATTCGTGCCCCAACAGCGATCTTGTTTCTTTATCTCGATGCGAAATCATCAGCTGTGAGGGATGCCTTCAGTATTTCAGGGCAACTTTAATGCTTGTCGTGGCTACAAAAATCACTGAGATGGCTTCATAGACAGCTCGCCGAAAGACTGAATGCGCCCGTCTTTTCAATGCGTCCATTTTTTCAAAATGCTCGCCAGCATTTTTCGAACTGGTGTCCGGGTTCTGCTTCGTCGTAGATTGCTATTTTACTGGTGAGACACATTTTACAAAGAGGCATGGTAGAGCAAACTGCTGCAGTAGCCAAAGTTAATCTTTGCGGTTGTTTCTCAAAGCTTTGGGAGGAGAGAGTATCTCGTTGAGAACCACAGCATTTCGCACACCTGCCTTTGAATTCAGCAATGCGGCAAACGAGTTTTTATTCGATTTACGTTTACGAATTTTGGTTGCGCCCCCAATCTGGCCAAGCACAGTTGGGCTGGAAGTTGCGGTGACATGAGGGAGATGGGGGACATGGGTTTTGACGTGCTCATCGATCGTCTGCGACACTTTTTGTTGAGTTTGTGCTGTCGCTGCTTGTTGAGATTGCTTCGACCTGGTTTTCGCCGGTTCAGTGCTGCTTCTTTGGCTCAGATCAGACCGTTTTCGTGTTGGCGTTGGCTTAGCTGGCAACGGTTTCGATTGAGGTGGCTTTTGTAGCCCGGCTTGTTCTGCCAGAACTTCTTCCCTGGTCCGACGTCGTCGTGGCGGAGGTGGTCGACGGGATGGAGGTGGCGAGATGACTTCCACTTCCTCAGTTCCCGATGGTCTCGTGACACGGCCCCCATCACGGCGGGACTGTTTCAAAAACTGGTCGATTTCGTTTTGTACACCACTTGGCCTTGGCCTGGGTGTTGGACGCTGTTCGCCAGGACGCCGCTGTTGGAGGGCTCGTTTATTCTTTGGATCCTGATTTTGGCTGACCAGATTGACGATCCAACCCATCAGGGCAATCAGGAAGACAACGATCCCAAAGAAACTTTCGAGATCAGCGAGCAGTAAATATGGCGTCATGTCTTCTATCACCTGCGTTGATTGGTGAAAGGCGAAATCAAATTGATGTGCGTCCGCTTCATACGACTCTCCTGCGATTTCAGGAGGCTTCACAAGATGTGAAATCGCTTATGTCTTCTTGAATGAACCACTCATGTTCTGTTGAGTTTTGCATCTGTTCACTCTTGTTCACTCTGCGATTCTGGCTTGTAGTCGCTATGTCTCACATCGACCCGGCCAGACTCACTCGCACAAATTTGGAAATGTTGAACTCGTGTTGTTCACTGCTTTTTCTGGTAATAACTTTTTCATGGAGGCTAGAGCAGTTTGCTCTACCGTGTGCCCGTGAAAAACGCATTTCTTTAGAACCAGTCCGAAAACCTCTGAAATAGGTGCTTTCCTCAACGTTTGAGAGAGCAATTTCACGTATCAGGACCAGTTCTAGTATAAATGCTGTTCGCCACGAGGCAGAACCCGCAAACCAATTCGACAGATGCTCTCTAAAGAGTTCTCTGTTCTAGCTTTCTGGTTGCTGAGCGACTTCGTCTCCCATCCCGGCAATGGCGGATCGCATCGATGTGTCCGCCTGGACGTTTTTAAGTTCATAGTAATCAAGCAGACCGAGTTTTCCAGATCGAAACGCTGCCGCAATTGCTTCAGGAACTTCTGCTTCGGAAAGCACGACAACAGCACGATTCTGTTGAGTTTTCGCGACCATTTCCTGTTCTTGAGCTGCAAACTCCGCACGTCGTTGTTCTGCTCGAGCCTGAGCGACTCGCATGTCTGCTTCGGCTTGATCAGCTTGAAGTCTCGCTCCAATATTCTCTCCAACATCAATATCGGCGATATCGATGGAAACGATTTCGAATGCAGTTTGTGCTTCCAGACCTTGGTTGAGTACGGTTTTTGAAATCCGATCAGGGTTTTCGAGAACTTCGGCGTATGTCTTTGTGGAACCGATTGCTTGGACAATTCCCTGTCCGACACGAGCAATCACAGTCTCTTCTGTTGCTCCCCCGACCAACTGCTGAATATTTGTTCGCACAGTCACACGTGCCCGTGCTTTCAACTGAATTCCATCCGCAGCAACGGCATCAAGAGTGCCTGCATTTTTGCGAGGATCTGGGCAGTTAATGACCTTTGGGTAAACACTCGTTTTGACTGCGTCCAGAATGTCTCGACCTGCGAGGTCGATTGCTTGGGCGACTTGCCAGTCCATGTCGATCTGTGCTCGATGAGCAGCGACGAGAGCCCGGATGACGTTAGGGACATTTCCTCCGGCGAGATAGTGGGCTTCAAGAGCCCGCGTCGAGATATCGTAGTGCTCTGTCAGTCCGGCCTGCACAGCCATGATTTTACTTCGGACGATGATTGTCGGATTCACCTTTCGAATCGACATCATGATCAGGTTCGTCATTGAGACGCCGGCACCGGTCATTTTGCACTGAACCCACAGGCCAAAATATCGTGCCAGCACTGCCATCATAATAAAGACGACAATGGCGCCGAAAACTAAGCCAATAATCCAAGCGCTATTCATCTCAGTTCATCCTGATTCAAGGTTTTACTTATCGGGGAAATAGCCGCAAATCCCTATGATATGTGTACTTCCGCTGTCGAGTGAAGTCAAGTCACGAGGGGAAACTCCGTCAACCAGGCAGTGCGTCCGAGCCGAAGACCCGGTAACATTCTTCGGTGGTCGTTTGCCCGGATTCGACCATTCTCTGAGCCTGCTGAAGCATTGGAATCATGCCTGAGGACAAGGCTGCTCGTTCGAGAAATGGCACATCTTTCTTCTCCAGAATGGCATTGGTTATCTCTGAATGCTCAATCCGCAGCATTTCTGCCACGACAATGCGACCCGAGTACCCCGTCATCCGGCACTCCTGACATGGGCTCACTTTAGTCTGTCGACATCGACACGATTTTCGAAGTAGTCGCTGCGCCAGGAGGGCTGAAAGTCCACTCCGGAGGATATACGGTTCGATTTTCATGTCGGCCAACCGCCCCAGTGCTGCCGCCGCAGTCCCCGCATGAAACGTCGATAAGACCAGGTGACCGGTGAGTGAAGCCTGAAAAACGATGCCAGCGGTCTGTTTGTCACGTATTTCTCCCACCATAATGACATCGGGGTCTTGCCTCATCAGTGAAATCAGCCCTCGTTCGTAGTTAAAGTCGCTTTCTGGCTTGATGGCTGATTGTGAAATTCCGGGGAGAATTGCTTCAACAGGATCTTCAAGTGTACAGATACTGCGGAGTGAGACGCTTGTCGTCAGAATGTGTCGAATCGCTGCGTAGAGCATCGTCGTTTTGCCGGAGCCTGCAGGTCCACATGTCAGTAACAAGCCTGATGTCTGTTCAAGTACGTTGCGAATGGAATTTTCAATCTCAGGAACATACCCAAGCTCTTCGAGGGTTCGATACTCTCCCGAGCCAACGAAAAAACGAACGACTGCTTTCTCTCCATGAACTGTCGGAAACGTACTGACACGAATTTCCGATTCGGTGGACTCCCCTTTGACACGTCCTTCCTGCGGAACGTCAGTTCGGTACGTCAACAAATTTGCGACGACTTTGAGCCGCGTCACAATGTTCACTCCTCCATCAATGCGATCCGCAGCTTCCAAAACGCCATCAATGCGAAAATAGGGGATCAGTCCGTTTGGAGTCTTGTCAGGAATCAGGTGCAAATCGCTCGCCTGTCGTCGAATCGCCATATCCAACAGGACCTCAACGGCATGGACTGCGTACTTTTCTTCACCGACCTGAAATGGGGCCAATAGAGATCGAAGTTCTTCGTTAAGCGTCATACTTCCTTCTTCTCAAAATGACCGAGAGGCACCCTCTCCTACCGGTCTCATGAACGCTGGAAACTGTGAGTAAGATGAAAAAACTCGCTCTGATCTTAAAAGATTTCCAAGAATTCTCCCTCATCGATAGCTTCCAGCGGATTTTGAACTCAGTCTCACGTCCGGCAGAGCTTGCCGTCTAGGACTCAAAAACATGTCTGAGGTGATTCTGCTGCTGCAATGGTCTCCATAGGCTGATATTGTCGCGAATGTCAGTCAGTTCCGCTGTGCATCAGCAGGACTCTGAGTACCGATGCAGTTCTGAGGCAACGAGACAACTTTTTCAGGGCATGATCGTTTCATAGGGAATGGCCACTTCCATCAGGTTCAATTCAGGATATCGTCCGCCGTGATTCTTAAAAAATCGATTCTTCTGACCGGACTCGCTTGCGCACTCACTACGAGTGGAATCGCTATTTGCGATGATGAGATTTCTTCAGATTCACCAAAAACAAGTGAAAATGCACCTGAAGCGTTGCAGCCAGCCTCTCGGCCTCCTGTTTTGCTGGCTCCTCCTAAAACTGCGAAACCGGTTTCAACCAAAGAGGTTCCGGAAGCCGGAAGAGTCTCACCTACTGCCAAGCTTTCGTCCAGCGATGCAAAAGTCAGCAAGACTATAAACGGACTGAAGTCCCCGGGCGAGACTTTGAGTCAAGGATTTGTCTCTCTGCTTCCTGGCGAAGATTTGGCTGGCTGGGTTGTTCACGAAGGGCGAGCTGATGTCTGGAAGCAAGTCGGAGAAACAATTTCTTGCACCGGAGCAGGTGGAGGATGGTTACGAACAGAAAAAGAATACAGCGATTTTGAGCTGAAATTCGAATACAAACTTCAACCTGGTTGCAATACCGGGCTTGGAATTCGTTGCCCCGGTGAAGGCAATCCGACATTCACGGGAATCGAGTTGCAACTTCTCGACGACACCGCAGAGAAATACAAAAGCTTGCGAGCAGATCAATATTCCGGGAGTCTCTACTATCAGGTCGCTCCGCAAACAAAGCCTGAGTTGAAACCGGCTGGCGAATGGAATGAATGCGAAGTCATCTGTATCGGTGATCAGATCACAGTGAAAATGAATGGGCAAGTTGTCAACGAAATCAATCTGGCGAGACCGACAGGTGAAAAACCAGGTTCGGGCAAGAGCTGGAAGCTTGCAGAACGTCCACCATTGGGGCATCTGGCGCTCCAAAGTCACCCTTCGCAAGTTGAATTTCGGAACCTGCAAGTCAAAGACCTTTCAGTCGAGACCACTTCGGGCGTTCGGTATGTCAACCTTCAGGATGGCGAAGGCGAAGTCTTTACTGATGCGAAGATGGTCACTGTGCATTACGTCGGTCAACTCCTCGATGGAACCCGCTTTGGAGATACCCGTGATCTCGGAGAACCAGTCTCCGTCCCCGTCAATGGGATCATCGATGGTTGGAAGCACGGGATTGAAGGGATGAAAGTGGGTGGGCGGAGAAGACTGATTGTTCCGCCTGAGATGGCTTATGGCAGCCAAGGTGTTCCAAACTTGATTCCACCGGGGGCGACTCTGGTTTTTGAGGTCGAATTGTGTGGCTTCGAGCGTTAACCTAGGATAAACGCCTTTTTATCGTTCAACGCGATTGTTTTAGAATTTCTCCGCAAACCTGAGTTCAGGCTCTCGAACATTGAGAGCGTTCCTCATCGGACAGGTTTTCGGTGGCTTCATATTTTGATAGATCATTTCTTCGCGTTGATTAGGGCATCCTGGGGAATCGAAATGAGTGAATCTAAAGAAAGTCCGTGTCCCGATTGCGGGGAAATGGTTCGTGTGAACTCGCTGCGCTGCTGGAACTGCGGCGCATTCATGAATCCAAAGCTGGAAGAAAAATACCTGGAGATGCAGGCTAAGCCGCAACAGACAATCTTCAGTGATCTTCCCGATAGTGAAGTCTCATCGTTAGCAGATGACTCCTCGGCTGAAGAAGGAGGAGATGACGATTTCGAACTCTCTATGCCGTCGAAAGCACCTGCTGTTTCGAACGAGGCCGGAGCACTTCCGTCTGATCTCAATGATCCTGCCTCAACAGATCCCGAATCAAAACGGTCTTCAGAAGGTTCTCCTGTCGAAGCCACAGGCGACGACATCCTCAACATTGCAATGAAGGATGAAAAACAACTTCAAAAGCAACGTCGAAAAAGAGCCCAGCGGGGTGGCATGAAGACTCCGGGTGGTGGGCTCATTATCTTCTGCCCGTATGGTTGCCGAATCGTCGTGAAGGAATCGCACCGCGGAATGCAGGGAAAGTGCCCGGAATGCCGAGCACCGTTTGTCGTTCCGGTCGATCCTCCGAACTTCCGCAAAGAGAAAACCGCCGATGATTCAAGTGGCAAAGCGGCAACAACAGAAGCCTTTGAAGGCTGGTTGTCCGACTTGCATTTGCACAATGTGAATCCAGAAAAGTTGAAGCTTAAAGCAGACAGCTTGCTGAAAGAGTTTACACTCGCTGACTTCGGCTTCTCGGAAGACCAACTTGTTGTCGCTGTTTACACCAAGAAGGCACGTGCTGCACTCGGGAAAAGCGACGGGAAAAATGATCCCCGCTCAGCCCTGAAAGCAGAATTGCAGGCGGGCAAGAAAGTTGAGAATCCTGACCTCGCAGAAAAGTATACGTTCTCGAAAGATGACTTGTCACAAATCAAAGTTGTGCAACCAGTCGCATCACGTGCCGACTCGATCTTTCATGGAATCACTGTCTTCGGAGAAGGCCGAATTTCAATCCAACTGCCTCATGTCGAAGGCAAGACTGAAATCCTGTATGTCTCGATGGGACTGACGCAGTTCTGGGAATTTCAAAAGCTCGTCGAAGAAAAATACGGCGTCACATCACTCGGGGCAGGAGCCGGAATACCTTCTGAACATGAGTACGCGAGCTATCGCTGCCACTTCCTCGAAACACAAATCAAGGCTCTGAAAAACCTCGAGTTTTACAAAGCCGACGAAACTGTCGAACTCGAAGCGGTCGGCTACCAATGTGGGAAATGTCAGGCGACTGTCAGTGAAGAAGGCCGCAAACGAGAAAGCCTGGGCGGGAAAACTGCCAAAGGAATCCCGAAAGCGAAATGCCCGAAATGCAGCAGCAAGATGGGTGACAACACGCTCTACGGAATCAAGCAGGAAGCTGAAGAGCCAGCAACCGCTGGAGCGACGTAAGCACATTAGCGCATCTAGAACAGTTTGCTCTACCGTGTGCCCGTGAAGAACGCATTTCTTTAGAACTGATCCTGAAACTTGAAATTGCTCTCTCAAACGTTGAGGAAAGTGGCTATTCCAGAGGTTTTCGGACTGGTTCTAGTAAAAATGCTGTTCCCCACGAGGCAGAACCTGCAAGCCAATTCGAAAGATGCTCAATTTGACATCAGTAAAATGAAAAGCCCGCGGAAACAATCTGTTTCCGCGGGCTTTTTTGATACAGCTTCAATGCTTGTTCTGCTCGAGAAGTTCCACGATTCACTTCACCGATGAGATCACAGTTCCGGTGGACATATCGTTCACCATTTCACCCGCGTGATAACTTGAACGGACAAACGGGCCACAGGCGACCATGCTAAAACCTAGTTTGTGGCATTGCTGCGCGATCTCTTCGAATTCCTCAGGCGGAACATAACGCTCGACAGGGAGAAGTTCGGGGCCAGGATTCAAGTACTGCCCAATGGTGATCATGTCGACACCGACAGATCGCAAATCGGCACAGGTGTCGATCACTTCTTCGATTGTTTCCCCGAGTCCCAGCATCAGACCACTTTTGGTCGGCATGGTCGGATCTTCTTCTTTGACTTGGGCGAGTAAATCAAGAGTTCGCTGATAGACAGCATTACGTCTCACACGTTCATACAAGCGTGGGACTGTCTCGGTGTTATGGTTAAAGACATCAGGTTTGGCTTGCACGACGCGGCTGATCGCTTTGCGGTTGCCGAGGAAGTCCGATGTGAGAACTTCGACTGCGGCACCAGTCCGTTCACGAACCTTCAGGACACACTGGTAGAAATGCTCCGCACCACCATCAGGAAGGTCATCGCGTGTAACACATGTGATCACGACGTGTTTGAGTCCCAGACGGGCAGCCGCTTCAGCAACGCGATCCGGTTCGTCTTCTTCGACCGTTTCCGTTTTCCCCTTCGGGACCGAGCAGAACCCACAGGGGCGTGTGCAAACGTTCCCGAGAATCATGAACGTCGCTGTCTTCTGTGACCAGCATTCTGTGCGATTCGGGCATTTGGCACTCTCGCAAACCGTCTCCAGATTCAGATCTTCGATGACGCTGGAAGTAAATCCCATCTCCGCACTCGGCATGGGACGCTTGAGCCATTTGGGTAAACGGCGACGTGGTTTCGAACTCGCTGCTTCAGGAGTCGTGGAGCTACCGCAACCACTGCTCGGTTCATTTTCGGCAGCTTGCTTTGAATCGATAATCGGGAGATCAAACATGTTTTGCAACTTGTCGTGTGGTTTTCTTCAAGAGAGGATGACCTGTAGAAACATCGGTCGTTTCATATCCGAATTGTTTCGAAATTGTTCGAATTAATGATTCTCGCAACTTCGACATTTGAACAGGAGGAATACGTTGAGCTTGAATGGAGATCGCACGCTGATGATCCGAGTTTGGAACTGTCATTTCCAGAAAATCAGGCGAGATAGTCACATTCAAAAAGAGTCCATGATTTGACACCCACGATCGGACACTCGAGCCGAAGAAAGCCAGTTGCCCTCCCCTGCCCCAGATTCCGGGGAATTCAGGATGTCTTTTCGCCGGAATTTTGAGTTCATGGCAACTCTCACAAGCCGCGGTTTCGAGCAGTCGGCGATATTCGACCAGCCCAATCCCTAGCCGGTCCAGTGGTAACATTAAATAGATTGCCAGCTGTCCCGGGGCGTGTGCATAGGCACTTCCACCACGCGAAATCCAGTAAACCGGAAGTTCCATGCGCTCGCGCTGCTCTTCGTCAATCAGGATTTCTGAAGTTTTTCCTTCTCGACCAACCGTGATCATAGGAGGATGTTCGCACAAGAACAGCTTCCCTGAGAGATCTTTGCGACCACTCATCTCGTATGTGGCATACTCCTGCAAACCGAGAAACGCCGGGAAGTCGACCAGACCAAGAAGATGCACCTCAAGCGTTCCCGCGTGAAGCGGGGGAACGTTCGATGTGATCGGTTGGCTGGACATTCTGCGTCTCAAGTTTCATAGGACTCTCGAGTGGTTTGCAGATCACAAAGGATCAGAACAAGCTCACGTAATTCTATCAGGCATCCGGAGAACGAACAATCAGAAGGCGTTGATCTATGGGACGCCTCGGAAAAAGCTCGAGGAAAGAGAGGATTGGGAGTCATTAGAGTCTTAAGGTTTGCACAAGAAGTTTTTGTGCATCTTCCCGCAAGGTTGTGAACCTGAGTGGCAATTTGCTGCATTCGAAAGCCCGAGGAACAGATGTTACTCTTTGCGATTCGAAGTATCCGCATCATCAACAGGAATCTGCCCGGTCTATGTTCAGCTGACGAGAGAAACAATTACGATGCCGGTCCCGAACGGACGTCCAAAAACATTTGTCGCTGAATCGAAAATGAAACCGACGGGCCATTCCCGATGCGTTTTGTTTCTTGTCCCAGCCTCACAGAACGGCTCAAAGACCGCGAACGCACGTTTTGAAAAGACTCTTGAAGAACCTTGAAAAACTGAAAGTGAATTGAAGAAGCCTCTTGCCGACCCGTCCCCCCAAAAAATTGCTGATTGAAACTCTCAAGCGTCACGAGATCGCAGGTGAGTCGCTGCTCGTGGCGGTTTCGGGGGGGGCTGATAGTGTCTCTCTGCTACTGTTGCTTCACGATTTGCGTGAAGAACTTCAGCTGCAACTTTCTGTCGCGCATTTCGATCATCAACTGCGTGAAAGTTCCGCCGATGACGCGAAGTGGGTTGAAGCCTTATGCAATCAACTCGCTGTCCCGTGCGTGATCGGCCGGCCGGATCAGGACTCCGGGTTAACACAACTGGGAGGGATTGAAGAGTCCGCCAGGAAACGGCGATATCACTTTCTGCAGCAAGTCGCTGAACGCCACAAGATCCACTGGATCGCCATTGCCCATACGGCTGATGATCAGGCCGAAACAGTACTGCACCATATTGCTCGTGGAACAGGACTAAGAGGTTTGCAGGGAATCCCGGAATCACGAGAGCTGACCGGGTCTGTCACATTGATTCGACCACTCTTGCAAGTGAATCGCTCTGAATTGATCACCGAACTCGCAAATCGCCAGCAGGATTTCCTTCAGGATGAATCAAACACCGATTTTTCGTTCACTCGAAACAGGATTCGTCATGACGTTCTCCCCTATTTGAAAGAGTCATTAAATCCGCAAATTGATCAGGCATTACGACGACTCGCGAAGCAGGCACAAGAGGCACAGTCAGCGATCGATGAACTAGCCCGGAGCCTTCTCGGTCGATCCCTGACAGATTCTGAAAGTCTCAGGAATGACCAAGCCTTTATCCGTCTCTCTATCCCCGAAATGAAACAGCAGCCTGTTGCGGTAGTGGCTGCCATGTTTCTACAACTCTGGACCGAGAAGAAATGGCCTCGCAAAAAGATGTCTCATTTTCACTGGTCACAATTAACTGAAATGGCGAAGACGAAGTCTCCTCAAGGTCTCGCCCTTCCCGGGGGAGTTCAGGCGACGTGCCGACGGGACGTTCTTGAGATTCGGCTCCGTCGAGATTGAAAACAGTTTTGAATCATCGGAATCACATACCGAAGAACGAGCAGAACCGCGAACATATTTCATATCAAAAAATCAACAACCTTTCTCAAGACGACTTTCGACCCGATATTTTGGCCTCTGCGTAATTTTCAGAACTGGAAAGTGGATGAGACCTGACTCGTTCTGTGCCCTGCTTTTTCTGGCATGAGAAGCTTGTCACGGGCAGACGAAGCACGAAAGTCTTCTGGTACAATTTGTGAGGTCTATCGAGAAATCTGAGGTTTCGCTTCGCAATCGCTTGTGGTTCGGGTACGCTTCGGAAAGATTGATGTCTGGGAATATATCCCTTAAACAGAGAAGAGAAACATGTTGTGTCCATTTTGCCGCGATGGCGAGAGCAAAGTCGTCGACTCGCGCGGCAGCCAGGATTTTGTGATTCGACGACGACGGGAGTGCCTCTCCTGCGGTCGCCGGTTTACCACATATGAAAAGATTGAAGAGTCGCCGCTGAAAGTCATTAAAAAGGATGGATCACGAGTCCCTTTCGATCGTGAACGAATTCGATCGGGTGTTGAAAAAGCCTGCTACAAACGCCCCATCAGCCCGGATCAAATTGAACAAATTCTGGATCGCGTCGAACACTCGGTCTACGAAACTTTTGAACGCGAAGTCCCCTCCCGATTTGTGGGCGAACAGGTTTGTGAAGCATTGAAGCTTGTCGATCAGGTCGCCTTCGTTCGATTTGCGTCTGTGTACCGATCATTTCAAGACGTCAACGACTTTGTGGAAGAACTACAAACTTTGCGACAACGGAGCAGCCGACTGGATGATTAAGCATGGATTGTTAATCGGCCGCACGGACGGCATGGAGCAAGCAGTGATGTGTTTGTTTAATCGGTGTGAACAGGCGAAATATTTTCGTCACCTGTCGGAGTTGTCGACTCAAACAGATTCCGTACCAGAACTGATTCTCGTCTTGCAACAATTCTCTGATGAGTATCACGAAGAACAAATCGAACGTTTACTCACGGAGTATCCGTTATCAAGAGTGATCTGCTGCTACGGTCCATGGTGCGTTTCAGACGGTCGAAATCGCAATTTCTGGCCATCTGCCGTGCGTGTTCCAATCGCTGAGATTCAACAAAGAATCGAACGAGAAATGGAAGTCATTGCAGGAATACGTCCGCCACTGGAACGGACCGCCGGACGTGATGAGATCTTTGCCTTTGAGCACGGAAATGAATATCACTGAGGAATGAATTCAATGCTCTTGAGAACACCTGGAAAGACTACTGGAAGCGTAATGATTCCCTCCTTTTCAATCGCTTGTGCAGGATTTTAGAGCATTACACTAAATGGAGTTCGCGTCCTGTTTCGTGCGAGCAGGCTATGAATTGATGAATGTGACCTTCGCAGGCACGGCAAGCTTTGAAAATGAGATAACTGCGAAGCGACCCTGTTGAGCATTGAATTTCGTAAGAAAGTGACAGATGAAAGTTGGCCTGTTTATTCCCTGTTATATCGATCAATTCTTTCCGAATGTTGGCTTAGCCACTGTGGAACTCTTGGAACGATTCGGGTGCGAAGTCGACTATCCGGAGGCACAGACATGTTGCGGTCAGCCAATGGCCAATACTGGCTGTGTTGATGATGCCAAACCACTTGCGAAGTCCTTTGTGGAAATCTTCGCTGACTACGAGTACGTCGTCTGTCCTTCAGGAAGTTGCGTCGCCATGGTCACTCACCATTACGACGAATACTTCGATCCATCAGATTCCGGTCTCAAAAACGTCAAGGAACGAACATACGAGCTGACTCAATTTTTGACAGACGTCATCAAGGTTGAGTCACTCGATATCAAGTTCCCTTACCGAGTCGGCCTGCACAATAGTTGTCATGGATTGCGAGAACTACGGTTGGGAAGTTCGTCAGAATTGATGGTCGAACGATATAGCAAAGCGGCTGATTTGCTGAATCTCATCGAAGGGATCGAACTGGTTGAACTCGAAAGGGTCGATGATTGCTGCGGATTCGGCGGGACCTTCGCAGTCAACGAAGAGGCGGTCTCATGCATGATGGGCGACGACCGAATTCACGATCACGAACAGGCTGGTGCACAAATCATGACAGCTGGGGACATGTCCTGCCTGATGCACCTTGATGGACTTTTGAAACGTCAAAAGAAACCGATTCAAGTCATGCATATCGCCGAAATTCTCGCCGGACACCAGCCGAAATCTGTTCCAAATTCCTGACTCGTAATTCCCTGCTCTTCGCGACTACGCCCAATCGGGGTCAGCGAAGATCTGTGCAACCTTGATGCGAAATCCTCGCAAGTCGGGAGCGCCGTTCAGCATGTCATTTTCATCCAGCCGAATGGCAGAGTGGTTTGTTTTCCGGAGGATGTGGATCGTGCGAGCATTAGGATCTGCAATCCAGACAGATTGAACTCCAGTCTTGAGATACAGCGAAATTCTTTCACTGATCCCGGCACGACGATCGCCAGTCGTTGCTAAATCAACAACGACAGTGGGTGTGGAATCAGTGTAATCGTTGTCCGTCTCCGAAAAGCGTTCCCCTTCGGTGAAGTAGCTGATAGCTGGGTAAAGAATCGTGTCTGGTGAAGATTCCAGTTTCAGACCGAGATCGAAACAGGGATATCCGTTCATTTCTGCATGAACATAGGCTGAAAACGCTTTGGAGAGATTGAGAACAATCGTACCATGTTCGAGGTCCGGCGGCTGCAACGTGACAGGGACTCCCCTCACCAGCTCCGCCCACTGTCCGGCATCCGGCAGGTCACTTCGCTTAAGAGAAAATTCCTCAGCTGTCATCGCTCGTTGAATCATGGTCATCTCAATTTTCCGTATTCACTCTTCAAACGGGAAGCTATCCTCAGCCTCGAAACCTGGCGAAAACGACAATCTGATGTCAGTTTGACCAGCTGTCAACAATCTGTCCACAGAAATGCAATTTCGAACCAGACCAGTGTTAAAAAACACTCACCCGTCAACGTAATTGTATGCAAAGTTCGGAAAGTCTGGACAGAATCTGCAGTCCTTTATCGGTGCAGAATTTGAAGAGATTCGACAACTCAATCAGCAATTTCGGTCCAAGCGGACCCGCTGCCCTTTAAGAAAATCATCAGGAGAACTTTCTTCTCCCCGACCACGCTCCGAAAAGCACCTCGTGAGGGCGTGCGAGTCCGGCAAATGTACTCTTCGGATCGGACGCACTATAACGCTGAAGCAGACACTGGTTGTTTCAATTCTACGGGGCGGCACAACCAGAGCGATTAGATTTCCCTGATAATGTTAACCGAACCAATCGGCTTGTCGGGCAAGAGGCAACGGGCAAAGGTGGATTTAGAACAGATCGCACATCGGCTGATCGGTTCAGGCAACGACCCGGACTTCAATTTGTGACCCGTGAGCCGCCCGTGAATTTTGTATTGACTTCGGTGTATGCACTCAGGACAGAATAACTTGAGAAAGTTTCATTGAACTTCAGTACAAATATTTCTGGACCGACAAAGACTGCAACAGATTGTGGGTTCAACATCGTCCATGCCCCGATCTTTTCTTCTCGAGACACTTTGTAGTTCTCTCCAAAATGTAACTTTAAAGTATCCGTTTGACGCACCATCGTCCACGTTGTGTTTTCTAAAGTTTCTCGCGACTTCGCTATTGGCCCGTTTGCCTCAATGACTTGATTCTTGAGTCTCGACAAAACTCTGTTGATTCGAACGATTTCTTTTACGTCACCTTCTTGTGTCGCACTTCGAAGGGCAGCTTCCAAATCTTTCTGATATGCCGAGGCAGCTCTTGAAATCGCTTTCTTGTAAGCTTCGCCCGCATTCACCGCACGTGGACTTTGTGGTAAATCGTTTTGACCGTATGCAGTTGAAACGGCCACAAGAAACAAGCATAACCCAAGGAATCGCATAGAATTACCCTTTTGAAGAAGTGCGGAGCAACACGTGAAGCGCCACCCACCAGATAATGGCCCCAGAAGAATTTGGTAAATCTTAAAATACCACAAGAATGAAGTAGCCGAGGGGGGACTCGAACCCCCACGGAGGTTCCCCTCCTCGGGATTTTAAGTCCCGTGCGTCTGCCATTCCGCCACTCGGCCAGTGTTGAAAATTTGAAAGTGAATCCTAACTGGTGATCGTGTCGTGTCAAACCAACAATACCAATACAAACAAAACTAAAGCATTTTCAATGTTTTTGTGCCCGTAAAGATCGCTTTCTTAACTTCGGAAGTTGCTTGCCACGAGGCAGGACGCGAGGACTTGTATTGGAATTTTTGAGTGGGCATTTTCAATGCTTTTGTGCCCGTGAAAATCGCTTTCACAACTTCGGAGGTTGCTTGCCACGAGGCAGGACGCGAGGACTTGTATTGGAATTTTTGAGTGGGCATTTTCAATGTTTTTGTGCCCGTGAAGATCGCTTTCACAACTTCGGAGGTTGCTTGCCACGAGGCAGGACGTGAGGGATTGTATTGGAATTTTTGAGTGGGCATTTCAATGCTTTTGTGCCCGTGAAAATCGCTTTCACAACTTCGGAGGTTGTTCGCCACGAGGCCGGACGCGACAACTCGTTTTGGGTTTGCTTTGGAGTTTCTTGGTGAGTTACTACTTGAAGAATGAAGGTTTCATACCACGGAGTTCGTCTATACGATTTCAATTTTCCTGATGAGCTGTCATGATGCTTTCACTGAATTCCCAGGACAGGTGTGAGAGGAAAGACTCTATGAAACGTGCTCTGCTACTTTGTGTCGTGACAACACAATTTGTGATGTTTCAAGTTCACTCTGTGACTGCTGAAGACTGGCCGCAATTTCGAGGACCGAATTGTACCGGGGTTTCTACGTCGGATGCTTCTTTACCGGTCAAGTTTTCCGCGACTGAAGGAGTGGCATGGTCTGTTAAGCTGGGAGACGGAATTGGTTGTCCGGTCATCGCTGATGGCCGCGTTGTGACTTCTGGAATGGTGGATGAAAAAACAATTGGGCTGTTCGCGTACGATGCGAAAACTGGTGAGAAATTATGGGAACGGGCTTGGCCAATTGGGGATGTCGAAGAGATCCATCTGACAAACTCACATGCCGCGACGACTCCAGCTGTCGATAGTGAACGTGTTTACTTCTACTTCAGCACATTGGGCATGGTGGCTGTCGATGCGAAAACCGGGGAAGATGTTTGGCATCAGGAATTGCCGGTCCCGTATTTTGTGTTCAAGTGGGGAGCGGGGATGTCTCCGGTTCTCTACAAGGATCTGCTGCTGTTCTGCCAGGATGATGACCTGCATCCGATGTTCTATGCCTTCGACAAGCGGACAGGTGAATTGAAATGGGAAGATGATCGCAGCGACATGGCTGTCAATTATTCTCATCCGGTCATTTGTGAAACCGACAAAGGTGATGAAATTGTTGTTGGTGGAACTGGGCTGTTAGTCGGTTATCGTCCGGAGGATGGGAAGCGTCTTTGGACAGCGAAAACTCTCTTGCGAAACATCAAAACCACGCCGGTTTCCAAAGATGGAGTCATCTATATTTCAGTCCAGAGCGGTGGAATTGCGAACCAATGGCTGGCCTCGGTTGATCGATGGGAGACCGGCAACAGCGACGGGAAGATCTCGAAGGAAGAAATTCAGGCGTTTGTCGGCAAGCGACCCGTACCGGAAAGTTTTTATGAGAAGACCTTTGACAAGGGGGATCTCAACAAGGATGGGTTTCTGGAAGGGCGAGAGCTTGATGTGGCGTTTTTGAAAAGCGAAAACTTCGCCGGAGCCCGATTTGATTCTGCGAATCCAGCTCAGGAATTCATTCTCGCGGTCAAAGGGGGCGGGCGTGGTGATGTGACAGAGACACACGTGCTGTGGAAGCATCCGACGAAGCATACAGATCACATTGTCTCACCGATGGTCGTTGATGATCGGATGTTGTTGATTAAAGGGGGGGGCATTGCGACTTGCTTTGAAATGGATAAAGGAGAACTCGTCTTCGGTCCGAAACGGATCAACAATGGTGGCGATTACTTCGCTTCACCGGTTTACGGTGATGGAAAAATTTATGTCGCTGGCGATAATGGGAAGATCGTCGTGATTCGTAATGCCGATGAACTCGATGTCCTCGCTGTCAACGAGATGGGAGAATCGATTCTTGGTTCGCCAGCGATTTCTGATGGAGCACTTTTTGTGCGAACTCGGACATCGCTTATGCGAATCCAGAACTGACTGAGTGCAGTTCGTCGGGAAAGAAAAGTGAACTGCTCATTGCAAATGGTAACAGTTTCAAGAACGGAGTTTTTAGAGGATGAAGCTCGCTGGAAAAATCGCACTTGTGACAGGTGCCGGGCGTGGAATTGGGAAGGGATGTGCGATTGAATTGGCGAAGGCGGGGGCTGACCTCGTCTTAAACGAACGTCCTGGAAGTCCGGATATTGAAATCACGGCTGAGGAGGTTCGCTCGCTCGGCCGGAAATGTGAGGTCGTTGAGGCGAATGTCTTCTCACGTGAAGGTTGTGAGGAACTGGTTGCCACAGCGATAGCAAAGGTCTCGCGGATCGATATTCTGATCAGCAACCCCGCTTTTAGTCGGCGCGGTCCCTTTCTCGAATACTCGCCAGAACTGTTTGAGCAAACAATTCAGGGAACGTTGACCAGTGGATACCACATGAGTCAGCTCGTTGCTCGTGAAATGGTGAAACAGGGGGACGGTGGAAAGATCGTCTTTATCTCGAGTGTTCATGGAGAGATGCCGATTTCAGGTTCGTTTGCCTACGGAGCTGCCAAAGCGGGACTGAATCACATGATGCGTTCGATTGCAGTGGAACTTTCTGAGTACGGCATTAATGTAAATGCGATTGAGCCGGGGTGGATCGACACGCCCGGTGAGCATGTCGCTTTCAGTGAAGAAACGATTGAAGCGGAAGGTCGGAAACTTCCATTTCGACGGCTTGGGCGATCGGATGAAATTGGAAAGGCTGCAGCGTTTCTCTCTTCCTCTGATGCAGACTACATAACAGGAACGGTTCTCCCTGTTGATGGCTTGTTTCGCTTTCGTCATTGTCTGCCAGAGAAAACCCCTCAGCCGAAAGATGCTCAATAACGATGGGAATGTTTCAGCGGCTGGAGTTTCAAGGTCACTCAGGCGGGCCACACTTGTTGATTACGGCAGGTGTTCATGGTGATGAATTTGAGCCAATGGCAGCTGTTCGCCAGCTTGCCGAATTTCTTGCTCAAGAATCGAGCCGGTTACAAGGGCGGGTCACTTTGGTTCCCTGTGTGAATGAAGAAGCATTTCTGCTCGGGGCACGTTGTGCTTCGGATGGATTAGATCTCGCTCGGACCTGTCCGGGCAACGCGCAAGGCTCGGTCACTGAGCAACTCGCCGCTGAAATCAGTGAGTTGATCGAATCTGCGGACTACTACATCGATTTACATACTGGTGGGACTGAACTTTCGATTTATCCACTGGCAGGTTATGTACTCCATTCCGACGAATCGGTGTTAGAGAAACAGCGTAAAATGGCACAGGCATTCAATTTGAATGTGATTTGGGGGACATCGCCCGAACTGCAAGGGCGGACACTCTCTGTGGCTCGCGATGCGAATGTGCCTGCGATTTATGCTGAATACTTTGGTGCGGCAACCTGTTCAAAGGAAGGGACCGACGCCTATGTCGATGGCTGTCTGAATGTGATGGGGGCTCTTGAAATGATTGAGCGAACTTCACCTCCAAGTCGGATCGAGTATGTGGTTGAAGATCGCCGTCCAGATTCCGGGCATCTGCAAATTTGTAATCCATCTCCGGTCGATGGATATTTTGAGACAGCAGTAGGACTCGGCGAGAAGATCTCGACCGGCGATCTTCTCGGAACTGTTTTCTGTTTAAAGGATCACAATTCGTATCCCGTCAATAGTGACCAAAATGGCATCGTGTTGACGCTCCGCACTTTCCCACGCGTTCTTGCCGGTCAGTCCGTCGCGGTGATTCTTGAATCAGGCGAGAACGTTTCGTAGTTCGCTTCAAAAAATGTGCTCTGGTGTTCACATGGGGTCGGAGTGAGTGCTTTCGCACTCTGAAAACGCTCTGCCCTTGTGAATCAAGACCGTTGATCATGACTCTCCCGGTCGATACTCTTCACTCGCACTGCACTTAGAGCAGTTTGCTCTACCGTTTGCCCGTGAAGAACGCATTTCTCTAGCAAAAATGCTGTTCGCCACGAGGCAGAACCTGCAAACCAATCCGAAAGATGCTCTAGAATTTGGGAACGCATAATGTCTGCACAAATCATCGATGGAAAAGGAGTCGCTGCGAGGTTACGCAAGGAGCTCGCGGAGGAGGTCAGTCAATTTCACGAAGCAACGGGCATTGTTCCACACTTGGCTGCGATTTTGGTAGGCGAGGACCCTGCGAGTGCGGTGTACGTGCGGAATAAGCAAAAAGCGTGTGAGAAGTCTGGGATTAAAAGTACGCTGCACCGGCTGGATGCGGCAACGACACAGGCTGATCTACTCAATCTGATCAGTGGTCTCAATTGCGATGATTCCGTCCATGGAATTCTCTGTCAGCTTCCCCTGCCCTCACAGATCGATGAGACAACCGTTCTGGATTCAGTCACCCCCATCAAAGATGTGGATTGTTTTCATCCAGAGAATGTCGGTCTCATGGTGCAAGGTCGGCCCCGTTATTTGCCTTGTACACCAGCGGGATGTCAGCGATTAATCGCTGAAGCGGGAGTAGAAACTTCAGGAGCTCATGCTGTGATCGTGGGGCGTAGTGAAATCGTTGGCAAGCCGATGGGGATGATGCTCGTTCAAAAAGGGGACGTCGCCAACGCAACTGTGACTTACGCACATTCTCGAACAAAGAATCTGGCGGAGATGACTCGGCAGGCGGATATTCTCGTCGCTGCCATCGGCAAACCGAATTTCATTCGAGGTGAGATGGTGAAGCCGGGAGCCTGTGTGATCGATGTTGGAATCAATCGTGTCGGTGACAAACTCGTCGGGGATGTCGATTTTGATTCCGTAGTGGAGATTGCTGGTTCGATTACTCCAGTTCCTGGGGGCGTGGGGCCGATGACGATCGCCATGTTGCTCCAGAATACTCTGACCGCTGCCAAGCTTCAGGCTGAATAATCGGTCTGTTTGCTGAGTGATTTTTCGCCCACTCAGGGATTCCATCTTCATCGGGAAGAGCCTGAAGAGGACGTTCTTTTCCAAGTGGGTTTCTGTCAAAACCTTCTTCTGTGATGGGTTCAGGGACACCAAGTTGAACCGGTGCTGATGGGGCAAGTGAGGCCCTCCCGCTGGGTAAAGACCTTGCTGTAGGGGCGCTGTGGCGAAGTTGTCGAATGTTCGATGCGGGGTCATCCGAGAGGCTGGATTGATTGACATATTCTCCAGCCGCTTGCCGGCTGAGTTTTCCGATGTCGACCACTCTGGCCCCGTCGATATTCGGCATCTCCCACAAAGAGTTTGCAGTTGCGAAGCTGGGAGGATTGACAGAGGGGTGTCCGAGCGAAATTTTCATTTCGGTTTTTGCTTCCGGCCAGCTGATTCGAACAGATGTCGGGAGTGATGTGCCGTTGGGCATGTCGGTATATTTTTTTAACGTTGCAGAAGCGATGATATCCCCAGCGCCAGATCGGAGTAAATGTTCCTGCACACGTCCGGTAAAAGTATTGACCCGGATGACTCGCTCGACTTGATGCCCCGTTGGAGATGTTCGCACGCTGACTAAATCCAGTACAGGTTCATCGATCTGTGGGCGTTCGAGTGTGTAGTCGTCAGCTTCAATCGGAATGACGCCGAAGACTTCGACGAGCCATTCTGGCTGGATTTGAATCGGCATTTCCAGGTGTTGAAGTGCGTGGGACGCATCTTCGTGGTTGCACACAATCATTTCGGGCTGCTCTTTTGTCCACAACCAGAAGCGGTCTCGATTTGAACCTAAGTCAACTTCCTGTCCACCGGTGATTGGATGCGAGACAACGATTCTTAAATTTCGAGGAGCTTCCACCGCCATTGAAGCAGGTAGTGGGAAAGGGATTCCGGTCACCTGAATTTTTGCATCGCTTGTTCTCCAACCGGCGAGCCCAGGCGAATCTTCTGTGCCCAGGATGTTGCGATTCAGGTGCTCGACCAGTTGCTCTTTGCTGATGTCCGATTCCAGAACTTGCTTGTGCGTGAACTTCAGTTTGTTTGAGGGGCAGCCTGTACTGAGCAGCATTAATCCAATGAAAAAGCACGAATTCAAAGAAATCAGCGAAGCCGGTCGGCCTGGCTGGTCTTGCTCGTGCTGTTTTGGTTTGTGCCGTAATGAGTTCGTCATGCTGCGTTCCATTCCGTGGTCAGCTGCTGATTGAGAAGAATCTGCAACTCGGAAATTTCATCCTTGGGCAACTGTTGGTCTCGAACTTCGAAAGGCCCTTCTCCTCGAGAACCCGAAAGTTGCAGGTATTCCACATTGTCTCGTTCTTCGGCCCCGTCCAGTTTCAGACGTCGTCGTTGCAACAGGTAGAGTGCGAGAACGTAACAGATCTTTTCCTGATGAGGGTTTGAATTCTCCACGATTTGCTCGAAATAATTCATGAGCGTTTCAGGGTCGGTTGTTTCTGCCCGTTTCTCTTCAGGAATTGGAACCTGTGCTCTCCAACATCCGATTCCTCCTTCTGGAATGCCCTGCCATCCTTCTTCGCTGTAGTCCAGCCTTTCAAAAATTCCATTCTTTTCAACGAGTACTGAATAACATTGACTTCCCGGAATTAAGGGCTGTCCTGTTCCAGCGCAGGTCTTATTGATGGGTTTGAACCGGTAATCCATAGCAGAAATTATTCTCAGTCGATGTTGGAGGGCACGGGATCGTACGAAGAAATCCGAGAATGGCTCAAGACCGATTTGCGAAGCGGATTCAATAACAGAGCGAGTCGCGCTCTGGCCTGTATGAGTTCTTGTGCACTCAGGGAGTCGGAGAGTGATTCGCGAGCCGGGGAATGGACTCGTATTGATAGTCGGTTCCCTGATCATTTCGGAGCTTTCAAATTTCTGGAAACTGGTCTTTACTCGTTTCTGGAAATTCGCATAGCCTGACGCTCCCTCTAGATCTGAGTGGATCGATTGTTCGGTTCAAGACCCAGATTGAAATTGACAATTGCGACTCAACAACGGAATTGATTGAGTCGACAACCAACACCCCCCCCCCAAGATATTCTGTGGAAGGAGTCCCGGATGAACCGTTCTTCTATGTTGACGGCATGTGCTCTCGTTGCTGCCTTTGGAATTGGGCTGACATGGTCGTACTTCACCAATCAACAGTCAGGCGGCGTTGCAATCGTCGATCTGGATGAGGTGGCACGTCGTATCGGTCGCGATAAGGAAATGGTCGATTCGATCCAAACACAAGCGGGAGCGTTGAACAAAACTCTCATCGCTGCTCAGCAGTCAGCTGTGAATCAGTTGAACAAAGCGAAATCCACTGCGAACGAAGATGAGCAGATCACTAATGAAGAAGCTCAACAATTCGTGCGGATGCAACGCAACGCACAGGTTCAGCTGACTCAGTTGCAACAAAAAGCACGCTTGAACCTGAACCAGCACCGCCAAGGTCTTGTCAGTCAGTTTCGCAAAGATGCTCAGCCGATCGCAGCCAAGGTTGCTAAAGAACGCGGATTCGACAGCGTTGTGACTCGCAACGATACCGTCGTTTTCTCCTACGACAACACTGTCGACATCACTGAAGATGTGATCAAGCAGATGAGTGCTGAAATGCCTGCCAAGCCAGCGAAAGCATCAACAGCTAAGGCAGCACCAAAACCAGCTGCGACTGCAACAGCTCCTGAATCCAAAACAACGAACTAGTTCGTAGGTTATCTTTCGAATTGGTGTTCCGGTACTGCCTTGTGGCGAACAGCAATTATATTAGCGAAATGCGTTCAGCACGGGGCCACACTAGAGCAAACTGCTCTGGTCATTGAAAAATAAAAACCTCTCAGGAATCAGTTGGATTCCTGAGAGGTTTTTTATGTTCAAGCGGGACAGGTCGCTACTTGCACATTTCTGAATTGGTGTGCCCGATTCATTTGTTCGCGAACAGGAAGTGTTTTAGAACTGATCCTGAAACTTGAATTTGCCCTCTTAAACATTGATGTGAGCGACTATTCCAGATGCTTTCGGACTGGTTCTGGAGAAATGCGTTCTTCACGGACAAACGGTAGAACAAACTGCTCTAATCTTGCTCGTCCCAAATGTTGACGAATCTGCGTTCTTCGAAATCTGCGATTCGTCCAGGCAAAAATTGTTCGGGCGTATTGCCAAGGATTCTCACCCAGACCTGTTCTCCAAGGTATTCACCGGTCACTGAGAGATGTGGTCCGAGGTCGTCTGTTTCATCGACGACTTGTGATTGCCAGGTGACTGCGTCAAGGACGTCGAAATGCTTCATGAGCTCAACAATATCGACGACAAACCGCGCTTGAATGCGATGTCCATCGTTCGGTCCACCAACAATTTCGGTTGGAGAAACGAAGATAGAGATTTCGTGGGATTCTTCTCCGCAGTAATAGTGGCAGCCGATCGGTGAATCTTCTTCGAAGATCTGTACCGAACGACACACTTTTTCGACAAGTAGGGAAGCCCAAATTGGAGGTGGGGACATGTTATTAGAAACTCTTTTTCTGGGAATTGCCCTCTGGCCAAGGTGGGCAAAAATTGTCATCGTTGCATTAAGTTCTCCGTATGTCATGGTGACAGTTTGCAACTGTGGCCCTGTCAAAAAGTTCTTAAGGCATTTCGCATTCCTAACACGCGATGTTTTAAAAAAACAACGTGACAGATTTGTTATCGTTGTAACCTTCTTGTGTGGAGTGGTTTGCGGTGGTGGTGTTGGGGGCGGTTTTGAATGGTGATCGGAGATTGCCGGAAAAGGTGTTCAAGGTTCTGAACAAGTTTGCTTTGTCGATGATTCATTTTTGAAACGGCAGGTTGTTTTGATTTTGAAAAAATCGTTAACGCTCACCGAAGTGAGGCGGCGATCGACATGGTCCGGTTGCTTCTGTTCAAATTCCGCGACTTTGAGCCCGAGCTTTAACGTGAGGTGCAAATGTGTCTCCGCTCCTGCTTTCGGAAGGCACTGTACGGCACGACTCTTCTCCAGATTTACTCTCTGCATTTTGAAGTCTATCTCTTTGTCGTTTATGATTCGGACAAGTTCTGCTTCCTTGCCGTGGTCAAAGCGAATCGCAAATGGCATCGAAAAGTGTCGACGCAATTCGGAGTTGCCATCGTGAACGCCCGATTGCCGAAAGTCGGCAATGTCGAAGAGGGGCTACGAGGAGGCGAAAGTATTCCGTCTGGGTATAATCGGACTGGACTTCTCCCACCCGATTGCCTTCACTAGCTACCATTACTTCCCCAATAAGATAAAACGCGGCGAAGAACCTCATGCAGCCCGTTGTTGGGAGGGATGAGCAATCAGGAAACAATATGGCTTCATCTTCTAGAGCAGTTTGCTCTACCCTGTGCCCGTGAAGGACGCATTTCTCTAGAACCAGTCCGAAAACTTCTGGAATAGCCGCTGTTCTCAACGTTTGAGAGAGCAATTTCAAGTTTCAGGATCAGTTCTAGTAAGAATGCTGTTCGTTACGAGGCAGAACCTGCAAATCAGTTCGAAGGATGCTGTAGCTATTCCACCGATATTACTTCCAAGAGAGACAACGATGAGAAATTATTTTGTAGTGGCCATGGTCATTGGATATTTGGTGCCCTGCGGACTGACCGCGTCGGCCGCGGAGGTCGAAAAAGGTTTCACCTCCCTGTTCAACGGGCGTGACCTGACTGGCTGGAGCAAGCGTGGTGGCTCAGCGGAATACGAAGTCGCGAATGGCACGATCATCGGGAAGTGCATTCCGAATACGCCGGGCAACACATTCCTGTGTACGGAGAAGGAATTTGGAAACTTTGTTCTGAAGCTGCAATACAAATTCATTGAGGCTGGTAATTCTGGCGTCCAGTTCCGCTCGGCGGCACGTCCAGCGGGTGATGGTGAGCGAGTCTACGGCTATCAGTACGAGATGCGTCCTGCTAGCGACGCGACAGGTCGCATTTACGATGAAAGTCGTCGCGGCCACAAATTTGGTATCATCTGGCTGGATGCTCATACTCCACAGGATCGCCTCGATGTTGCTCAGGCAAGTTGTCGAGAAGGAGAATGGAATGACGTAGAGATTCAGTGCGTCGGTCCGTCCATTAAGACTTGGCTGAACGGCAACCTGGTTGTCGATATGTTTGACAGCTTCTCAATGAAGGGCTTTTTCGGACTACAGATTCACTCAGGCAAGTCCGGTTCTGTTGCCTGGAGAAACATCCGCGTCAAGGATCTGGGTGAAAGCCAGTGGGAGCCGTTCTTCGTCAAAAATGATGAAGGCAAATACCAACTCAAAGATGCCAGGTTCGTTCTCCCGGAAGAATGGTCTTTTACTGATGAGGGCGTTTTGCACGGTGTCCACTCGAAAAGCCAAGGTAAGGATGGACTCGTTATCTCCAACAAGAATTACGACAACTTCATTACTCGCGTGACATATCGTATGCACGGAGGGAATAGTGCTTTGTATTTCCGCGCCGAGGAAACAGAAGCCCCGTGGGTCTTGCGTGGATTCCAAAATGAAATCGCTAACAACGGCAAGGATTCCGCTCTCTGGCACACTGCTGGAATTGTAAACGGAAAGACGATTCCCGGGCGCGGCTGGATTGTCACAAACGACGAGTTTATCGAAAAGGTCCGTAACAAAGACGACCAGTGGAACACGACCTGTACCACCGCGTACGGTGATCGTCTGGTGCAGACGCTCAACGGATTTTGCACGTCGGATCTCATCGACGAAGCGAGCGAGAAAACTGGAAAGCTGGGTCTGCAAATGCATGGTGGCACCGACTGCGAAATGTTCTTTAAAGACTTTGAAGTCATGCCCATCACCGACGAAATGAAGAAGCTCATTGATCGAAAGTGATTCCTGGAGAAGCCTGCGCGAACCGACCGTCTCGAGCATTTTCAATACTTGACGTGCTCGTTACGGTCACTCTTTTGCCTTCATAGACTGCTCGCGATGAGGCAGAACTCGAACACCAGTTCGAAAAGTGCTATAGGTATCGACTCACCTGACTATCTCGAATCGAGCAGTAAACAGATTTGTTGACGCAGCTCTGTACAACATTTCTGATCCGATCCGAGTCATTTTCAATCAGCCAGAACTCTTTTCGTTAGGTAATTATGAAACAGTTATTGTTCGTCAGCTTGGCTGGGATTCTGGTTTCCGTTTCGATGGCTCAGGCGGAAGTGACTCGCGTCGAAATTGAGGAACGCAAATCATTTGCGGGCGGTCATCAGTTTGGGCAAACGGGAGCCTACGAACTGGTCTCTGGTCGCCTCTATTTTGATGTCGACCCGAATGCCGAAGCCAACTCACGGGTTTGCGATCTCAAGCTGGCGCCTCGAAATTCAGCAGGACGGGTTGAGTTTTGGGCGGACTTCTTCCTGCTCAAACCGGTCGATTCCTCTAAGGGGAATGGCTGCCTGCTGTATGATGTTCATAACCGAGGCAGCAAGCTGGCACTGTGGACGTTCAATGACGCGGAGATGACGAGTTCACCATCTACAATGGCACACGCGGGCAATGGATTCCTGATGCGTGAAGGGTATTCGCTGTTATGGACTGGTTGGAATGGTGACGTAATCGATGACGGGACTGGCCGGCTTCTGGCAGGATTGCCAATCGCGAAGAACTCGGATGGGACCTCGATCACAGGTCTGAACTACGTGGAAATTCTCGTCGATGAACCAAAGAAAAGTCAGGAGTTCTATTTCAGTCCATGGGGAACATCGGCTGGCTATCCGACTGTGGATTTACTCGATCCAACTGCAAAGCTGACGCGGCGTGAGAGTCGCTCTGCGGAGCCGATTCTCGTTCCTCGCGACGAATGGGCGTTTGCCGAGGTTGAGGATGGAAATGTCGTTCCGCATTCAACGAGCTTGTACGTTAAAGAAGGCTTGAAGCCCGGCTGGATCTACGAGTTAGTGTACACAGCGAGTGATCCGCGAGTTTCGGGATTAGGGCTCGCAGGTCTTCGCGATGCAGTTTCGTTCTTTCGCTACAATCCACGCACAGATGAAACGGCAAAGGATAATCCACTCTCCGGGATGTGCGATCGAGCCATTATCTTTGGCATCTCTCAATCCGGTCGCCTGATCCACCACTTTATGTATGAGGGCCTGAACAACGACGTCGAAGGTCGTACGGTCTTTGATGGAGCCGTCATTCATGTCGCTGGAGCAGGAAAGGGATTGTTCAATGCTCGCTTTGGGATGGCGACTGTGTACGGAACGCAGTTACGGAATAATTTATTGCCCGCAGATTTCTTTCCTTTTAGTCCCACATTACAGGTAGACAGACTGACCAATGCGAAAGGCGACACACTGGCGCGGCTGAGAGGTCAGGGAAAGCTGCCGAAAATGTTCTTTATTCAAACGTCCACGGAGTACTGGTCTCGGGCCGGATCGTTGCTGCATACTGATGTGGAGGGTGTACGTGACCTCGAGCCGGAAGAGAATACACGTATCTATTTGATCGCTGGGGCTCAGCACCTCGGGGCCACTTCGACGGATCGCACAATCTGTCGCTACATGCGGAACCCGTTAAAGCATCGCGGCCCGGTACTTCGGGCTTTGCTGAAATCGATGGATGATTGGGTGGCTCGCGAAACAGAACCTCCTGCCAGCGAATATCCGAGAATTGATAACGGGACGCTGGTGAGCGTTCAGAAATTTCAAAGTCAGTTTCCAACGATCCCGGGTGTGGAGACTCCTGCTGCCTGCTATCAACCACTGAGATTGAATCTTGGGGTACGATGGCACACCGAAGGGATTGCCGACAACGTTCCACCGATTGTGGGCAAACCTTATCAGACTCTGGTCCCCGCAGTTGATGCGGACGGGAATGAGCTTGCCGGAATTCGATTGCCTGATGTTGCGGTTCCCACAGCAACTTACATGGGCTGGAATCTGCGAGATGAAGCCTATGGAGCAGCAGGTTCTTTGGCAGACCTGCATGGTGGCTATCTTCCTTTTTCAGCGACGCGTCAGGTTGGTGATTCTCGCGCCCCCCTCAACGAACGATACCGCACTCAAGCGGAGTACCTGGCAAAATATGCGACGGCTGTCACCAGTCTGTGGCAGCAACGTTTCTTACTCGCAGAAGATGCCATGTTGATGCTCAGCGAAGCCCGTAAACGTGATTCTTGGAAAGGTCCGGAACAGTAAATATTCGTCGTCGCTATCGCCCCCTGCCCTACCCGGTCCGTCGAACTTATCTATAGGAATGCATGCTTAAGTTGAATGCATGTCCAGGTCAGTCTACGATTGCCTCATATAAAAAATTTTGAAAATGATGTACGCGTTCTGCCTCGTTGAGATGTGCGAGCTTCCACATGAAAAGTACTCTCCAAAGGCACAAGAAACACGAAGGTGTTCTAACCGTTCTCTGAAATGGAGCCCCATGTGATGTCGAATCGCATAAACGAGAAGAGTAAACAGATCGGCGACAGCCGACTCACGCGGAGGCAATTCGTGGCGACCGCTGGAGCAGCGATTGCCGCACCGACAATTGTGCCGAGTTCTGTATTCGGCGCAAATGCTCCGAGCAACCGAATCAACGTCGCTTTGATTGGGTGTGGGAATCAGAGTCGGGCAGATTTACCGAGCATGTTACGACAGCCTGATGCGCAGGTCGTGGCGGTCTGCGACGTGAATAAAGGGAGTCACGGCTATGCCCGTCCAGAGCATTTCCTGGGACGTGAACCGGCGCAGAAGAAAGTTAATGATTACTACGCTGGAAAGACTCGTTCCGGCACTTACAACGGCTGCGACGCCTACAGCGACTTCCGTGATGTCCTCGCTCGTGATGACGTGGACGCGGTCATGATTGTCTTGCCTGATCACTGGCACGCGCTGGCGACTATCAAAGCGTGTGAAGCGGGCAAGGATGTCTATTGCCAGAAGCCGATGTCGCTGACCATTCACGATGGACAGCAGATGATCAAAGCGGTCCGTAAACATAATCGCATTCTGCAAACGGGTAGCCAATACCGCTCGAATGCAGTCGTTCGCCGCATGTGCGAGTTAGTTCGAAATGGTCGGATTGGCGAGGTCAAGCGAGCTGTTTCCATCATCAATGGGAGTGGTGCCGGGCCGGGACCGGGCTGGAAGGAGATGCCCGTCCCAGATGGGTTCGACTACGACATGTGGCTGGGACCTGCTCCGGAGGCGCCGTACCACATTGACCGCTGCTTTTACCGGTTCCGCTTTCTTCTTGACTACTCAGGTGGTCAAGTGACGAACACAGGCGCGCACTCGACTGATATGATTCAATGGGCACTGGGCAAGGATGACACCGGACCGGTCGAGTTCGAAGATCAGGAAGGAATCGTCTGGCCGCCAGAGGGGCATCTTTACACGACCGCGATGAAGTCTCACTTCCGCGCTCGCTACGCCGACGGGACTGAGTTTGTCTGCCGAACTCAGGAACCAGGTTTTGGAGCCCGCATTGAAGGAACGGAAGGCTGGGTTCAATTTAGCGTCAATAATATGAAGGAGGTCGAAGCGTCGTCGGACGCCATCAAGAACTCCGTCATCGGCCCTGATGAGATCCATCTGCCTGTGAGCAGGAATCACTACCAGAATTTCCTTCAGTCCGTGAAGACTCGTCAAGATCCGATCGAGCCGGTTGAGGCCGGACATCGTACAGCCAGCATTTGTCATCTCGGTAATATTGCAATGCGGCTGAAAAGGAAACTGAAATGGAATCCTGATCAAGAAGTCTTCCTTAACGACGACGAAGCGAACCAGATGCTGCGGCGTCCCTATCGCGAGCCGTGGAAGATTTAAAAAGATATAAAGGTTGAAGTCCATCTTCAGGACCGGACGAGCGGCAACGGCTTGGGAATCTGCAACATTGAACAGGAATATCAAGACATGAAACACTTCATCGCTGTCGCCGTTCTGTTATGCGTCACTGTGACGACTTTCGCTGAGGATGTCCGCCATCAACCGCTCAAAGATCTGAACGGTTATTTCCCCTTCAATCCGCCGTCGTCGATCGAGCAGTGGGAACAACGGAAGGAGTACGTACGGCGACAGATTCTGGTGGCTGCAGGTCTCTGGCCAATGCCGACCAAGACGCCTCTTAATCCGGTGGTTCACGGCAAGATCGAGGGGGATGGGTACACGGTCGAAAAAGTTTATTTCGAGAGCGCACCCGGTTTCTTCGTCACAGGCAATCTGTACCGTCCAACAAATCCTCAGGGCAAGGTGCCGGGAGTCATGCTTGCACACGGTCACCGCAAGGACGCACGTTTGCATATCACACCTGAAAACACGTTGCGCAACCAAATCGCTGACGGGGCAGAACGGTTTGAACGGGCCGGCCGCAGCACCTACCAGTCACAGTGTCGCCAACTGGCCAAGATGGGCTGCGTGGTTTGGCAGTGGGACATGCTCGGTGATTCGGATTCCATTCAGCTCTCGCGCGAGCTTGTCCACCGTTTTGGGAAACAGCGGTCTAGGATGAACACGACAAAAGACTGGGGGCTGTTTAGTCCGCAGGCTGAGTCACACTGCCAGAATGTCCTGGGGCTGCAAACACTCAACGCCGTCCGCGGGCTAGACTTTCTGCTGAGCCTGCCGGAGGTCGATCCACAGCGAGTCGCCGTCACCGGTGCCAGCGGCGGAGGGACTCAAACGATGCTCCTTGCTGCGATCGATGACCGCATCAAACTCTCTTTTCCTGTCGTGATGGTCAGCACCGCGATGCAGGGGGGCTGCACCTGTGAGAACGCGAGCTTGTTGCGTGTGAATACTGGCAATGTCGAGTTCGCCGCGTTGGCTGCGCCAAGGCCGCAAGGCATGAACACCGCGAACGACTGGACCAGGGAGATGGCAACCAAGGGATTCCCCGAACTGCAGCAACTCTATGCGACATACGGCAAAAAGGACAATGTCTTGCTGAAACGGGGTGAGCACTTCCCACACAACTACAACGCGGTCACTCGCTCTGCTTTCTACACGTTTCTGAACAAGCATTTCAAACTCGGTTCCCAAGCTCCCGTGATTGAGACTGATTTTGATCCACTCCCACCTGAGCAACTCACCGTTTGGGACGACAAGCATCCTGCACCGAAAGCTGCCGATCCCGATTTCGAACGCAACTTGCTGTCATGGTTGACCAAAGATGCCGAGCAGCAACTTCGAGCTGCGGCAGCCACCCCTGAAGGTTTGAGAGACGTTATCCGCCCAGCCGCAGAGGTACTTATCGGTCGCAGTTACGCCAATGCTGGCGACGTGCAATGGGCAGTCAAGCAGGAGCAGGATCTTGGCGACTATGTGAAGCATACGGGCACGTTGCTGAACAAAACTTACAGCGAAGAAGTGAACGTTGTCTGGCTCTGTCCGAAGCAATGGAATGGCCGCGTTGTCATTTGGCTTGATGATTCGGGCCAGGCTGCAGTTTGTGGTGAAGACGGCAGCGTGAACCCCGCAGCGATGAAACTGATTCAAGCAGGCTCTGCCGTGTTGGGCGCCGACTTGTTCAATGAAAATGGCGAAGCGATGCAGCAGGCTCGCGTCGTTGCGAATCCTCGAGAATTCGCAGGCTATACGTTTGGCTACAACCACGCTCTGTTCGCAAAGCGCGCCCACGATGTGTTGAGTATTGTCAGTTTCCTCCGGCACGCGGACTCTGGCCCCTGCCCGAGCTCAGACTTGAAAAACGTTGCCATTGCCGGATGGAACGGCACCGGTCCTATCGTTGCCGCGGCGAGCGGACTGGCTGGCGATGCGATTGATCGCACAGCGATCGACACCCAAGGGTTTCGCTTTGGCGAAATCCTCGACTATCGTCATCCTATGTTCCTGCCCGGTGGATCGAAGTATCTCGATCTGCCTGGCTTCATCGCATTACAGGCTCCACGTCCGTTGTGGCTGGCCGGCGAAACCGAAACGCCTGCTGTGATCACCTCCGCGTATCAAGCCACTTCCCAAACTGGTGGGCTGGTGACGTTCACCGGCGAGGCCACACAACAACACTCAGCGGCCAGTGCGTGGCTGCTGAAGTAGGCCTTTACGAAACATATTCATTTGCTTTGCAGGAGGATGGAACGACCGAGTCTCTTTAGAGCAGTTTGCTCTGCCGTGTGCCCGTGAAGAACGCATTTCTCTAGTGAAAATGCTGTTCGACACGAGGCCGATCCTGCAAACCAATTAGAAAAATGCTCTAGGTTTCCGGCACCAATGACTGGAATTGGCTGTACGCAACCGGCGGCTCGGAACCATCTCAGTGTACTCTGCCTTCGACGTTCCATGGCGTTCTGAATTCTGCCACTCAACCCGCGCGTCGAACTCGTGTAGTTACTTCTTTCCTCGATTCGGACTGCGAAACAACAGCAGGTGTGATGTACTTGCATTTACGAATCCAGATATAAGCTTGCGAAGTTGCGTTTCCCGTGAGTAAGAATTACGATTGCTCTCAAAGGGAAGGCAGCTTGGATTCGCAGTCTCGGCGGGCTCAAGAAGCTGGATCTATTCTTTTTTGAACTGGTCCTCAAACCTGAATTTGCTCTCTTTAACACTGAGAAAAGTGACCATTCCACAAGTTTTCGGACTGGTTCTAGTTTTAGTTTATCAGCACTTCGAAATTTCTAACCTAAATGACCTCCTTAGTGTTCGCGATGAATGCACGGGTCTCATTTTTTTGATGGGAGGAACACGATGACACGGCGACGAAGCGGTTTCACTTTGATCGAATTACTGGTCGTGATTGCAATCATTGCAATCCTGGTTGCTTTATTGCTACCGGCGGTACAGCAGGCGCGCGAGGCTGCTCGGCGTTCGACCTGCAAGAATAAATTGAAGCAGATTGGATTGGCCCTTCACAACTATCATGATGTATCAAACCAATTCCCACCGAGTGCGATTGGGCTAGGGTGGTGCAATGTCTCCTCGACCTATCCTGGGACCGACATGATCCAGAACAAAAATGGTCTGGCGTTGTTGCTTCCACATCTGGATCAAGCTCCACTCTACAATCAGATCGATCAGTCGGCGGCACATAGCGCACAAGCGACCGGGTACTGTTGCGGCTATGCAGGAAATACAGCGGGGGCTCTTGCCGTGAATCCTGCTGATAATGCTGTCCACATGTCGAGATCACTGGATGTCTTTCTTTGCCCTTCAGACGATGCAAAGACACACGTCACGGGAACCGCCTACGGTGTGACCGGTTCCTCGGGGGGGGCTCTGACGAACTACGACTTCAGTGCCGAAGCGACTCTGACTTGCAATTATTGGTCGAAGCAAGGCAAGTCGACGAGAAAAATGTTTGGAGAGAACAGCAGGTCCAAGTTCCGTGATGTGAGAGATGGAACTTCCAACACCATTATGGTTTGCGAGTCGACTAGAGAGGTCGCGAACGGCGAAGCCAATCCGTGGGGATATCGAGGGTGGGTCCAAACTGGAGGTGACGTCGATGTCGGAATTAACGTCTGGGATGTTCCCACTGGCTCCACGGTTCCAACAATTGGAAATCTCAATAGTTGGGGACAAGTCGGGAGTTTGCATACCGGAGGAGCCCAGTTCACCATGGCAGACGGTTCTGTTCGATTCATCTCAGAAAACATCAATCTTGCTACTCTAAGAAATCTCGGAAACATGGCTGACGGCAACACCGTTGGCGAGTTTTAACGCAGGCTCGCCCTGGAAACTCTTGCTCCGAGGTTGTTGAGCAAGTCTTTAAGCGTCGAACCTGAATCACTGCGACCCATCGCAGTGATTCAGGTCTTTGGAGCTCCCTTGACTGGACGCCGCAGTTGCCCAGTTTTGTAGAGAGTGGAGCTTTCAATTCTAGAGCAGTTTGCTCTACCGTTTGCCCGTGAAGAACGCATTTTTCTAGAACTGGTCTCAATACTTACTGTTCACTTCTCTGGTACAGAGAAAGGTTGCAATTCCATAGGTTTTGAGACTGCTTCTAGTAAAAATGCTGTCCGCCACGAGGCAGATCCTGCAAACCAATTTGAAAGATGCTCTATTCGCGATTCATCTTCATTCGTTCATTCTCATAGACAGTAAATTCATAGAGAGCAAAGCGATAATTATGTTTGGACATTTTCCATTTCGAGGAGTACTGGTATCAAGTTGCCTCTTCATGTTAGTCGGGTGCGGTGGAAGCCCGGATTCAGGACCGGAACTCGTTGATGCAGCAGGCACGGTGAAACTTTCAGGTTCGCCTCTTGCTCATGCTGATCTCTATTTCATGCCTGCAGCTGGAACAGAGGGGATCGGAGGAACTGCGAGATCAGATGAATCTGGCAATTTCACGGTCAACTATGGTCGTGGTGGAACTGGACTTCCGGCTGGAAATTATCAGGTAACGGTGAGTCAACGACTCATGCCAGATGGGTCACCTGTTGCCGTGGACGATACCAGGGACGCCATCGAATCTCCCGCAAAGGAACAGTTGCCAGAAAAATACAGCAACGCAGAAAAATCAAAAATCCAGGTTGTTGTCCAGCCGGGGCAGGCGATTCAGATCGAACTTGAAAAGTAGACTCGGCTCAAGCAGTCACATGCGATTTGTTATGAGTGACGAAGTGGAGCGGTCGCAGACGCAGGCACAAGTTTCATTCCTTGGTCAGTTTCGGTAGCATCTTTGAAGAAGATGAACGAGATCTGACTCGTGGATGATTCTGCTTTCTCACAAATTGTTGAAGTTGTTGCATGCTTATGAGTACTTATCAGCGTCGATCCGTCCTCCTCGCAATTCTACTTTCGTTGAGTACGAAGCTTCAGGCGAATGACTGGCCGCAGTGGCGTTTCAGTGCTGGTCATACCGCATCATCGCCGAACTCATTGTCAGACAGTTTAGCTCTGCAATGGACTCGCACCGATGTCCCACGGAGGCAAGCCTGGGACGATCCACTGAACAACGATGTCATGCAATACGATCGGATCTTTGAGCCGGTTGTCAAAGATGGTCGCATGTTTGTGCCGTACAACGATTCTGACAAAATTGTTGCAATCGATGTTGAGAGCGGTGATGAACTCTGGACGTTTTACACATCAGGTCCGGTCCGCTTCGCACCAGTTGCCTGGCGAGATGTTGTCTTTTTCACGAGCGACGATGGTCATCTGTATTGTGTCTCTGCGATTGATGGAGCTGAAAAGTGGAAATTTCGAGGTGGACCATCCGAACGGAAAGTGATTGGGAATAGAAGAGTAATCTCAGCCTGGCCGGCGAGAGGTGGGCCTGTGGTCCATGAAGACTCAGTCTACTTCGCTGCCAGCATCTGGCCGTTCATGGGAACGTTTATCTATTCCCTGGATGCCGAGTCGGGGGCAGTTCGCTGGGTCAACGACAGTACCTCTGCTCACTACATCAAACAACCGCACAGTGCCCCAGCATTTGCTGGCGTGGCGCCGCAGGGAACAATGAGTGTCGTTAATGAAACGCTTCTGGTCCCGGGAGGACGGAGCGTTCCCGCTGCGCTTGATCGAAGAACAGGCGCCTTCAAATACTTCGATCTGAATGCAGGTGGCAAAGGAAACGGTGGGTCGTTTGTCATCGGTCGCGATGATGAATTCTATGTGCACACACGAGAAAGAGGCGTACGGTCCTACGATTTGAGTACAGGTAAGAAGACCGCGTTTATGGTTACTGAACCTGTTCTCTCGTCAGACTTAGTCTATACAGCTGATGGTCTGGACAAGGTAAAAGCCTACGATGAGGCAAAAAAAGTTGTTTGGGAGTTGTCAGGCGTTGATGCATCAGGCGATTTGATTCAAGCCGGTGATCGACTTTACGCTGCCGGAGGTGGCAAACTCACAGCGATCCAGTTGAACAACGAGAACCGCGAGCCGAAAGTTGTCTGGACACAACCGGTTGATGAAGAAGTCGTACGGCTTTTGGCTGCGAGTCAGCGTCTCTTCGCTGTGAGTCTGAATGGTCAGATTATGTGCTTCGGGGAAGGTACAGGAGAAATCAAGCAGACAGAGAGAACCGTCAAGCCATTGCCCTCAAATGAATCTTCAGACTTGGCGAAGCGGTTGATAAAGCAATCCACGATGAACAGCGGGATTGCCCTCTGGTACGGTCTGGAGAACGAGCAGCTCTTGCACTCAGTCTTACAGGAATCGGAATACCAGATTGTCCTAGTCCTCGAAGATCAACGACAGGTCGAACGCCTCAGAAGAGAGTTCGATGCTGCTGGCGTTTACGGAGAGCGCATCGCTGTGCATCACGGGACGATCGATTCGTTTCAGGCTCCACCTTACATTGCACCACTCGTTGTTATTGACGGGAAGCAGGTGGAGGTCGTTAAGACGGACCAGGATCTCCTTCGTCAGGCGTATGAGTCGGTGAGACCGTACGGTGGGTGCCTGGTGGCCATTCATCCTTCGTTGGGACAGACTCTCGCTGAAGCATGCGAAGCGGCGAAACTCGAAAATGTCTCGGTGGAGGAGTCGGCTCCTTTCATGGTTGCTCGCCGGGTTGGAGCGTTGACAGGGGCTGCAGACTGGACTCATCAATACGGAGACATCGCCAATACCGTCAAGTCGAATGACTCACGAGTCAAGCTTCCTTTGGGGTTACTCTGGTTTGGCGGGAATTCAAACATGGACGTGTTGCCGCGACATAGTCACGCTCCACCGGAGCAGGTTGTGAGTGGACGGCTTTACATCGAAGGCATGAATTCGCTGAGTTGTCGTGACGTCTACACCGGGAGGGTGATTTGGAAACGTGAATTTGAAGACTTGGGAACCTTCGACGTTTACTATGACTCAACGTACAAAGACACACCGCTCGATACAGCTTACAACCAGGTTCATATTCCTGGGGCAAACGGTCGTGGAACAAACTACGTCGCCACCGAAGAGGCGATCTATCTTGCAATCGGTGACTCTTGTCATGTGCTCGATGTGGAGACCGGCGAGACACGTTCTGAAATCAAGCTTCCTCCAGCGAGAGATGGTCAGCAACATGAGTGGGGATTCATTGGTGTCTACGAAGATGTACTCCTTGGCGGTATTGGTTTCGCAAACTACGTCGAACGACTGAACCTTTCCTTCGAGGATAGCGATAGTAAGCTGTCGAGGAACGCAAAAGGATTCGGTTCCAAAAGTCTGGATCGTTCCGCAAGCCAGGGACTTGTTGCCTTCAATCGTCACACGGGTGAACAGTTATGGAAAATCGAGGCGCGACACAGTTTTCTGCACAATGCGATCGTCGCAGGTGATGGCAAGGTTTTTTGTATCGACAAGTTACAGAAGCCAATCGAAGACAAACTGCGTCGCCGCGGACAGACGACTCCTGAGACGTATCGAATTCTCGCAACCGATATTCGCACTGGAGAAAAACTCTGGGAAGTGACTGAAAACATTTTTGGAACATGGCTCGGATATTCCGAGAAACATCAACTGCTGTTGCAAGCCGGGGCAAAAGCCAGCGATCGTCTGAAGTCGGAAGTGGGACAAGGAATGGCGGTCTACCACGGAGAGGACGGTCTACTGAAGTGGTATGTTGCTGACCGAGCCTACGCCGGACCTTGCATTTTGCATAACGAAACGATTCTTACGAACGCCAATTCGTACCAACCTTCATCGGGGACATTCAGTTTGCTGACTGGTGAACCTGAATTCATCATCAATCCTATCACGCAGAAAGAGCAGGTATGGCAAATCTGTCGAACTTACGGATGTAACACCGTGATCGCGAGCGAAAATCTCCTGACCTTTCGCTCTGGTGCTGCTGGATACTACGACATGGAAACCATGAGTGGGACCGGGAACTTAGGTGGGTTCAAATCTGGTTGCACATCTAATCTTGTCGTCGCCAACGGTGTGTTGAACGCTCCGGATTATACTCGGACATGCAGTTGCAGCTACCAAAATCAAACATCAGTCGCACTTATTCATATGCCTGACATGGATATGTGGACGGTGAACCATACAGCGAAGTTCAGTAAGCCGGGGGATAGCATCGAGCGAATTGGAATCAACTTTGGTTCCCCTGGTGATCGCACCGATTCCAGCGGGACTCTTTGGCTGGATTACCCTGTCGTTGGTGGTGAGTCAGCGAATATCGATGTTCAGGTGACTGGTGACGTCGAATACTATCACAATAATACACTCAAGTTTTCTGGCCCAGCGACTCCATGGGTCGGAGCTTCAGGAGTTCTCAACGCCGAAACAATTACGATTCCGTTGTCGATCAAAACCGATTCAGATGGACTCTCTTTTGCTGTCTCGAAGGCGAGTGACGATGCGGAAGAGGACCCCAGGGGAGATGTCAACCTCACAAGTAGCGATTTGGAACTCACTCTTGATAAGGCAACTCAGATCGTCGGTATTCGATTCGAAAACGTCTCCTTACCTCAATCCGTTTCCATCGACAATGCATACATTCAGTTCACTTCTGACGAAACAAATAATGAAGAGACCAAGCTGACGATTGGGATTGAAAATGTTGGCAATGCCAAGACATTTTTGGATCAGTCGAAGAATATCAGTCGACGTCAACTTCTCGAGAGTCAAGTTTCCTGGCAACCTGTACCATGGGACAAAGTCAATAGAGCACTCGAAGAACAACGAACTCCGAACTTGGCTTCGATCTTAAGACAAGTGATTGCTCGACCAGACTGGAAGCAGGGAAATGCAGTCGCATTTGTCATTTCCGGTTCTGGAAAACGTGTCGCCAAGTCGTTTAGTGGCAACGGGAAAATGGCGGCTCGTCTTGTTGTGGAAACGAGTGATCCGCTGATGGCACAGGACTCGCATCCCACTCATCCCCATACCGTTCGACTTTACTTTGCTGAACCGGCAGAAACAGAAGTTGGTGAGCGTCTGTTCGGGGTTGAACTTAATGGGAAACTTGTCGAAGAACAATTCGACATCGTTGCAACTGCTGGTCAGAAGCGATCGACTATTGTCCGTGAATATCGAGATGTCCCCATCGGACAAGCTTTGAAGATTCGCTTGCCGAATCATGTCGGGCAAGCGGTTTTGAGTGGAGTCGAGATCATTCGCCAGACCGCAGAATAAGCTCTCCCTGCCACATTATCAGTGACATTCGAGCAGACAACTCCATTCGATTGTTATTGCGGGAAACCACGGTTTCCCGCTGCTTGATGATGTGATCGGTAGAGCTGGCTCGGAAGTTCGAAAACCAGACAGCCGATTCACCCGATTGGGATCAAATCTCAATCTGACATTGAGGGCGCGGCGACTGCAATTCTTTCACGCCAGCTGGAGTGACACTGGTTTTTGTCAGGCACAATGAAGTGATGTTTTTTAAGCTCTTCAGTTTCGACAAACCGCCATCTGTGATTTCGCAACTTCGAAGGCTGAGCGTTTCGAGCTGTTTCATTAGCTTGATGGACGTAAGTCCGCTGTCGGTGACTTGCGTCTCGTCCAGTTCGAGCCAATTCAGCTGAGTCATCTTCTCAATGTACTTCAATCCTGCATCTGTAACTTGCGTGTTTCTTAGCCAAAGCCGCTGGATTTTTGTCAGTCCTTTAAGGTGTTTCAGCCCTGCGTCCGAAATTTTGTTGTCACGCAACAGCAACGTTTTGAGGTTTTTAAGACTCTTTAAATGAGCCAACCCATCATCATTGATCTGTGTTGCAGTGAGACCGAGCGCCGTGAGTTGAGTCATTCCAGCGAGATGCTTGAGACCTGCCTGTGAGGTACCCGTTTTCGCGAGATACAGTTCTTCGAGCCCGCTCAGCTTGGTGAGTGTCGCCAGGCCGGAGTTTGTGACTTTAGATTTTGAGAGAATCAGAATCTGTAATTTTGGCATCGATTTCAGATGCTTGATTCCGGCATCGCCAACCATCGTGCCAGACAGGCTTAAGTATCGTAGCTGCTTGAGTTTATGTACGTCTGCCAAGCCGGCATCGGTGACTTGTGTGCCGCTCAGGTTGAGCTCTGTGAGGTGTTTTAGCGTGGCGACATGTGCCATCGTCGCATCCGAGAACTTCGTTCCGGAAAAGCTGAGTCGCACAATTCGGTCATAGTCGTCCCTTTCAATTGAGGCCCCAGCTTCTTTCAAAGCGATTCGGGTACTTTCGTCCCTATCACATTCCTCCTTCTCTACACTCGAATCAACACTCATAAACCCCTCAACGATTTAGTCCAATTCTCTTATTGGGGGTATTCTACCCGATCCCGAAGTGACTCTCAAACCTCTCGCCAAGGTCGTGATTTTCGATAACCGGAGGCCATGACGAAGCAAAGAATGCAAACAACGGACTTAAGCAACGCATCAGTGGACTCAAGTGCATTCAGAGTGCCTGGATGCGTCGCGATTGTGTAGGGCATCTTTCGAATTGGTTTGCAGGTTCTGCCTCGTGGCGAACAGTATTTTTACTAGAACCAGGCCGAAAACCTCTGGAATCGTCGCTTGTCTCAACGTTTGAGAGAGCAATATCAGGTTCCAGGACCAGTTCTAGAGAAATTCGTTCTTCACGGGCACACGGTAGAGCAAACTGCTCTAAGAATGTGGTTTTCTGCATCGTGGAAAAGAAGAACGAGGCATTAGACAGAGCCCCCCTCAGTCAATTTCATGACATTGACCTCTGGAGAATCGATCAATTGTATTTCGTATCCCATCAATGGGGCCATGTGACGGTCAAAATCAAGCTTCGCTAAGACCAGGACAGTCACCAACGGGATTGCGACCACAGCAATCCGGAGTGTGCCTGTTATCCATGGTTTCTGATTTCTAAAAAATGAAAGTTCGCTCATCCAGCAAAGTATTGGCGAAGCCAGAATGGTCAGTGCGTAGGAGGTCGAGAGCCTGCCGAAAAAAGATCCAATAAACAATACTCCGAATAGACTGACGACGCCGATTCCAAGGACGGCTTGACCGCATGAAGAGGTCGAGGGATTCGAGCGGTTGGTGATCAGCATTGTCACGATGGTTGCTGCGGCAAGTGTGCCTGTCAGCGGGACCGTAACAGCGCCACCTTTGATGTAACCCGCCATCATCACTGCCGCACCAGCAGACGGCATAGCCAGACAGAGTGCAAGCGGGATTGAGGCTCCTGGGGAACGCCTGAAGAGCCAGGCAAGCAATCCCCATACGCCTGCAAGTAACCCGCTACTCAAGGTCAGTGCTATCGTTGCCTGCCATGCGGTCCACTCAACGTCAGCCCCGCTTAAATAGACGGAACCATGCAGTAGAATTCTTGGTGTGGCTAAGGCGAGACAGATCCGCAGGAACCACACGCACCATGGTGGTACGCGCTGATTTCCTGCGAACAGCTCAATGACAAGTGTGGCCGGGATGACAATTTCAATCAAACGGTCCATCCCGTTCATCGGGGGCCAGGCGAATTGCCAGGACATCGCTTGGAACCCGACGATGAGACCAAATCCGATGCTGATGATGCACGCCGAAGTGTGCCACATTTTGCCTTGCGTTCTTCGCAAGGACACCAGCAGCAGGATGGACATGACAACAGCGATGGAGGCTGCCCCGATTGACTTGAGATATAGCAGCGGCTCGGGCATCGGTTACTTTTTCACACCTTCACAATCGATCATGATGAGTGCCTTGTCTCCGATTGGTCCAATTGCTCTCTTGTCGAAACCGTAATCGCTGCGTTTGAGAGCTAATTCGGTCGAGAATGCAACCCGTTTTGTTCCCTTGAAATCATGTTCCTTGCCACCCATTAAAACGAGTGTAATTTCTTGAGTCTTGCCGTGCATCGTAAAATCACCCGTCACTTCGTATCCACCCTCGATCGCTTTTGTTTTGGTGCTTTTGAACGTGATGGTGGGAAACTGCTTTGTATCGAAGTAGTCGGGTTGTCTGAGGTGTTCGTCGCGAGCTTTATTGGCCGTGTCGATACTGTCGGCTTTGATCGTTAATTCAAACGTGGATTTGGATGGATGCTCGCGATCAAGAGAAAACTTTCCAGAGACGTCGTTGAATCGACCATGGATCCAACTGATGTCGAGATGTCGTGCTTTGAAGCTGACTGAAGAGTGAACCAGGTCGTACTCATATTCGTCAGCCGCTGTGGCGGTTGCGCTGAGAGCACAAGTCAGCACACCAAGCATGAGTGTCTGAACGGATGTTGTAATTAAACGTCGCATGAGATTGTCCTTTCGGAAAAGAATCCGGAAAACTGAACTTGCACGTTACATCAGCAAGTGGGTCGCCATCGTATGACCAGGCTCGTCGTGAGTAAAGGAGGTTTGCTATTGCTGGGGCGAGACAAAAGCGGCGTGTTAAATGATCGAGACATCGAGGGAGAATTCCAACGAACCTCTTCAATCTGCTCTTATAAAGACGACAGATCGTGCATATAACGTACGCTTTGAGGTACCTCAAAGAATGCATGAATTCTCCGACCTCATCGTCTGAGATGAAGTTTTCAAAATCCATCAATGGACCGATCATGAAATCCGTCGCTAGTTTACTACTCGTTTTCTTCGCGTTGAACTCCCCTGCCCTGGCTCAAGAACAAACAGCGCAGTTGCAACCACTTCTCCGCGTCGTGGATTTAAATGTAAAGGAAGCAGTCGATGTGAAGCTTTGCGATGGCTCGCAGGCACATGTCAAAGTCCTTGAACTGAAAGAGACTCGCGATGACGTTTGTTTTGCAGTACGTCGAGCAGAGGTCGTTGTGGAAGTGAACGGTGAGCAGGCGACACTCGTCTCGGCAACATACAACCTTCCGATCACTGTTGGAGGCGTGCAAATCGATTGCTCAATCACGAAGGGCTACAACTCCAACGGCCGGGCAAGTTCGTGGGGACTGGAAAAGGATGTCCGACTGCGTTTGTGGCCAGCGGAATCTCCACTCATCAAGCCCGGAACGTTTGTCTATCCGGTCAAACAGAAGTGGTTTGCCACGGATACACAGATGGCCAATGTCCCGGTCTTTGTGGATGGTGGTGACCAACCGGGGGAGCGCACCATCTATTACCATAGTGGTCTCGACATCGGTGGAAGTGAAGGATTGGTGGAAGTGATCGCAGCGACCGACGGGCTGGTTGTCTCCGTGGGCGATATGGTTCTTGAAGGACACAAACGGAACACGCCAGTTTCTCCCCGTTACGATGTGGTTTACCTGCTCGATTCCAGAGGCTGGTATTATCGCTACAGCCACTTGAAGGAGATTGACGACAGCCTGCTCCCGGGGCGGCGGATTCAAATGGGTGACCGGATTGGACTACTGGGGAAAGAAGGAGGAAGCGGTGGCTGGTCTCATTTGCACTTTGAAATTAAATCTCGCCAACCATCGGGAGAGTGGGGAACTCAGGAAGGCTATGCCTTTCTCTGGAATGCATACGTCGAGCAGTATCAGCCCGAACTGATCGCTGTCGCTCGTCCGCATCATTCTGTCTGGGCGGGTGACTCCGTAGAGCTCGATGCGTCAAAATCATGGAGTCGATCGCATGACATCGCCAAGTATGAGTGGACATTTCATGATGGCTCGACAGGAGCGGGGGCGAGTCTGAAGAGAACGTATCTGAAACCGGGACGCTATAGCGAAATTGTGAAAGTCACCGACACGGCGGGGAACGTCGATTATGACTTTGCTCCGGTCGTCGTCGCTGACCCAGACCATCCTGACCGGAAGACCCCGTCGATTCATCCAAACTACTACCCAAGCATGGGAATCAAACCGGGTGATGATATCACTTTCAAAGTCCGGACGTTCAACACGACTCATGGGAAAGAAGTCTGGGACTTTGGTGACGGAAGCCCGGCAGTCACTGTTCAGTCTGATGGAAACGCCGTGAAACTCTCACCCAATGGTTATGCAACGACGACTCATCAGTACGACAAACCAGGAGATTACATCGTGCGAGTTGAACGGCTGAATGAATATGGAGTCCCGGCGATCGGCCATTTGCATGTTCATGTCGAAAAGGAATAAATTGATGCGTGTGCTGCTTTGATGGCACTGCTACTCAATTCAATCAAAAGCAGCCACTTCACTTATTGATCGATCCTTCAATTTGAAAACGAATCCAGAATGAGAAGAACTACACACATTTTGTTGGCAGGAATCTGTTGCTTCTTGGCTTCGGAGAAATCGGAGGCGGGCGAACCTGATCAAACCAGGGTGAGCAGTCCCGTGCCTTGGCAGGAGAAGTCGATCGAGTATGCCCGCATCATGTCTCGGGTGAAGTGGACACCGGTGGCTGATGGCATGCCTAAACGGGGCGGTCATTTCACAGCTGGGAAGGAATACTCTGGAGTCCCGTACTCGAGCGTCAAGCACGTCGGTCGTTACATCGGCTTCGACATCTTTCTGAAGACATTCCTCGCTGCCGTTGAAAATCCAGAGAGCGTGTTGTACACGGAAAATCTTTACGGCAAGGTGTCGAACGCGGAATGCTATTACGGCAAAGTCTGTTCTTCTTACACCAGCTATGCCCTGCAATGTGGCATCTGGTATGTCAGTAAAATTCATGGCCCTCAGTTTCGCGATGGTGTGACGATTGTCGAGCCGCAAACAGCTCAAGCTGCAAGTCCCGGCGATGTCATCTATACGCCACCGAAGAAAAAGAATGGTGGTTCTCACGTTGAATTGGTCACAGAAGTGGTCCGCAATGAAGCTGGCAAGGTAACGCATGTCCGTGTCGAAGAGAGTCGGCCGCAAACCACCAGCAACACATTGCGTAGTGCACAAGCATTTGATTCACATCTCGCTGCCAGAAATCGAGAACTCTACCGCATCACAGACCTCGACGCCTGGCGCGGTGGCAACAAGGCGGAGTCATTTCTTTTCCCCAACTACGAGGAAGATTCAGCGACGCCAAAGATCAACCGTGTGTTATTGCTCGATCGCGGCGACTGGGTCCCCTACTTCAAAGGGCAGGCTGTGAAGTTCAACGTCATGGATCGCGACAATCAGGGAGTTGCCGCATTGGTCATTAAACGCGGTGACGAAGTGGTTGAAGAGATCGCGAATCCGGGCAAGGGTGTTGTCGAACGTTCCTTCGACAACTGTGGAGACTACACGGCCCATTGCGTGCTTCAGGATGGATCGCTGAGTCAAGCGTGCGAGTTCGCAGTCTGCGAACTCGACTTTAAGCTTCCAGCGTCAGAGGTTCCACGAGGAACTCCATTGGAGATCGAGCTTACGTCCGACAATATGAATGCGATCATCGTCTACTTCAAGAATTCGAGTGATGGTGCCGACGAGCACAACGTGTTCATCACCGATGACGATCGCAAATCTGGTAAGGTGACCATTCCAGCAAGCATCATGCAGAATGCAAACAAGATGCAAGTCTGGTTGATCGGCGAAAACCGTTACGGACGACTGAAACAACTTCAGTTGATCAAAGTGGTCGATTGAGTTTCACCAAGTGTTGCCCTCGAAATCCCACCTTCAAGCAAGCTATGTCATCTACTCCCGGTTCGTCGTTCTCACAAACTTCGAGATTGCTTTCGAATCACGCCTCGGAAATTGAGATGGCGGATGCGTGATTTGATTCTAAGATGACAGAAAAGGGACCGGAGGGGATCAAAGAATCAGTGGGTGAGAGGTCGTAATAGATCAACGAACCGGCCTCAGCCATGTTCATTTCGATTTCACCCCGGTCAGCAGGTCCGATGCATTTTTTTATCTGGAATTTGGCACAATAGCAACGCGAGTTGGATCGTTGTTTGGTGAAAGCTGAATGAGATGTTTGCCCCAATGAAAATTCACGACTTCGACTTAACCTCACAAGACTTCAAACGCGATCCGCGTCCGACTCTGAAAGCGATGCGAGAGGTTGGAACTGTTTTCAAAGTCAAGATGGACCTGATCGGGGAAGTCTGGGTGACGACAACTTATGAAGCAGCGCTCAGGGTGTTACGAAGCAAGGATGAATTCGTTGTCCAGCCAGACAACGCTGGCCGTAAAAATATGGCTGGCCTGAAGTGGTGGATGCCGAGTTCTCTCAAACGTGTTGCCGTCAACATGCTGACAAAAGACGAACCGGATCACCGCCGACTGCGGCAACTGGTCGAGTCGGCATTCATGCAGCAAAGTATCGATGCCCTGCGTCCGAGGATTGCTGAACTTGTCGATAAGCATCTCGATGGTCTTCAAGAACAAGCAGGCATAAATAATGGGGTCGTCGACTTCATTGAGGATTTTGCGCGCCCATTTCCTCTCGATGTGATTGGTGAACTTTTGGGGCTACCGCAAGAAGATCGGCTGAAGTTTCATAAATGGGGCACGATGATGACTCAGTTCAGCAACCTGAAGAATCCGCTTAATATTCTTACGGGGTTGCGTGGTGTCTCGAAGATCAATTCGTACCTGCAAAAACTGATCGATCAATATCGCGTGAACCCACAGCCCGGCATGATTTCAGCACTCATCGAAGCCGAAGCTGAGGGGCATCAATTAAATAAGGATGAGTTGCTCTCGTCGGTGTTTCTGCTTCTACTTGCCGGGCATGAAACAACGGTGCATCTACTGACCGTCGGATTGTTTTCACTCTTTGAACATCCGCAGCAAAAACAGGCATGGACGAACGATTGGTCAAAATCATTGACTGCTGTCGATGAACTGTTGCGTTTCAATTCAACTGTCGAAACGACTAAGCCGCGTTATGCAGCGAAGGACTTGGAATTCTTCGGACAACATATAAAGCGTGGCGAAGTCATCATGCCGCTACTCATGGCAGCAAATCATGATCCCGCCAAGTTCGATGATCCAGACGACTTTAATCTCGACCGTAGCCCGAATCCGCATGTTGCCTTTGGGACCGGAATACACGTCTGCCTGGGACAGAAACTCGCCCACGCCGAAGCAGAGATTGCTTTCGAAAGACTCTTTACTCGCTTCCCGAATCTCGAGATCGCGATGAGCCTTGATGAGATCGAATGGGCGAATCGCATTGGCGCGAGAGTCATCAAGCGGTTGCCGGTGAAGTTGCTGGGAGAGGTCGGGTAACAAAGTACAGGCATCTCCGAACCGTGTGCAAGTTCCGTGCGTTGTGAGAATCTCGCCAGACTTGCAACACGGTCGTCCATGATGGATCGGCAGTGTTGATTACGCGGCTCTTGCATCATTCGCATCCGTCGCAACACCATTGATCAGGCGAACTGTTCTTTTCGCGTAGGCTGCGGAGTCGCGGTCGTGGGTCACCATGACAATCGTGCGACCATCCTGATGGAACTCAGATAGGTATTCCATCACCTGTTGACGGGTTTCTGAATCGAGATTCCCCGTCGGTTCGTCAGCCAGAATGATTTGAGGATCATTCGCCAAAGTACGAGCCATAGCAACGCGTTGCTGCTGGCCCTGACTCAGTTCATTAGGCTTGTGATCGACCCGATCGGACAACCCGACACGGTTGAGCATTTCCAGGGCACGCTGCCGTTGTTCATCAGGCGTTTTTCCTGACAGCAGTAAGGGGACCTGCACATTTTCACAAGCGGAGAGATACGGGATCAAATTGAAGGCTTGAAATACGAATCCGATTTTCTTTCCTCGAACGGCGGTCCGTTCATCCACCGAGAGGTCATACAAGGATTCTCCATCGAGTATGACTTGCCCCGAGGTGGGGGCCATCATCCCCCCCAGAACTGAGAGCATGGTCGTTTTTCCACTCCCACTGGGGCCGACAATCGCAACAAAGTCATTGTCAGCAATCTCCAGGTTTGAATGATCAAGAGCTGTCACGGTTTCATCGCGACGGGTATAGGTCTTGGTGACCTCTTTAAGTTGGTACATGGAAGACTCCTTGGTCCAATGATCGTTTTGAAAAATCAGGCGTCGTTGAACACGAGGCAGGGATCGAGCCCTGCCGCTTTGCGGGCGGGAAAGTAGCTGGCAAGTAAGGACACGACTGTTGCTGTCATCATGCCGATCGCCAGTAGCTGTGGCATTGGACTCACAGCAATCCCGAGGAGCTGCGGTCCGAGAACGACTGCGACAACCGTCCCTGCCAAAAATCCGATGAATCCACCTGAGACACCTAGAAGAGTTGCTTTACCGAGAAACAGTTGCGTCACAACCCGACGCCCTGCTCCCAAAGCCATGAGTGTGCCAATTTCTTTGCGGCGTTCGGTAACATTCGCAAACATGACGCTGGCAATACTCGCTCCTCCGACAAGCAGCAGGATCGAAAAGAAGACCCAGGAGAGACTCGACATCAATCCGTTGACAGCGACTTGTGTTTCCACGACTTGTGCAATGGTTACGATCCGTGTTTCGGGAAGTACCGCTGAGAGATCACCGATCAGATCGCCCGCTGCTTCCTCACAGCACGCCATGATCTCGACGACATTGATGACTGGCCCGGCTCCAGAGAGATCCTGAACGGAATGTAAATGAGCGAACAGGCGACTGTCATCGACCGTTCCAGTTTCAGGGAGGACCGCAAGTACCTGGAATTTTTCTCCCAGCAGGTTCAGTTCATCCCCAATTTTCTTTTCGAGCTTCGTGGCAATATCTGCACCCAGAATAACTTCTCGCTTCCCGAGAGTTTGAATGGTTCGTGTCGTTGCAAGATCTGCAGGGTTTTCGTCCTCACCATTTCCGACTGAAGTCGCAGTGAGGCAGCATCCTCGACCGGAGCCGACAGGATTCGCCATCAGGTTGAGACCCTGCCATGCTGATTTCGCCTGAAATTCAGAACGGGGAAGAATTCCAGTAAGCGTGACCGGAGTGGAATCTACCGTTTCCGCGACGCACAGTTTCGGAGCAAGGTTTTCAACTCCCGGCATTCGAGCCAGTGCCAACCTCGTGACATACTCCTCGGGCATGGTCTGACCATGCATGTCGGCGGCATAGTAATCCTGCAAGGATGCACTGGTAGGCAGCACAAGCACGTTTGCCCCCAGTGATTCCATGTCACCCGCAATTTTCTGTTCGGAAGAGACGGTAATGCTTTGAATCGCAACGAGGGCTGCAACGCCGAGCGTCACTGTTAAAAGACTCGTCAGCATCGTCGTGGGACGTTGCCAGAGTTCCTTCCAGATGAGTGTTCGAAGTTTCATGAAATCAAATCCTGAGTGTTGAGTATTAAGTTAAGCACCGAAATCACAAACGACTGCAAAGAAGCGATTCCTCTGCACGAAAATTAGAATCAACGTCGCGGTGCTTGTTTTCCACCAGCGGATTTGTGGTGCTTGCAGTTTTTGTCATCGCAACACTGCCCGGCAGCAGCCAGTCTCTGAGCCAGAATGCTGTGTGTGACATTCTCGTTGTATAGGCCGAGCATGATTCCAGGAGGGGCCATAAACGCCACGATGGAAGTCGGATGGTCGGTACGGACGCGAAGTTGCTGAAGAAAGCGAGCTTCCGCTGGATCATTTGCTTTCACAGTGACAACTTTGGTGCGTTCCTTGAACAGCGCGTCATTTTGGAACTGAGTCACACCAGCTGGAACGGCCTTTTCCTTTTCTGGATGAGCACACAGCACAACGATTTTCTGATCCTGAAGCGCTTTCAGGCATTCCGCTTGTGCGGGAGAAACAATAGCTGCAGTGAGATGCTGAGGTGTGACTCGCTGAGGAAACACGCTCGCGATCGCTCCGTTTGGGGCTAGAACTGCAACGGCTGGCATCGGAATTCGAGTCGCATCAAACTGGCTGATCAATGCTTGTTCGCGATTGTCACTAATTTGAACTGATACAATTGCAGCATCCTGTCGATTCGCAAGCGTCGATTGAAGGACTTGCTGCATCGACTGAGTTGCCGAGTCCTTGCTGCGATAGAACAAAACGAAACTGAATTTGCCATCTTTGGCATTCGATTGAACTGCCTGCTGACCCGCACTGAGCTCAGCAGCGGCTGCTTGATGATCCAGCGGGAGTGCTCCAGCAATCAGCATGAATGCCAACGCGAGTGCTTGAGTATTCTTGGTCATGGTTGAAATCCTTTACTATTCCGAATGTGAATCGAGTCTGCATCAACCGACTCGGCGAATCGGAGTCTGCGATCAATGACAATCGCTCATCTGAGACGTAGAGAACGAGGGCCCGGTGAAACTCGTGTTGAGTGTGAGATCAGTGACTGCGGCAGCAGGCAGCGGTTTAGCAGCTACCAGGTATTTCGAGGGACGTCGGGGGGGACTCGCTCAAATGAGCGTACGCCAGTCCCTGCCACGGAAAGAAGAATGGTCTATCAAACGCTGGAGCATATTGAGAGCCGCTAGCAATACCTCTGAAATCGTTTTGATTCACTGGGATTCCAAACCCACATGCGGGGATTGTTAGCACTCGTTAATGCTTGTCGTGTCTGTGCAGGTCACTTTCATGACTTCATAGCCTGCTCGCCACGAGGCAGAATGTAAAGACCAATGTTGAGTTTACTCTAGATTTGCCAAACCTGCTTGATGGCGTACAGCGGTTCAGAAGTTGCTAAGAATAGATCAGGTTGCTCAGGTCGAATGCCCCCGAGCAGCACGTCAAGAAAATATGAAGCCGGCAAGACCTCTTGAACGTTCGTGAGCAGGTTACTTGAAATTGTGTCTAAAGTGTCATCGGTTCGAGATGCAAACACAAACTGGCAGTTCACTTCATCGCATGGCTTTTGAGGGCTCGGATGACTGTTCTCGCACGTTGACGGGACAAGACTGCTTTCGTGTTTTGATTCGGGATTCTCTGATTCGTCACGATCAGATTGACAGCAATCACATTGACAATCATGCAAAGAAGAGTCGATGCACGCTGTGCAGGGAAAGGCACCACAACTGACATACGGTGAACAGCATCCCAACAGCACATGAAAGATGGCTGCCGATATGGTCCAGAGGATGAGTAAGTTGCGAAACATGAAAACCGAAGAACTCAAGAGCCTGAGTGAAAGTATTAAGGTGAAAACAACGCTCATCTCTATTTATCGGACATTGATCAGAGACTCTGGAGGAAAACCTACTGGGTTAGAAGCCTCCCCAACGAGTCACTAATTTGGACGAAAGCACCAGAGGTCATTTTCAAAGCTTATCGTGCCGGGGAATGTCGTTTTCCTGACATTCTCAACGGCTCGACACACGGCAGAAGGTAAGGCCAGTGTTGGAGTTGCCCTGATCTCAGCCAACCTGAAACGGAGGCGGACTACTCTGCAGAAGTCAACAGGAATCCGCTGTCGTATGCTGAAATCTAAGTACCGATTCCAATTTCAGACATTATGCATTCCACTGCGATTTCTCAGGCGACTTGTCAACTTGTCAAATTGCTGCGATTCTCAAACAGGGGCGTCATGATGCGTACGAAGAGATTGCGAACCCGCCTCCATCTGAGGCAGTGTTGGAGGCGTTGCCATATGGTGATAACACAGATGATGCTGCTTACATAACAGCAAGCTTGACGCAGTCGGATGTCGAACATGGTCGTGTTGATGGCTATGTATTGGCGATGGTGCTGAGAGACTCCACTCAGCTGGTGTTCAACACGTCTCGTGGTTGCCATTGGCCTGTGATCCAAAGATTCATGGTCGAATTGACGTTCCTCAGCAATACGACATTGCATTCGTGGGACACGACTTCCCGGGGGAACGTCACCAGTTGTTGCAGGAAATTCAACAGCGGTATCCGAGCTCGTTCCTGACCGCAGAACACCGCACGGGGACTGTTCCGTATCGCAATACGTTCACCTATGACAGCGTGGGCAATCGCCTCGTCAAAAACGAAAACGGTGCCAGAACCACCTATAGCTACGATGCAGCGAACCAATTAGAAACCAGTATCGACACCAGTGGAACCACTACCTACACGTTCGACGATGCTGGCAATCAACAACTCGTCCAAGCCCCTTCGGGTGACCGCACCACCACAACCTGGGACTACGAAAACAAGACGACATTAGTTGAGCTACCGACTGGCATCCGCAACACCATGGTGTATGAACCGGACGGATTAAGAGTCAAACTAGAAGAATCGACTGGAACCAAGAAATTCATCTGGGACGATCAGAATTACCTCGCTGAAGCTGATGAAAATGACGAAATCAATGTCGTCTACACTAATGAGCCAAACTACTACGGAAACTTGGTCTCACAATACCGAAAATCAGGAGCGGTTTGGAGTCCAAGCTACTACCACTACGAAGCATTGGGTTCAACCAGAGAACTCACTGACAACACTGAAGCTATTACCGACACGTACCTCTACGATGCCTGGGGCAATGTTATCAACTCCAGTGGCTCGACAAAGAATCCGTTCCAGTTCACCGGAAGCGTCGGATATTACTTCGATTTTGATACCGGAAACCTATACATTCGAGCGAGGATTTATTCGCCAGTCGCTGGACGATGGATGGCTTTAGACCCGTTTGGTTTCGAGGGCGGATTCAACCTCTTTTTGTACGTCAGTAACTCACCTCAATCTTATATTGACCCTTCTGGAAATCGCCAATGGGTTTCAAACCGTCCAGGATTTCCAATTTCTACCAAAGTGACTCTGAACGTGGGACCTTGGAAATGTCGGTCAACATTTTTCGACAACTGTAAAGAGGAGTGCAAAAAAAATGGAGAAGAGTTGAAAGGTTGTATTTGGATTGCAGATGTGGGGATTGACGTGAAGCATGCTTTACGCGGCGCATTTGGAACCAACTTTGCCTTCGTTCATTGCTGTTGTGCTCCGAAATGCCCAAAAAATATCACTGATAAATCTAGGAAAGAGTGGAATGCATATCGAGATAAATTTAGAAGGCTTGTCGAAGCCATGTGGGGAAGTTTTCCGAGTACGAATGGAGTTCCTTGGCCTGTACATCACGTTCGACCACTTGGGAGAGGTGGAAACCCTATTGATCGACGTAACTTAATTCCTCTCCACCCAGATGACCACAAAAATGTACACAAAGAGTATAACGAGTGTTATTTGCCTCCCGGTCAGGACAACAAGTACTCAACTCCAGGTCAGGACTGGCCCAATATTGTTCGGCACTTTTTTTGCGGTGTGTCAAGGAGGGGATTTGTTGAGGGATTCCAGGAGTTCTTCTTCGT